>CAZVNF010000055.1:0-18429 GCA_964628215.1 uncultured Draconibacterium sp.
CTAATACTTCACTATTTTTCTGATCGTGGTTCCCGATTTTGTTACGATCGTTATAAAGTAAACTCCTGCCGGACTGTTACCGATATCCATGGGAATTACCGATTTTTCAGGAACTGAATATGTACAGTGGCTGACTTCATGCCCCATGGCATCGTTTACCCGGATGGTGATACTCTGGGCCCGGTCAAGGATCAGTGAAATGTCAAATTTTCCAGGGGTAGGATTGGGATAGATGTTTATATAGCCTGCCGGGTTGAGCTCCGGCACATCGATGGTCATTCCCACGGTAAAACTCTGCGCGATTTCCCGGCCAAAATCTCCCTGGAACGATTTTACCAACTGTCCCGACATGGTATACAACCTTGCATAACCGGATGTTCCATTGCCATAAGGCGGCATGTTGGCCCAGTAACTTATTCCTTCACCCTCTGTATTTCTGATTATCAGCCGGTAACAGCCTTTTGAAAGTTTAAATGTATCTGCGTATATGGTATTGTTTTGAATGAGGCTGTTTTGATAAACCATATTGCCATCCTGATCAATGATTGTCCAACCCAGCGCCCCGGCCATGTGATTGGACTTAAATTTGAACACCAGCTGGTTTTCATAAGTAGGTGGAATCGAAAAAGGTGAACTCATGGCATCATTGATGGTGTTTTCATCAGTTTTTGCGTTCGGCAGACGCAACCGGAAAAGAAAGCGGTTATCTCCACCGGTCCAGTCGGTCCAGTCAATAGCCGGCAGAAGGATCCGGGTGGTATCCTGAAAAGCGAGGTTTCCTGTCCATGTGAAGGATTGCATTTTTCCTCCTGCCGGCCCGAAGTCGATAACCAGGCTGATGAGTGGATCGGAACCGTTGTTTTTTATGGCAATGAATGGCCGACCGCACAAGGGATTATAGCGGTTATAAAGTTTATCGTTGTTCGGAGCCAGAACTTCTTCGAGGGCGGCATCGGTCCTGAAATTGGGCTTGCCATAGGTGACTAGCTGGGATTCAATGGAATAATAGGGCCAGCTGCCTTGTCCGTCCCAGGTATAGCCGGGCTGAAGATTATAATCAATTGTCATGGAATCTCCCGGAATGATAAAGTGGGATAATTCAAAATTTTTGGTGCGGACTTCTGCACCCGGACACCATTCAGCGCGGTCGTAAAGCCAGGTTCCTCCCTGAGGATAAAGCGGATTAAGGCCACAGTCATTGCGCCATACGAGGTGATCATACGCATGCACTCCATTTATTTTCAGTTCATTGGTTCGCGCACAAAATTCCGAGCAATTCAGTGTTCCGCCAAACCCATGGCCTGTGATGCGCATCTTTAACCGGGCATTGCGAATATTTGTATCTGTTTTAATCGTCACCGGGGGGAGATTATGCTGTGTTTCATCTGCATAGCCGTGGTTTCCCGAGTAGATGTTTTTAATTCCAAGCACGTCCCTGGGAGGGGTGCCTTCGATCATCCTGAACTTCATATCGAGCAATTCCTGCCAGTTGCCTGCCGAAAGGTGCACCGAATCGTGCAGCAGCGATGCATAATCGGTAAGGTCGAATTGCCAGGTCCAGCCATCCCCGAGGCTGAGGTTGTTGCCGTATGGGGTGATGTACCTGGCAAGTTCAAACCGTTCAAGGATCTCGAAAGGCTTTCCGTAATAAAAATAGCTTTTTTTGCGCAATAATCCGTCAGGGGGCATCAGTGTGGAATCGATGGGTTTGCCCTGCGAATTGTATATATAACCGGAATACCAGGCCGGGTATTTCGTGAGTGTGTCTGTTGGCAGATACGGATGCACGGTATCTCCATACATGACAATCATGATCGGTGATTTGGCGAGGGTGTCCACTTTGAAGGTGGAATCAAGGGTTGCAGGATTATACGATCCCTGTTCCAGCATTATGCAGGGGCGGTCGGCTATTGTGGCCATATTCCTGAAAAGGTTGACCCCCTGGTAACTTTGCCATTCGGGATAGCCCCCGAGAGTTCCGTTACGTCCGGCTGGCGCCGCATCCACGGCAGTAAATCCTTCTCCTGAATTGAACTGGTAATAGGCCAGAAGGTTTGAGTAATCAGGATGATCTGCGGTAATGTCTTTGTACATGAACGCGCGTATGGCAGTATCACTGAGGGCTTTGCCCCAGATTGTAAACTCATCGATATTCCCGTCGTAAAAACTGCCTTGGCCCGATCCGTCACTGCCGATCCTGAATTGCGTTATCCCTTCAAGGGAGCGGTACCTGGATCCCTGGTTAAACCATAACTGACCGTTCAGGTATATTTTCATCCTGCCTTTGGTTGCATCTTTTGTAAATGCCCAGTGATTCCACTTTCCACGGTATTTTGAAGGGTCGCTCACCGCCTGGCTGATCCTGTCATAGCCGGAAGAATCACTTCCCGCATCCCAATAAACTTTCCCGTTGCTCCATGGAAGGTGAACGTTCAATACCCTTCTCCCTGTGCTGTCAAGCCCTTCAAAGATGGAATTGTCCTGGGGTTGCAGTATTGGGTCGCCGTATTGCCAGAATGCAATAGTAACGGCACTATCGAGTGATGCAAATACCGATGAAGGAACATTCACATAATCCATGTCTCTGAATTTCAGATACCTGTCATCTACGGGTGAACTTACCACTGAGAAGGGGCCGGTAGTTCCGGTGTAATTCTCATTCCAGCCACCGGATAAACGCTTTTCGTAGCTGATTTCCACCAAAATGTTTGAAGTGCCATCCCATTCAAATGGATAGGTGAAACGAAGTGTATTCCAGCCGGTGGCTGAAAATTGCCAGTCGCGGAGCCAGACTTCAGTAAAGCCGTCAGAATCCATATTGTTCACATTCAGTGAATTGACCTGGGTATTCTTTATCCGGATCTTTAATTTATTCAATCTACTCCCGACCCCGGAAAATTTGAATCGCAGCCCGGTTATTCCGCCGGCATAAAGGCCCCCCTGGATTAATTCACCTTTGGTGAAAATAAATTGTGACCGCGAATCGGTGGCACTGTTGCTAAAGAATTGATGGGAACTGTTGGTGCTGTCACCTGCAATTGCGGTAGAACCGGGATTGGTTTGCGTATTGAAATATTCAAAATAGGGCACAAATGACCATGATATTGAATTCATAAACATCATTGAATCAGGTGTTTCTCCATTGAATGTATAGTTGGTATGGGAATACCTGGTTGAATCCCACTGCCCGGTATGTTTATACAGGTAGGTATAGGTGAGATAGTCCCATTCACCGCAGGCAGGAGTTTGGGCAGGGTTGCATTTCAGGGTATACTCCATCAGAATTTTATTCCAGCGGTGCATCTTGTCAGGAAAAAGAAACCTGCCTTCCTGGGGTGAGCCAAACGTAAAGGTTTGAATGGTGGTGGTATCACCGGGGCCGGCCCAGGATGAAAAAGATAACTGCAAGAAAAACAAGTAAATGAAAATATATCGGGAGTAGTTTTTGTTCATTGTTTTTTTTGCTAAAGATACAAAAATACCTCACCCTAACCCTCTCCTCAAGGAGAGGGAATACTCCCCTTCTCCTTCAGGAGAAGGGGCTGGGGGTTGAGGTGCTTTCCCGGAAGGGGCTGGGGGTTGAGGTATATTGAAAAATTCTGTACTTTTATCAAAAAAAACCATGGATCTATACGATCAGATATTCGAAAACAACAAAGCCTGGGTTCAGAGCAAACTGGCTGTCGACAAGGAATTTTTCACAAAACTGGCCATTGACCAGAAACCCCATTTTCTCTATATCGGCTGCTCAGACAGCCGGGTGCCCGCCAATGTGATCATGGGGCTGGATGAGGGAGAGGTTTTTGTACATCGTAACATCGCCAACATGGTTGTGAGTGCCGATAACAATATCAACGCGGTGATCCAGTACGCTGTCGAATTTCTTGAAATACAGCATATCATTGTTTGCGGGCATTATGGTTGCGGAGGGGTAAAGGCGGCATTGCATCCAACCGACATGGGGCAGTTGAACAGCTGGCTGCAGACGCTTCGGGATGTTTACCGGATCCATCAGCAGGAACTCGATAATATTTCAGATCCTCATCAGAAATTTGACCGGCTGGTCGAACTGAACGTGATAGAACAATGTGTAAATATTGCCAAAATAGACCATGTACAACGAAAGTGGAAGCAAACCGGGTTTCCGCAAATTCACGCATGGGTTTATGACCTGCACAATGGGTTGCTTAAGGAACTGGATGTGGACCTTGGAGCGTATTTTGCCAGTTTGAGTAGTATTTATAGTTTGAATATTGCAGGGGAGAATGAGCAATGAGCAATGAGCAATGAACAATGAAGAATGAGCAATGAGCAATGAGCAATAATGAGTGAGAATATTGACTATTTCTTGAGTTTTCGGAGGGTTAGTTTCATTCCGATAAAGGGATTTTCGAGGGTGATTTTCAACGGAAATCCTTCTGAATAATTTTCAAATTGAATAATTACCGGATCGGCAATGGTTGATTTTGCTGCAAAAGTGTAAAGGGTATCTCCACCTGGTGAAAATGTTTGCCATGTTTGGTATTTACCGGCTTTGCCTGATATAACAAGGTTTTGTGTATCCTGCCGGCGGTAAGTGTTTTTTGTTTTCAACGGTCCGGCCCAGGTCAGAATCCTGAAATCAGTTTCAAAGATGTTCATCAACGCTTTTTTATTCAGCGATTCAAAGGAGGAAATCACGTTGAAACTATCTGTTTTTATTTCAAGGTCAAAAAATGTCATGCCGATTTCATTCATAAATACAACCCTGTAAACTTTTTGGCTGTCACCCCTCGCTTTCCGGTCCGGGGCCGGGGAAGAAGTGATACCTTCCGGTAACACGAGTGGCACAGCACTATCCATTCTCTTTACAATTAAAAGCCCTGTAAGATGGTGCTTTTTAATATCAAGTGTTGCTTTGAACATGTGACTTTTAACTGGGGGTGTATACCGGGTAACGCCTGATGATTGAGGGGTTGCATAGGATGCACAGCGTGTGATGTGCGATGGTTTTACTGACACACATCCCGCTAAAAATAGTATTACGATGCTAATTGACCACAAACTTTTCATCGGCAATGGGTTGGTTGAGTTTTTTGGCAGTGAAGCTGATACGGGTGCAGTCTCCCCCGGGTTCATTCATATCCAGCCTGTTAACGGTATAATCCTTCCGGTCGAAGTAGAGAATAATTTCAGAAAGCGACTCTTTCAGTTTTGGAGAGAGTGTTTTCAGCTTTACAACCCATGTTGCAGGATTTTCAAAAAAGGTGGCCTGAAAATTCCTGGAATCGGAAAGCAATGTACCCTGGATGCTGCCAAGGATTACCCGGTTTATTTCAAGGAAGACTTTGTTTGACTGAACATTGAACTGGTTTACCTTATTCTCGTCTTTAATCGATATCAGGTCGTTGTTTATAACAATGATGTATGAAAATGGCTGTACATATTCCCATCTGAGCATTTTCTCTTTTTTCAGGTAGAATTTGCCCTTTGAAGTTACCTTTTCAGCAATCATGCTCATCTCCTTTTCCTGGCTGAAATCGCAGGAGATGGTTTTTGTTTTCTGTGACACCTCAGCAACCCGGGTTTTGAATATTGCAACAGATGCAGCATCCATGGGCTTGTTCTGCGAAAAAACTGTATCTGGAACCCATATTGCCAGCAATGCAATGATGAAAAATAAAAGGGTTCGGTATGTTTTCAAAGTATGAGGTACAAACCGTGTTTGCAGTGAAAATTTACCTGTAGGTATAAGTGAATTACGAACCATACGCAGGCCGGTTAAGGAGTTTATCAAGCGGAACAATTATATAGCCTGTTTTCAGTATCTGTTGAATCAACTCATCAAGGTGAAATTCAGTGAATTGCGTTACATCATGCAGCAGGATTACTGACCCCGGCTTCAGCTGGCTTATAATTTTTCCCATGATTTTTTGTGGTTCTGACCTGAGGGTGTCCAATGAACGAATGTTCCAGCAAACTGCCTGCCAGTGGCTGTTTTTCAGAGCATTGCTTACCATGGGATTCACTACACCAAAAGGGGGGCGGAAAAATAATGGAAGTTTTCCGGTGATTCGTTTGATGAGGTTGTCGGTTTTCAGCAATTCTGCTCTCATTTTCCCGGCAGGAAACAGATCGAACCATTTGGAATGTGTATATGTATGATTGCCGATCAGGTGACCTTCATCGTATATCTGTTTCAGCAGTTTCTCATTGCCGTTAATATTGCTGCCGATGCAGAAAAAGGTTGCTTTAAGATTGTTTTTACGCAGAATATCCAGTATCAGCGGTGTTTTGAAAGGGTCTGGACCATCGTCGAATGTGATGGAAACTTTTTTTTCTTTTGTTATCCCCCGGCAAATTACCGGGTGATGAAAATTTGTACAGGGCAGAAAAGCCATTGCAATGGAAATACCGAAGTACAGGGTCAGAAGCAGGAGATACCATAGGGAGGTATGCGATTGAAAAAACCCTTCCGGTGATTTTCCAGAGATGAAATTCAGGAAGTTGAGCCCCAGCAGAAGGATGAAAAAAAGCAGCGTAAAGCGGCGGAATGTAAACATCTACTGGCGGCTTAACAGGATAAAAGCATGGTTGTTTTCCCTGAAATGGTTGTAGATAAGCACATGGTTCAGACTGGTTGCAGCCTGGTGGTTGCCGACCCTAGCCACATCCGGAACATATTGATTTTTAAGGATCATGGCTGCGAGCCAGGTGGCAAAGGAGGAGGCGGTGTGGTATTCACCGCAAAGGTGCTTGAAACCGGCAAGGGGTGTCCCTTTGAAATCTGTTCCAACCAGGCTGTGGTAAATGCGGTCGGTGCGCGGGTCACCGCTCAACCCGAGAATGACGAGGCTGATATCCTTTTTGCTAATTCCCATGGTTGAAAGGAAAACGTCCAGCCTGTTACTGACTTCCGCGTGGGAAGCTGGTTTTTGAAAGGTATCAACACCGGAAAGCCGGGCATAGGTACGATCACTCTGCTGATTTTCGAGAAAGAGAAAGGATGCACCTTCACCGGCAATGCTTCCCCTTTGCGAATCTTCAAGAAGGTTCAATGAATTCACCGGCTTTTGTTTCCAATAACCCAATCGTGCAGTGATGGCAAAGGAGTTTGCTGTAAGTTCATCCGATCCTCCTACCAGAGCATTGGTGAATTCACCAAGCTTTATCTGTGTAACGGCATCTATCAGTGCGCTTTCAAACGAAATGCCCCGGTGCACATAGGTATAATTATACCCGTGGCACTGCAACAGGAGGGCAATCTGACCGGCCACCGTATTGTGTGTGCTCTGGATGAAAGAGGTAGGGGTGAGGAACTCTTCATTGTTTTTGATCATGGAGATGAGAAACTTTTCTGTATCCTCCATACATCCAAGCCCGGTACCGGTAATGATCGCATCCGGGGTGATCAGTCGTTCTCCGTTTTCATCCTGAACCGTTCCGGCATCTCTCAAACATAGTTTTGCTGCGGCTACTCCCATTTTAATGATCCTGCTCATCCGGCGTATCATCTCAGCCGGTATGAATTCTTTGTAGCCAGGGTCTATACATCTGAGCTGATTGGTTTCATAAGCTACCGGGTCTTCCAGAAATGGCATGGCCATGCCATTGGATGTCTCAAATCCAGTGGCCGTTTTTTGGGGCGACACGTTGCCTAAACCGTTGATATATATATTGGTCATAGGATGTTGGTCGTTGGATTTGACAAAACGATCGCCGAATTATTCCCGCCGAAACCGAATGAATTGGATAAAACATGGCGGATCGGCGTATCGCGTAGAGACGCATCGCGATGCGTCTCTACCGCGGTTACGTCGCGATGCGACACAACCGTAACCGGTTTTATCCGCAATTCCTTCATGGGTGTTGAAAAATTCAGGTTTGGAAATATTACCTGATGTTGCAGGGTAAGCACAGAAATCACTGCTTCAACGGCACCTGCCGCACCCAGGGTATGGCCCGTATATCCTTTGGTTGAGCTGAAAGGGGGTACGTTTTCCCCGAAAAGGCGCTCTACGGCTATCCCTTCCGAGAGGTCATTGTTTTGGGTGCCTGTTCCATGCATGTTGATATAACTGATATCTGCAGGCTTCAAACCACTCATGGCCAGGGCCTTCGACATTGCCAGGAAAGCTCCGGTACCATCGGGCGACGATGCCGTTTGATGATACGCATCGTTTGCGTTGCCATAGCCGGTAACTTCGGCAAGGATGGTTTTACGCTCTTTCCGCACCACCTCTTCCGACTCGAGAACCAGGAAAGCAGCTCCTTCTCCAAGTGTAAGTCCGGCCCGGTTTTCATCAAAAGGATGACATCCCGTTTTATCAAGGATCATCAGGGTGTTGAAGCCGTTTAAGGTGAATTTGGTCACAGAATCTGTACCACCCACCACAACCCTGTCGAGATGCCCGCTTTTAATAAGGTTCGAGCCAAACATAATGGCATTTACCGATGAAGAGCAGGCGGTACTGATTGTGGTGACAAAACCCTCAATTCCCAGGTGGGTGGCGATTCTTTCGGTACTGTCACCACAGTCGTGGTTTACAACATCGATCAGGCGGCCTTTCTTCGGATCTGACAGAAAGGACGCATAAAATTCTTCGCTTCTTTCCATGCCGCCCACGGTGGTGGCCGAGATCAAACCAGTTTTATATTGCCTGGTATCATGAATTCCGGCTGAAACCAAAGCTTCAGCTGCCGCGGTCATTCCAAGCAATGCCGGGCGGGTGAGATTTTTTTTGCCGGGATGTCCGGTGCGTTCCAGCAATGATTCGGTTGTCAGCTTCACTTCAGCCATAGGGATAATTCCCTTGTGCAAAGTGGAAAACAATGTGATTTCACCGATTCCCGACTTCTCAGCCAGCAACGACTCCAGTGTTTCATTCACATTATTCCCAATGGCACTGATAATCCCAATCCCCGTAACATAAACCCTCTTCCCCATTCCCATATTCGTCATTCCCATATTCGTCATTCCCATATTCCCCATTCTAACACCCCCTCACCAATATAAACGAATGATTCACATTCCTGAAATGGTTGTAAATCAATATGTTTTTCACCTTTTCGGGGTTATAAGAGTTAATTTTTAAAATGTCAGGGTAAACCTGCTTTTTAAGGATGCCGGAGGCGATATAAAGTCCAAACCCTGTTGCAGTATGGTACTCGCCGCAAAGATGTTTATACCATGCCTGTGGCTTTTCCGGAAAAAAATCCCGGGCGAACCGGGTATAAACAGGGTCATAGTTCGCATCGCCGTTCATGCCAAGTATCACCACGTCGATGTCGTGCAGGGATAATCCGTTTTTACCCAGGAAACCCGGCAGAAATGACCCCGGATTGAATGAACCATCGAGGTTTATGCAAGTGGCAACATCTTTCAGATTTGCGTAGGTTGATTCCTGTTGTTTGGATCCTATCACGAAAAATGCGGCACCTTCACCGGGCAGAGCACCCGGGGTTCCCGACTCCAGCAAAGTCATGTTGTTTGCAGGTTCCATTTTCCAATGACCATTGCGGCGGGTGATCTGGAGGTGGTTCATCGTCATCTCGTCGATGGCTCCTGCCAGGACATTGGCTGCGGTTTGTTCTTCAATCTGCAGCAGCCCGTCTATCAGTCCGCTCTCAAATGAAAAAGTACGATGAACGTACGTTGAATTATAGTTGTGGCATTTCAGTTGAATCGCAATCTGCGAGCTGATGGTGTTATAGGTTGACTGGATAAATGGAGTAGGATTTAAAAATCGTTCATCTTTGGACAACTCACCAAGAATTTTTTCAGTATCCTCCACACTGCCCAACCCTGTACCCGTGATAATAGCATCGGGCATGGTGCAACCCGCCTCCGCCAGGCTTATTTTTGCAGAGGTGATACCCATTTTGATCAGCCTGCTCATCCTGCGCGACTGTATCGGATCAATATACGACCGGTAACCCGGCTCGATACACTTCAGATAATCAGCAGTATATTCCATCACCTCCGTCAGAAATTCATGTGTTTCTGCAGTTTTCTGTGGAGAGATCAGGCCGATGCCATTGATGAAAGCCATTTATATTGAATTATACATTAACTTTTTTAAAGATCAGCGATGTATCGTTTCCTCCAAAACCAAATGAATTGGACATGACAACATTTACCGGAATATCAGTCAATAGCTTTTGAACCGGGGAAAAACCAAGCTCAGCGATCTGTTCCTTAAAGTTCAGGTTGGGCCAGATTACCTGGTGTTGCAGGCAGAGAATTGACAGAACAGCTTCAATGGAACCCGCCGCACTGGTGGTATGCCCTGTGAATGACTTGGTTGAGCTGACCATAGGCACCCTGTTGCCAAACAGCCTTTCAATGGCATGGCCTTCGGAAAGATCATTGTTATCTGTTCCGGTTCCGTGTGCATTTACATAGTCGATTTCTTCGGTAGAAAGGCCGCTCATGTCAACCGCCTTTTTCATGGCGAGGTAGGCTCCTTTGCCATCAGGGGAGGAGGCTGTCTGGTGGAATGCCTCACAGGCATTGCCCCATCCAACGAGTTCGCACAACGCCAGATTTCCCGTGATTGCTAAACTTTCTTCTGATTCAAGAACGAGGTAGGCTGCTCCTTCACCCAGGTTGATCCCGGCACGGTGCTGGTCAAACGGCTTGCACGGGTCTTTATCCAGTATTTTCAATGCATTAAACCCGTTGAGGTGGAATTTTGTAAGTGATTCGCATCCTCCTGTCATTACCCGGTCAAGCCTGCCTGCCCGAATCATACGCGCCCCTAACATGATGGCATTGGCGGCTGAAGAACAGGCCGTACTGATGGTGGTTACAAAGTCGGTAACCCCAAGCAAACCGGCAATTTTTTCAGTGCTGTCGGCACAGTCGTACGTGTCTATGTAAGCATTGCGGGTATCATTGGTAAGGAAATCGTTGTAAAAGAGTTCACATTGGTCCATCCCTCCAACCGTGGTGGCAGAGATCAGCCCGGTTTTCAGTTCCTTGTGTTTACCGAGTTTTCCATGGTTAAATGCCTCTTTGGCTGCAATGATGCCCAACAGGGAATTCCGGGAATATCCGGCTACCTGCGTGAGCCCGGCCATGGTAAACAGTTCATCCAGGGTTTTGGGAACTTCCCCCACCAGCAATTCATCTTTCAGCAGGGTCTGTACATGATGAACCGCCCCTGTTCCAGGTTTTGACTGTAACAGGGAGGCTAAACTGTCCTCTATATTATTGCCGATGCAGGAGATGATGCCGTATCCGGTAATGAATATCCGCTGGGGCATCGGGGTTTATTTTTTATGCTCTGTAATATACTCAGCCATGGAGCGAATAGAAAAGAAGATTTTTTTACCATCTTTGGGATCTTCGATCTTGATTCCGTAGTTCTTCTCGAGTAAAACAATCAGCTCAAGTGCATCAATCGAATCCAGTCCGAGACCTTCACCAAATAAGGCGGAATCAGGATTGATGTCGTCCGGTGAAATATCTTCCAGGTTTAATTGCTCTATTACTTCCTTCTTCAGCTTTAAAATCAATTCATCCATAATATCAAATCAGTTACGTTTCATTTAAAAAATTGAGATTCTCTACATTAAAAGCGATGGGAGTAAATCCTGATTCCCCGGCAACAGAGGGCCGGTCAGCCATCTCAACCATCATAACGATGGCATTGCATTTATTTCCCAAAACTTCAACCCATCCACATAAACAGGCTTTCACCCGTTCATTGTTAAAAAGCTCCTTCACATAATCAAACAACAGTTTGCTGTTGAACGACTCGGAGATCAAAAAGGCGTTTTCACCTTTGATATTATTTTTAATACAAATCTCCCCGATCACAATATTGGGAAGTGTATAAACAAATACAGAAGGACTCGGGAAATAACCTGACCGATCTTTAATTGTTTCGTTATGTGCAATGTCAGTATCAAGGCTTGAACTTGAGTTTGACAACACAACGCCCACCTCTTCAGGGCGGTACCTTCCCGGTTTATTCTCCTTCATAACCAGTTCCGCTGCAAGAAACCCCAGTTTGCTCACCGCATCCATTTTGTAGAACTTGGGATATGCAACCTGTTCCTGCTTGAAAACTGTCTTTACAAAGTCTGCAAATTTAAGAATATTTTCCTGATAAAATACCAGGCGGCCATTCACCAGGACCTTGTTGTCATGGATATGACTATATGCGGTAATAATTGGTTCCATTTTTACTCTTTCTGGTAAAGGATGGCAGCGTTGCACCCACCAAAGCCGGACGCTGTTTTTAAACATAAACTAAGTTCTTCATGGTGGTTGGCAGTGATCACATTCAATGGTGCCGGAACACCCGGAATTTCAAATCCTGCAGAGCGGTAGAGGAAATTATTCCTGACCGAGTTAACGGCTGCTACAGATTCCACCAGCCCTGCTGCGCCAAGGGTATGCCCCCAGTAGCCCTTGAAACTATTCACCGGAATGTGAGAAAGACCGCTGAATTCAATCGCTTTCGATTCCATTTCATCATTGAAAGGAGTTGCAGTGCCATGAGCTGATATATAGCTTACCTCATCAGGATTTACCCCGGCCTGCTTCATAGCCTGGCTGATAGCCCAGCTAAGTTCTTCACCGGTGCGGGAGGGCCCTGAAATATGGTTGGCATCGTTGCTGGTGGCAGCGCCGGCAACGCAAACAGGCGAGGGTCCTGACATTTCAGGATTTACAGATAACACCATAGTGCCGCAACCTTCGCCAAGCGACAGTCCTGTACGGTTTAAATCAAATGGCTTACAAGGATTGGGGCTGATGGCCTGGAAGGACTGAAAACCTGAAATGACGAATTCGGAAGCAATATCCCCGCCGGTTACCACCGCATGGTCATAGGCTCCCGACTTTAAAAACCGGGTTGCCGTCATAACTGCCACCACCCCGGAAATACAGGCATTGGAGATGATTATCGGGACATTTGCAAATCCGAAAAAATGCTGTATTATTCTGCCAAGCTCCCAAAGATAGAGTCTCTTATGGTTGAAAACCGATTTATTCCTGTTTTCCAGTAAGTCAATGTTCCCTTTGGTCGTGGAAATAACCAATAATGTGCGGTTGTTACCCGGATTGACCATTCTGCTTTTCAACACATCATGTATGGACAGGATGAAAAACTTCTCGAGACGGGTATAAGAGTTTACAGATGTACTTTTTTGATAGATTTCCAGGACCTCAGCAAACTTCATCTGCAGGAGGTTGTTATCTGCACATGAGAGTTGGACCGGAGTTGGATAGAGGTCAGGGTTATCTGTTGTGCGTATTCCGATCATTCCTTTGTCCAATGACAAAATATTTTCAGCTGTGGTAAATCCCAGCGAGGTAATGATGTTGTCATTTATTATGTAAACAGGTTTCATACCGTTTGCCATTATACACCCCATCTCTTTTTCCAACCGGTGAAAAAATCAGGGGCAGTAAGTAACAATTCCCCCTGAGGAGTTATGAAAACCTGGGTGGAGGTGCCGGTTGCAGCTATTTCATGGTCTTTTTGTCTGTATATGGTATATTCAAACACGATCTTGGCCGCCTCCGAAGGGATAAAACGTGTTTCTACAATAGCCGTATCACCATATTCAAGAGGGCGTTTGTAGTCACAGTTTATTTTTACAAGAGGGATCATCACATTGTGTTTATATACATCGAGGTATCCCAGGCTGTATTTCAGCCCGAAGGATTCCCTGCCATCTTCAAAATATTTGAGGTAATTTCCATGCCATACGATGCGCATGGAGTCAACCTCCGAAAACCTGACGATTATTTCTTTGCGGTCGGTAAGTTCCATATCAGCTGTTCAAGGGCTTTTTATATCTGTGGTAGAGTGCGGTAATAAGTATGGTGGACAATGCAAAAATCAATAATTTGATGGCCTGGGGAGCTATTTGCCATAAATTCCCCCCACGTAAAAAAATGTTGTAAAACCCGGTAATTGCCCAGTTCAGAGGACTTAGCGTAGAAAAGTCACGCATGAAAACCGGCATAAGGTAAATCGGCACCCAGAGTCCGCCCATTGCGGCAAGGATTATAACGGAGATAGAGCCGAATGATGCCGCCTGCTGATGTGTTTTGGCAATGGTGCCGATCATGAGGCCAAAACCCACTGCAGCCATGGCAACAACAAGGGTCATCACAAACAATGCCACCAGGTTTTCTCCCAAAATCAGCATAGGTAATCCAAATAGTGGCAGGAGCAGCACACCTGCCGTCAGCATGGCTGCAGTTTGTAAAAGGCAGACTATCAGGTAAACACCAACTTTTCCGAGCAGTAGTGTCATATACGGCACCGGCATCGTGAGCAGGCGGAACAAACCACCTCCTTCACGCTCCTGGATCAGACTCTGGGTAAGCGGGATCACAATGAAAAACATGGCAAAAATTGTCCAGGCCGGAACGTTATGTTGTGATGCATTCGGAACCATTTCTACTTCCCGATAGGTTGGAAACTCCTCTTTAAACCTGAGGATTTCCTTAAAAGCCTCTTTGGGAGGTTTGTACATCGGCATTTGCACGGCGATTTCCTGGTTGAAAGTGGTAAAAACCCAATCGGTCTGGAACTTGTAATAGTTCTCCCTGACAGAACTGATCAGGGCATTTTTAAAGGTTTTTTTTACAGTCGGGTCGAAGAAAATCGTCACATCCACGGAATCACGGAAGCTGATCCCATTGATCAGCATGGGGTTTCCCATTCCAAAACCTGCAAGAGTTTTAGCAACGGAAAGACGCACATTGGCCCGCATGGTAGAGGTTGCCCCTTTGGGGACAACAATGGCTATGAGGTGATCACCGTTTTTAACTGCCTCCTTTGCCATGGAGTCGGTTAACGGTTTTTGGTCTAAACTGTCAATGACTTCGAATATTTCGGAACCGCTGAATCCGCTTTTGATCTGCGACCCAAGGCTGTCCATGTCATTGTCAACAAAAAGGACCTGGATGCTGGGATCAGTGGAGAGTGAATTCCACGCAGATTCCTGCATGAGCGAAGAGATCACGATCAGTACGACAGGCATGAGGAAAAGCATCGCCAGTCCTGATTTATCACGGAGAAGCAGCAGCATCTCCTTACGGCAAACAGATAAATATTTCTTCATGTTCAGTCCCTCATGTCTTTACCGGTAAGATGAAGGAAAATATTTTCCAGGTTTTTAAACTCCGGATGCCCTTCGAGCAGTTCTTTCGGATTGCCGAGCGAGATGATGTTTCCCCGGTCGATGATCGCCACCCTGGTGCACAAATGCTCTGCCTCTTCCATATAATGGGAAGTGTAAATGATGGTCACCCCTTTTTTATTGATTTCCTTCAGATATTCCAGGATCACCACACGCGATTGCACATCGATGCCTACGGTAGGTTCGTCGAGGAAGATGATTTTCGGATCATGCAGCAGGCCGGCGATCAGGTTAACCCTGCGTTTCATGCCCCCAGAATACTTGCTCACTATTTTATTGGCGTGTTTTTCCAGTCCGAATTCATTCAGGTAATGGTTTATCTTATCCCGCAATTCCGAACCATAAATTCCATACATATTGCCAAAGAATGTGAGGTTTTCACGGCCGGTAAGTGTCGGATACAGGGCGATGTCCTGAGGTACAACCCCGATGATCTGTTTGATTTTTTCCAGGTTGGTATGACTGTCGATGCCATCGATCATCACACTGCCGCCGGTTGGAGGGAATAAACCGCACAAGATGGAGATCGTGGTGGTTTTGCCTGCGCCGTTTGGCCCGAGCAGACCAAAAATCTCATTCGGGAAGATGTCCAGCGAGATAGAATTCACCGCCGGTTCGCTGGCTCCCTTGTATATTTTTGTCAGTTCCCTGATCTCAATAATGGGTTGCCGGGACATTAAAATTTGATTTTTTTAAGTTTCTGATAAACCTCTTCTTCCTTGCCTGCAATTTCATGAAGCTTTTCCGAAAGGGTTCCGTAATCCTCTTCAGGTTTTGACCGGTTTTTACAATTACGGGCTCCCATGTAAGTAAATTCCCGCCATTTATTGGCTGTTTTACCCATCATGTCCGATGCTTCAAGCAGTTCCTGATGATTATTGAATAATTCTCCCGACTCTTTCAGGAAAGCCCCGTAGATATATCGGAAGCCTGCGCCGCCTGTGCCGAAATCTTCGGCCATTCTCAGAATTTGCCCCAGGTAAAAGGAAGCTTTTTCTGTGCCGTGCTTTTTAGGCCATCGTTTTATATCCCGGGCGAGCCATCGCAAACCTTTAACCCCGATGAGCGGGAAAGGAATTCCGATCATCTCGTTTACAGTCTTTTTAATTCCCATGATGATGGCCGGTTTCAGATCCACCGGTTTGTCGATCGCATGGTGGATCCAGTACATTTTTCCCTGGGGGGCAAAGGCTCCCTTGGCATATCGAACGCGTAAAAGATCATCATACGTAATCAGCTGGGGATGTTCCATAACCGTATCGCTCACATGATACATGTTGCCTTCTTTGCCAAACACCACCAGGTTGTGCATGTTGTAGTGCATCCGGTATTCAGGGGGGAAGAAGGTCAGTTGAAAAACGCCAACCTGGCACCCTGTGGGTATTCCCTGCTCAAGATTGCGGTCAAGCATGCGCATGGCCTCGGCAGGATCTTTGATCTTCTTTACCACAGTGGCTTCAATACCCATGTAGGCCGTTGATCTTTTGAAAACGGTATTCGGAAGATTCCTGAAGGAAAGCATCGGGGCAAACTGGATTTTCAGAAATGGTATGTAGCTGAAATACAAACCATTGCCTATCCCAAAGGCCATTGGCTCGGATATGTCAAGTCCGTTGAATTTGAAAAGGTTGGAAGTGGCGCCGCTTTCGCAATGTCCGGCCTGACGGTGCGTATAATTGATGATTGTTTTTGTCATTTCCATATATGGTTTGTTACACGAAGATCCACGAAGAAATCACGAAGAGACACGAAGACATTAATTATTCTCCTTCGTGGTTCTTCGTGATTTCTTCGTGTCCCTTCGTGATATTTTTATTTTTAAGTTGTTCAGTCGTAATGTTGAATGCTGCAGCGTATTTTTGCAGTGTTTTGTCATTTAACCGGTTAAAAACCCCGGGCCTGAGATGCCATTTGACACGCCAGATGGCAATGCCGGCCATCATCGACAGGTTCATCGGGTCAAGCAGGTTTTTCTCCATATAATATACAATGGGGCTCGCATTACCGGCCAGTACACGTTGCCTGGCATCTTCAATTCGTTCTGCAAACAGATCCCATGCCTGTTGCAGGACAAGCCTGTCGGTTTCATCATGAAAACCAACATTTCTTTCAAATTTTCCGCCATCCTGATAAGAGTAGGAGAGTTCGCGGTGCTGGCCGTAAGCCTTGTCTTTATATACCGGGTTTTTGTTTTCTTCCATGTTTGCCTATTTGATCGTTGCGAGTTTCTTGAAAATTTTCTCTTCACGGTCAGCCACTTCTAGCAGGATATCTGCCAGAAAATCATATGATTGATCGGGTTTTCCTCTTTTTTTGCAATTTCGTGAGCCAAGGTAGGAAAATTCCCGCCATTTGTTGGCGTTTTCACCCATTTCGATAGATAATTCCTTCAGCCATGGCTGATTGAGCACCACGGAGGCTTCTTCAAGAAAGGCTCCGTAAATAAACCGGAAACCTGCCCCGGCAGTGCCTATTTCCTCCTCCATACGAAGCACCTGTCCAAGATAGTAAGATGCCCTGGCGGGTCCGAGTCTCTTTTCCCATTTACGCATCCGGCCAGCCAGGTAGCGGATGCCTTTCACGCCGATAATCGGAAAAGGGATCCCGACCATGTTGTTGGCCGTTTTCCTGATCCCTTTTATAATGGCGGGTCTGATGTCGGTATCTTTTGGCACATGGGTAGGGTAATACATTCTTCCCTGTGGAGCAAAGGCTCCTTTTGCAAACCGCACACGAACGAGATCGTCGTAGGTGATTTCAGTGAGATGTTCCATTACGGTATCACTGATAAAATAGTTTCCGTTATCATGCCCGTAAACAATCATGTTGTGCATGTTATAGTGCATGCGGTATTCCGGGGGAAAGAACGGAAGGTGAAAAGTGCCTACCTGGAGCCCTACGGGGTATCCTTGTTCCAGCACGGCATTCAGCTTGTCCATCGAATCCTTGGGATTGCGGAACCTGTGAATTGCACTTGTCACGCCAAGTTCTTTTGTTGCGCGGTCGAAAACCTGTCCCGGCCATACCCTGAAAGATGTGGTTGGTGCGTGTTGCATTTTGAGAAATGGAAGATAACTGAAAAACAGTCCGGCTCCGATCCCGAATGCCATGGGTTCACTGATCTTTAAATGGTGGTAATTCAGCAGGTTCCGCGTAACACCACTTTCACAATGTCCTGCCTGCCGGTGTTCGAAATTTAATTTTATCATAATTGTTTGTTTTTCATATACTAATTCAACCCAGGCCCTCGCTAAAACTACCTCACCCTAACCCTCTCCT
>CAZVNF010000055.1:18529-21622 GCA_964628215.1 uncultured Draconibacterium sp.
TCAAAACCCCGGATTTCTTAATTCTTCAACAGTAATTCCAAATACCCCCGCATATTTATCCAATAATTCCGGCTTGAGTTTTTTAAAAACTTTGCTTTTCATATGTCTCCTGACCCGCCATTTTGGAATTTCCATATAGGCTGCCAGCATGGGCACTTCCATGAGGATCTTTTCCATGAAATAAGCAACCGGACTTAATTTTCCAATGATAACCAATTCTTTAACCTCTTCGAGACGTTGTGCGGCAACATCCCAGCTTTGTTTGATGATCACCTGGTTATTAGGATTCTGGTAATTAACCTCCTGGGTAAACCCTTTTTCCCGGTCAAAATGATAAAAAAGCTCACGATTGTAGGTGTATATCAATTCATTAGTATTCTCTGGCTGATCTTTCACTTCATCAGTTGAATTTCCCATAAGCTAATTTTTAATTAAGAAAATTTTCAATTCACAACTGGCTATCAGCCGGTCATCTAAAAAAACTTCACCCTGAACAATCGTTGCATCAAATACCTCATGTAACAGGGTAATGCATGTTCTGATTTCCCGGCCGGCCTTTGGAAAATCCTGAATTTTCAGATTTCTGATCCCGCCGATAAAACCCATGGGTGCATTGCTGCCGGTAATACCCGGTTTGACACCTGCACCTGCTGCTGCAGTTTGGGCCATATTCTCAATCAGGCCGGGTTCACGGAATACTCCATTTTCGCAAAAAACATTATCTTCACGAACAAGGAACGAAGTAACCGTGGTATTTCCTTCGATTTCAATCAGCCTGTCCACCATCACCATGGGTGGTTTCTGGGGGATATTTATTTCTTTAAATGATGCCATAGCGATCCTTTTCGTTTCCGTTTGCGCATGCGGTTCATCACCGTGGCCACATCCTCATCAGGAAAGACCCACCTGCGGCCTGTTTGCTCAGCGCGTAACTTAAGCGTGTCGTAGTTTATTCCCGGAGCAATATAGTATACCGGGTCGAGCAGATCATCGCCCTGATGAACAATTCCTTCTTTCAAGGCAATCTCATGCAGAACAGTTCCCGGGTAAATCCGCATGCCGATAAACGGGAAAAAAACAGTATTTTCAATGCGTTTGGAGTTTTCAAAACTCTCGTTGATGGTCTCTTCTGTTTCCCCGTAGCCGCCGATGATCATAAAATGGCAGAAATAGACCCCCGCCTGGTTGCAGTAATCCGAAACCCTCACTACTTCTTCCACATCAAAATGTTTCCCGTATTTTTTCAGGGTGGTATCCGACAGCGATTCAGTGCCGAATTCAATATGTGTCAGCCCTGCTGCCGCGAAAAGCTTCAGGTTTTCGAGTGTAAGGTTATGTGGTGAAAAGTAGGCGCCCCAGTGCATGGGCAGCTTTGAGGCGATCATCTTTTTTGCCAGCTCAATATTGAAGCTGTTGCTGATGTTGAACACTGAATCGGTGAAAAACACATAGTCAACTTTGTGTTTTTCATAAAGCTGGCGAAGGGTATTCACAATCTTATCCGGATCCAGGGTCCGGACATTATGACCTTCAATAAGCGGATAGGTGCAGTATACACAATTGTATGGGCAACCACGTTTGGTCTGAACATTGACCATTCCGGCCTTATCCCAGTAAAAGTTAAGCAGGTCGGTGTCGAAATTCAGGTCAGGCGTTTTAATAAAGTGTTTTCTTCCATTGACCCGAATATCTTCTCCATCGCGAAAAACCAGTCCGTCAATGGTCAGATCAGGTGAACCGTTGTCGAGACTGAGTAAAAAATTATACAGGCTTTCTTCCCCCTCACCATGAATTCCATAGTCGGGGTTAAAGAAGGAAAACAACTCCCGCGGATAGATGGAAAAGGCAGATCCGCCGATGATCAGAGGCACTTTGGTAGATTCACGCACAAGGTCAACGATGATTTTATAGCCGTTTATAAAACTCTCCTGGCTGTAAAAATTCACATCATCCACATTCCTCAGTGAAAGCCCGATATAGTCGGGTTGAAATTCCCGGAGAAATTCCCGGAATGCTTCAGGAGATTGAAGGTTGAAGTCGAAAATCTTAATTGTGTAATCAGGAAGGCGGCTGCTCAGATAGGTGAAAAGATAGGAAATCCCCAGAGGGTAAACAGGGTAGGGGGTGGCATACCGGTTTGCCGAGATGAAGAGCAGTTTTTTCTCGTGCATGGTCATACTTTTGCGTCAGGTAAGAGGGGCAATACCGCAGGAAGGCTCCAGAAATTATAATAATTGAACCACTGATAGGGGTATCTGCGTAAAACCTCCTCGAATTTCATTGTATAGATGTTCAATGCGCTCCGGAAATTTTCTTCCCTTTGTTTCAGGTTTGTTGTAAACGCAACATGGCACAGCGGGGTAGCATAAAAATGATAGTGGCTGCTGGTTTCTTTCACTGCAAACACAAAAGAAACCGGAACCCTGAATTTTGCGGCCAGGTTTACCGGACCGATCGGAAATGCGGCCGGCCGGCCCATGAAATCGAGGGTTACAGTCTTGTTCCCTTCAATGAAACGGTCACCATGCATGGCAACGATCTCTTTATTGGCGAAGGCATTTTTGATTTCCGTCAAATGCGAAAAATCATCACGGATCACGATGAAGTTGACATTACGGTTCGACAATACATCCGAAAGATAACCCTTAATACGTTGATGTTCAGCATCAAAAAGAATTATATTGATGCGCTTTTCAAGCCGGTTCAGCAGCTGGCCTGCAATTTCCCAGTTTCCTACATGGGCGCTTACAAGCAACCCGCCATCCTGCATCTGGCGCAGGTATTCTTCACCTTCAAAATCGAAGGAAAACCTCTGCTGAAAACCGGCAAGCATGGCAATTTTATCCAGCAATATCTGCCCGAACATGTAATAGTTGCGGTAAATGCTGAAAAGTGCTTTCACCCGGTTAAACTTCATGATATCCTTATAAAAATGGAAAATGGCCATAAAGGCTTTACCTGAAGTGGCCACAAAATAAAGAACAACGAAGGAGAGCAGAAAATAGGCAAACCGGAGCCCCAGGTATTTCAGGGTCCATACAAATATTTTATACCCCAGAACCCCTCCCCGGGTTTTGCCTTCCCACGACGACA
>CAZVNF010000056.1:0-21616 GCA_964628215.1 uncultured Draconibacterium sp.
TTTGCGTTTATCGGATTAATGTAACTGTTCCCATAGTCTTTGTGGAGCCTCCGACCCCAATATCAGATCCTTCCCATTGAGAATCATCCACAAATAATGCGCTGATTTTCCACATATAGTTGGCCTGAGGCATCAATACTCCTTCAAAAGTTCCATCCCACCCTTCGGTTGGCATGCCCTTGTCATCGAGTTTGGTGGATTCCCACATTAAATGTCCCCACATGTCAAATACGGTCACATGATACTGCTTCAGGTTCATACCGATTGGCTGGAACAACCTGACTCCCAGGTTGGTTCCTGATGGCGAAAAAGCATTCGGGACATACAATCCCTTGAAGAGCAACTCATAGGTATAAAAAGTGGTATCGGAACATCCAAACTGATTTACAGAAATGAGTTTGATAGTATATGTATTATCTTCAGTAAAGAGGGCAACAGGATCTTTTTCAAAGGAATACTTTCCATTCCCAAAGTCCCAGTTGTAACTCAAACTGTCACCAACCGACAGGTTATTTAATTTGACCTGTCCCTGCTTGCCGTTATAACCGTTCAACACAGTGAACGAACTCATTGGAGTCGGGTTTACCCTTACAGTGGAATCAACCGTATCCATACAGCCGTAATTGTCACGAACAATCATTCTCACACTAAAATCTCCCGTGTTTGGATACCGGTAACTGGGATTCTGCAGGTTTGAAGTATCTCTCATTGAGGTGATATCCCCAAAGTTCCAACGCCAGAAGCCTAACTTGGTTTCTGATGTATCCGACTTGTCTGTAAAGAAAGTGGGATCGCCTGTACAGGCAATCGTATTGTCGTAACGGGCAACTGGCAAACCATACACCCTGGTAGGCTTCGTTAAAGAATCCTTACACCCGTATCTGTTGGTAGTGATCAGCTGTACATCATAAATACCAGCAGTATCGTAAGTGATACTTGGATTTTTAAAACTGGAGGTATCTGTTGGTTTTGTACCAAGTGTCCACTCCCACTTCGACACTCCCACACCAAAGGTGGTGGATGTATCCCTGAAAAGTGAAATTTGATTCAAACAAACAGGGATATTCGAGAATAAGGTAATGGGTGTTGGCCGGACTATTACTTTGCTGGTCAAACTGTCAGTGATGTTTGTCCCTTCAACCAATGCCCAAATCTTCAGTTTTACGAAGTACGTGCCACTATCAGCATAGGTATGTGTAACCGGAGTAGCATGCACGTTATAGATCGTATCTGAACCGTCTCCCCAAGTCCATTGCCACTGATTGATCAAGTCTGTAGATATTGATGTATCGGAGAAAGCAATTTTATTCCTGGCGCACAGGGTGTCATTAAAAGTAAAACCAGAGGCGATACACGGATAACGCTGCACAACCCTGCTAATGCTGTCACTGCATCCATTGGAAGTGGTCATCACAAGTTTAACAGTATAGAATCCGGGATTCGTATAAAGATGAGAGATGTCTCCGGGTCCCGGTGCATTAATAATCAAATCATTTGGTGAGTCACCAAAGTTCCATCTCCAACTTGAAATGGTCCCACTTCCATTAACCAGTGTGGAATCAGTAAAATGCAAGGTACTGTCGCAAGGGGTGGAAACAACGCTGAATAATGGTTCAGGAGCATCATAAACAATTACCTCATGATAAACACTGTCAACACAATTATCAGAATTATACGCCTTCATTTTCACGATATACGTACCCCCTTTTGTGAAGGTATGCGAAGGATTCATTAATAAGGATGTGTTGTTGGGAACTGACCCCGGATCACCAAAATTCCATGATACATTATAAAGATTGTCGCCAGGGGTTACATTTATTGTATCAAATTGGGTCGGATGACCTTCACAGGCATTATTATTTGTAAATGAAAAAGTAAAGCCTGGTTTCACGAAAATATCTACAATTGTGTCGTCTGTACATCCGTATGTATCAGTTACTGTGAGTGTAACAGGATAAGTCATGTTGGTTACCGGGAAAATGTGGGTTGGGTTGGGTATGTTCGAGGTAAACCCGGGTTCAAAAATCCACAAACGCTCGGCGATGGAAGATGCTGTGGCTGTGGAAATATCCTGAAAATCAACCTTCCCTGACGGACAGAAATACCCGGTGGAGGTAAAGTCAGCCAACGGCCTGGGGCGTGCAATTACCGGTATGGTAACCGTATCATTGCAATTGGCCAGGTTCGAAACAATAAGCTGCACCTGGTATGTTCCGGCAGCAGTATAAGTGTGAACAGGGTTGGTTACATTGACAACAACAGGAGTCCCGTCACCAAAATCCCATGTCCGGGAATCAATGCTGCTTCCCGGAGCAATCGACATATCCGTGAACTGCGTTTCACTACCAACACAGGCGGCTGTATACTGGAACATCGCCGTAGGTTTGGGATTCACCGTGATCTGCATGGAAGTGTCTTTCACACACTGGTTTGAATTCGTAACCTGTAAAGTAACGGTATAGGTTCCCTGGGTGTTGAAGGTATGGATAGGATCCTGATCTGATGAAACATTATTGGTGCCGCTGGCCGGGTCACCAAAGTTCCAGGCCCACACTGAAATGGTTGTTCCGGTTGGAGTGGTTGATGCATCGGTAAACTGCGTCGGACTTCCCATGCAGGAGGTGTCGGCGGAGAATTCAGCCGTCGGCACGTCGTGTATGGTCACAACTTTTTTAATGGAGTCAACACAACCATTGGCATTTGTCACGATCAACCGAACCGTATCAATTCCTCCGACGGTAAAATTATGCGTCGGATTCTGAGTGGTAGAAATATTATTGGCCCCCGAACCCGGATCGCCAAAATCCCAATGCCAGGTTGTGATCGAAGGTCCGCCGTTCATCTGCGACTGATCAGTAAACTGGAATATGGCCAAAGCACATCCGCTGGGCAAAGAAGTAAAGTTGGCAACAGGGCTGAAACCGATCTGCACCGGCAAAATTTTGAAATTATTGCAACTGTCGGATGTGATGATGGTCAACTTAACATTGAATGTGCCGCCATTCGGGAATTTATGCTTCACATTTTGATTGTCAGGAAAATGGATCACAGCGCCGGTACCATCATCAAAATCCCATTCCCAGCGCACGATGGTGCCATGGGGTGTGGAAGAGAGATCATTGAACTGAACTGAATCGCCCGAACAATTGGGTGATGCAACACTGAACAAAGCGTTGGGTTTACCCAGCACTTCGATTTGCTTTGTGGTATCTTTCACACAACCCAGGCTGCTTGCAACGGTCAGTTTTACATTATAGGTACCGGAAGTAGCATATAAATGGGTTGGATTGGCTGCAGTAGAAGTCTGATTGTCGCCAAAATCCCAGAGATAGGACGCAATTGTTCCGGCAGGTGCCGTTGCTGAGTTGGTGAATGTAGTAAGTTCTCCCAGGCATTCTGTGGTTGCCGTAAAGTCGGAAAATGGTTTTGCATTCACCGTTATATCAACAGTATCGGAATGTACGCATCCATTGCCATTGGTAACGATAAGGATGACGGTAAAGGGTCCTGCGGCCGAAAATTGATGAACCGGATTCTGAATAGTCGAGGTGTTACCCAATCCTGAACCGGGATCCCCGAAATTCCAACTCCAGGTTTGAATACTTCCGGTGGGTTGTGAAAGGTCTGAAAACTGGGCAGGCTGGTTTGCACAAAGGGTGTTGGCAACTGAGAAGTTGGCCAGTGGCGAAGCAACACTCGTAACAGTTTTTTCAATGAAAGAGGTACAACCGTTAAAAGTAGTTACCGTTAGCCGCACAACATGTGAACTTGCAGTGCCTAAGAAAGTGTGCGTAATATTGGGGTCATTGGGGAATACTATCGGAGGAATGGTTGACCCATCCCCAAAATCCCACTGCCAGGTTTCAATAAAGGAGGTAGATCCACCCGGCATAAATGACTGATTAAAGTAATTTACCGGGTTGCCCACACAACTCGCGGCAGAGAATGAAAAGTCTGCAATGGGTTTCGGATTGACCGTAATAGTTTGGGTTGCTGTATGGCTGCATCCATTGTCATTCACAACAGTAAGAGTTACAACATAATTCCCGAAACCCGGGAAGATGTGTTGCGGGTTTGCTTGTGTTGAGGTGCCTCCATCGCCAAAATTCCATGCGTAGGAAATAAATCCTCCTCCTGTTGAATTGGGGGTAGAGGTATTTGTGAAGGTGGTCGGGCTTTGCTCGCAGGCATCGTTATTGGTAAAACTGGCCACTGGCAGGGCATTCATGGTAATCGGAGGGCCACTGTAGGTACTAACACAACCATTGCTGCTTGTAACGGTAAGCATGATGGTGAATGGTCCTGTGCCGGTGAAATTGTGTGTGGGGTTTTCGAGTAATGACGTGTTGGCAGTTCCTGATAACGGATCACCAAAATTCCATCCCCAGCTAACGATACTGCCGCCACCGCCGGTTTGCGAATTGCTTGTAAACTGAACCGACTGGCCGATACAGGTAACAGGTGCTACACTGTAGCTGGCAATAGGTGAAGGTATGCTGTTGACCGTTTTAACTATAAAGGCAGTACAACCGCTGAGTGTGGTTACGGTAAGCTTTACGTTATGTGATGTGGCTGTTCCCAGGAAAGTGTATGTAACGTCAGGGTTGTTGGGTGCCTGGATGACCAGAGGTGCAGAGGTGTCATCAAAATCCCATGTCCATGTATCGATGGCTTCTGTAAACCCTGAAGGGATAAACGAAAGGTCGTTAAAACTGACAGGATTACCCACACAACTTGCCGGTGTGAAAGTGAATTCAACAATCGGTTTGGGATGAATGGTTACAGGAATGGTAACAGAATGGCTGCAACCATTGGAGTTGATAATGGTCAGGGTAACCGGGTAAATACCGAATGTTGCGAAGGTGTGCAAAGGTGATCCAAGTGCCGAGGTTCCACCGTCACCAAAATCCCAGCTGTAAGAAACAATGCTTGTTCCGGTTGGAGTAGTTGTTGAAGCATCTGTAAACTGCATGGCAGTTCCTTCACAGGCGATTGAAGTAGTGAAATCAGCCACAGGCAGCTCGTTGATGATAATATCGTGTGAAACTGTGTTGCTGCAACCGTTTGCATTGGTGATGGTCAAAGTAACCGTCTTTGTACCCGGGGTGGTATACACATGCGATGGATTCTGCGTGGTGCTTGTACTCAGGTCGCCAAAGTTCCACAACCATGCAATGATAATTCCACCGCCATTTGTTTGTGAAAGCAAACTGTTGAATTGAACGGCTTGCGGAGTAATGCAGGAAAAGGTTCCGGCAAGAATTTCGAAGTCAGCTACCGGAGCAGCAATTTGCAATACGTTGATGGTTTTCGACTGCGAGCATCCGCGGTTTGTTGTTACAGTTAGAGTAACATCATAGCCTGTCGGGCTGAAAACGGCATAGGTATGCGAAGGTGTCGGGGTTCCCGTGGCGGTGTTTCCATCACCAAAATTCCAGTCCCAGCCAACGATTACATCATTATAAGGCAGTGGAACAAACGACTGGCTTGTAAACTGGATTTCAGTACCAAAACAACTGGGTGAGGTATAAATGAAGTTGGCAATGGGTTTTGGAATGATGCTGACTGTATGCTGTATTGATTTACTGCAGCCATTGATATCGGTGAGGGTAAGCGTAACAACATAATTGCCAACGGCAGCATAGAGGTTGGCTGCACTGCCTGAAGCAGTGGAAGAGTTGCCATCGCCGAAATCCCACAACCAGGTATAATCAGCCGGTGGTAACACGAGCGGATCAGTGGTAAAGTTGACAGTTTGATCAAGACATACATTGTTGTTAAATGTAAACTCAACAGGAATAGGCGGATTGATAGTCACCGGGATAGTCTTTATTGGACTGGGGCAATTTTCAAGATTTTCCCAAACCTGTAAGGTAACATTATAAGTCGTTTTGCCGCTTAAAGCTGAAGCGGTAAATGTATGGGTCGGGTTTTGAACGGTAGATGTGTTGTTTGGTCCTGAAAGCGGATCGTCGAAATTCCATTCCCATTTGTACATGGTTCCCGGGGGAACGGCTACTGTGAAAGATTTATCTTCGAAATAAACATCCTGCCCGTCGCACGCCTGACCCTGGTGGAGATGTGTGGGGTCGCTGTACCAAACGAAAGTTGCCGTGGGAGCGTCATAAATAGTCACCCAAAGGGAGAAAGTAGCCTCCAGGGGTGTTCCCAGGTTCAGGATTCTTACAACCTGGTAGGTTCCTGCAGCAGTATAGGAATGATTCGGAGATGCGGGGACGAATGGGAACACAAACTGTGCGGTAGTTCCATCGCCAAAATTCCAGTCTTCGGTAGTGATTGAACCACCTGCGGGACAGGGAACGAACAATACGGGAACATTCATACACTGGTTGGGCGGGTTTGCAGTGAAACATGCGGCAGGCGGGGCGCCAACTGTGACAGGATGTTCCACCACGGTAGAACAGCCGGTAACCATATCAATCCCGGTGCAGCGTGCAACATAACTTCCCGGGCCCGGATAGACATGTGTTATTGGTGATCCGAAACCGTTGGTTCCGTCTCCAAATTCCCAGAAAACATTATTGCCTACGTTTTGGTTGACATTGATCTGTGAAGTAAATATCCATGTATTGACTGTAACGCCCTGAAGAGTTGTAAAATCAACATCAGGATGCACATTGACCACAAGAGGATTGGTCAGTATTTTAGTGTTTGCGCAACCGGCCTGGTTGGTTACAGTAAGTGAAACATTATAGGATCCCGGGGCTGAAAACATATGGGTCGGGTTCGGGTCCGTTGACGTATTGCTGGGTGATCCCAAATCATCGAAATCCCATAAATAGGATGCAATCGGAGTGCCGGTAAGCGGTGAACTTAAACTTGAATTAAACTGGACAATATCTCCGCCGCAAATGACTAAAGGATAGGAAAAATCAGCTTTCGGGGAAGGCTGGGCAAGTACGGGGAAGGCAATTGTGGTATTTTCACAGCCATTGCTGTTCACTACTTTCAAAGTCACATCATGTGGCAACAGATCAGTAAATACGTGAGTTACTGGTACAGGAGGCGGGTTGCCCGGAAGCCAGTAATGTTCGGTGCCTGACCCGTCTCCCCAATTCCAGTACCAGTCGGTGATTACAAGTGATCCACTGCCGGGAAAGGAGGTTTCGGTAAAAGGTGCAGGTTCATTTACACAGGTTTGGGCAACTGTAAAGGCTGCCACAGGAATTGTATTTGGAACATCAATGGTAATTGACTTGCTTACAACACAGTTAATCGTGTTGGTAAGTGTAACGGTTACTATCACTCCATTGGCAGGAACAGTATAGACATGGGTTGTTGTTAATTGCGGAGGAACACCATTAATCAGCTCATACCGCTGGGTGGTACCATCGCCATAATCCCAGTCCACATAAAGAAATGTTTCAGACGTCGGCATAAAAGTCGGTAAACTTCCTACGGCACTGAAATTAAAAGCCTGGTTCAGGCAATTAGGTGTTGTTGGGGCGTCGAAGACAACAACAGGCTTGTATTTATCGGGATCAACAAACACAAAATCGGTAATCTCATCTGTCCAGACTCTCCCTGCAATTGTTTTTGAAACGATTAATTTTGTAGCATAAGTAACCCCGGAAGTGGGTGGATAGAGAATTTTCACAATGCTGTTGTTGGGGCCAACGCTCGTAATGTTCGTATTTACCCAGGTAACAGCCGCTGGTGGATTATATACACCCCAATACCAGTCATATGAAATTGAGGGATCAACAGGGGGGTAAATTCCGTTTCCGGTGGCGGTAAAAGTAACTTCATTGTAGTAACAACCATGTTCAGCATCAGGTTCATAGTAAAAATATGCAGCAAGCATGGGTTTCACAAGAACACTCATCGGGGGAGTAACGGCAACAGGCGTGCATCCGTTTCCCAAAATACCTTCACTGAGTTCAATCTGAAAATCACCTGGTGTTGACCAAACCTGGTTCAGAACATCCGCAGAAGAAGTATTAATTACTGTTCCGGCCGGCATTTGCTTTACCACCCATGAATAGGTATGACCCGCAACATTCGGAGTAGTATACTGAACCGGGTTCGAATTCGCACCTACCACATCCGGACCGGTTATTTTCGGATGCGTATCCGGACATTGTGCAAGTGCCTCAAACCCTGATGAAATAAAAAGTATCAAAAGAAAAAGAAGGCGTATAAATCGATGGAACATAGGGATAGAATTTGTAGATGAGTACGCTCTGTTATGTTATACTTAAATATACGACAAAAGTTTCATTCAAAAAGTTGCCTGTATGGTAAGAATCCTAAGGATAATAATTATCATAGAATCTCTGAATCAACAAAGTTAACACAATATTGACAAATTCCAACATTCCCGGACAACCATAACACAATTTATTTTGTCCCTAAATAAAGATAGGAAAAATATTTTGTTATTGACTTAAACCTTGTACTTTTGCATTTATCAATCCACTTTCCATGAAAAAATCAGCTCTTGTCATTTCCGCTATTTTCTTTGCCGCATTTCTGGCATTATCCTCCTGTACCCAGGAAAAAACAGCCGATCCCTGTGACGGATACGGGGTGTTGAATGTGGAGAACAAACTGGATTCAGCTTTAACCGTGAAAGTTTTGGAAACCCACGATACCAAAAGTATTGCAAAGGATTACACTCTTCCGTTTACCTTAGCCGGAAACCAGCCATATACCCTTACCATTGACGGGCCACAGTATCATAAAGATACAACCATCATGCTGCTGTTCTGTGACAATAAACTACTGATTATTCAAAATTAATCACGCTATTTCTCAAACCTGAGTTTGCTGAAATAAAAGACCAGACGCTTGTTATTTGACGTCAGAGCGATGTTCTTGATCTCCTGATATCCGGAACTAAGAAAAAAATTTCCATACCAGTGCATCAGTGCGCCTTTAGTTTCCGACTGCAGCTTATCATCCGGATTTAACATGTCAACCGGCGAGAAATCAAGTTTTTCTGTCACAATCGAATCCCGGATAATCTTCGATCCGATTTTTCCGTCGCTGACATAACATAATACCAGATTACTGTCTAATGGATAAACAGTTACCTTTGGGGATAACTCTGGCGAGACAACATTGCGTATTTCAATATAATTATCCCAGATCAATTTGCCCCCGGTATCAAATCCGGCAACCACAGCGTTGAAAAAACGGTACCCGTCAAATACTGAATAGCTGTTCGTGTAAGGACGACCGTAAAAATCAATGTCGGTAAAACTTTCAGTGTGGTATTGAGGCGAAAACAGTTCTGCGGTTAAAATATATCCATCACTTTTCACGAGGATATCATGCATCAGCACAGAATAATCCAGCGAATATTCTGCAATTGATTTCTTCTTTTTCAATGCTTTTTTCTTCAGGTTCATAATATCGCTTTCACCTACGATGGACCCGGCACTCTGCAATTCAAGAAAATTATAAAAACTGATCGATTTTTGGGCTCCGTTTAAAACACGGGATGCAAAAAACCCGGTAGACTCATCTGTTTGCCGGCCTTTCTGACCAGTCCCCTGGATTCCTTGCCCATAGCTGCCCATCAGCAATTCATCGCCCTGGCTGATACCTGCAAGCCTCACCTGGGGTAGTGTGCGTTCTCCTGCCTGTGTTCCTATCAGTACCTCACGCCTGATGTTTCCACTCGTATCGTATCGTACCAGGTAATACTCAGTACTTTTTTTAGATACAATCCGGCCAACCATGGCAGAAACAGTATACGAAGCAGTGTCCGGCTGCATCCAGCGGATGGCGATCTGGCTACCGTTTCCAAGTGAAAACGCCTTATGAATACCGAATTTCAAGTTAACATTCACAATCCTGCCAGCCCCGTCCTTCACATTAACCCCAAGCCACGCAAATCCATTCTGAACCCCAAAGGCCTCTACTACAGCCCCGGTTTCAAGTTTACCTGAATTGAGTACCAGGGTTCCGTTACGAACAACAACCTGGAGAATCTGATACGAATTATCAGGGTCCTTGGATTTCCCGGCATGAAAAAACATCAGTGTAGCAGTATCAGATCCTTTTTGATGAAACCGGTACTCCTGATCAATTAACAGTGGAACACTTTTCACCCACAACTGCTGCAGGTTTGTATCATAACATGTAAAGTACCAATTCACCCGCCCGTCTTCAGTTACTTCCTGACTTCGAAAAAAGAGAATAACCCCGCTGGTCCCGCATGGAATCATCCTGTAAGTCTCATTTACTGAACGCGCAGGAATTTCGACACGCAGGGGCTTATCAGCATAATTATTCCCTGCCGGTTTTTGCGACAACAAAGATAATTGCGGAAAACCTGCAAAAAGGCATAAAAGAAAAGGGAGTCGCCACATGCAAACAGTGCTTCTATGTCACAAAAGTAGAAAAAAAAAGGTTGCCCCGCTTGAGGCAACCTTCTCTTCCGGGAATAAACTGTTATTGAACGATCAGTTTTCTGACTTGTGTGGTTTTTGAAGCAGGGCTATAAACCTGAACAAAATAAATACCCGTCGAAATTGATTGTAAATTCAATGTGTAATTTAACTGATCTGTTGATGCTTCCATCACAGTAGTTCCAATTACTGAAATCAATCTGATTTCCCTGGTTCCGTCACTTGTGAACCTGACAGAACATTTTCCTGTAGCGGGATTCGGACTAACTGAGAAATTAGTGCCGTTGCCAACCTTATCCCCGATCCCGATTATTTTATCTCCGGTAATTACGATATCATCGAGTTCCCATGTAGAAGCAGCAGTAGCATCACAGGTATACTTAAACCCTACATAAACCTGGGTTCCGTTAACCCCGCTTACATTAATGGTCCCCGATGGAGTCCAGGCATAGTTGCCTGCCGACCAGGTGGCGGTGAGTGGTGTCCAGGTGAAATCACCGGGATTTGTTGCTCCGTCATAATCATTTGAAATCAGCGCTTCCAAAGGCGCTCCTGTATATTTATAAGCCGACTGGAATGTGAGCGCTTCGTTGTAATACAAGTCAAAGTTCATAGCAGGAGAAATGATCCAGTCTTCATTTACATTTGCCTGACCAGCATACCCACTCATCTTGCCGCAAGGGCCGCCATTGATTCCGTGAATGGAGTCTATTACCCAAACTTCAGCACCGGTAACATTTTTCAGAATCCAGTTATTGAATGTTTTGTTGGTAAAGTGGAGACTGTCGATAATCACTGTGTTGGATGTGGTAGCTGTTGCACTTGGAGCAGTACCGTCGGTTTTAAAGTCGATCAGCGATCCTGAATTGGTATAAGGGAAAATTTTAAAGTAATACTGTTTGTTTGCAGGTAAATTGCCAAAGGCGGCAACCTGAAGTCCCTGCAATACATTCAGGGCTCCAGATCCGTCTCCAAGGTTTGGGTCATTTACTATCGGGGTTCCGTCAACAGGGGCAACGATATTGTTCTGTTCACTGGCAAGAATGATATATGCTGCTGGCAACTGAGGTCCGGTGGCGTCTGTCCATGAAAGGTTGATGGTAAAAGGAGAATTAGCCGCGGTGAAGTTGGTCGGATAGTTGCTGGGCTCGGGGGAAGGTCCGCCGCTGAATGCAGTCCAGATAACATTATCAATGGTAACCTGGCCGGAATTGGAACTGTCGGCCTGTTTGAACATCAGGGTGAAGTCTCCGGGAGTATTCACGGCAACCGGTCCTGAATTGGACACAACTCCCTGAGCAACACTGGTAACATTTTTCACCAGCAGACCATTTACGAACAGGTCAAGGTTGACTGCTGTCGAAAATGTTTGCTTAAAGTCAAAACTGATCGTACCGCATCCGTTGTGCAGTGTGCCTGAAATGATTTTTGAAGTCAATGGCCGTTTTTTACCAAAAGTAGGAGATGGAGCAACAATCACTGAATCACCCCTGCATTGGGTATATGACCATGTGGAACCATCCATCCCGGTAAAAGTACCATCGTGGTATGCATTTGCTGTTTCGGGATAATTGGTAAAATTTTCATTGCCCTGCCCGAATGAATAGAGGCCGGCAGCCAAAAAGACGAAAAGAAATAGTAATTGTTTTTTCATAATGTTGATTTTATTGTTGATTACTGAATTATAAGTTTTTGAGTATGAATAAGTCCGGTTTTAAGGTCTTTTACCTGAACAAAGTACAGTCCTTTAGCCATTCCGGATACGTTGATTAAAATGTCTCTGGAATCAGTTGACTGTTTTTCAATCAGAGTTGCCAGTCCCGAAAAGACTTTTACCTCATATGAGGATGGAGTGCTAAATAATATGGAAAATTGTCCGTTTACGGTAGGATTCGGGCTTATGGAAAAGCATTTTCCTGCAGAAATGCCTGGAATTCCGGCAGGTCCGACCTGGATAAAGCCGGGTTTATACTTTTTACTCTGTCCGGCATTGTTTGATACGGTGAGTGTAACATCGTAGGTTCCCATCAAATTATACTGAATTGGAGGTGGCACCTGTCCATTATAAGTTTCGGGAACACCTCTTTCAAACTCCCAGAACCAGGTATCAATATTTCCAGTAGATGCATCAGTGAACAACACCGTCTGCCCCAGAATAATGGACGAGTCGCTTGTCAGGAAATTGGCAACCGGGAGGTAGGAACACCCTGCAAGCGGAGATGCAAAAAGCGAATCACCTGCTGGCGTTTTTCCCTGGTATTCAACTGCATGACGCCAATTTGCCGGCAAGAGGTTATTGCTGCCCGGATCACAGAGTTCCAGGCTCGGGCCTCGTCCATTGGCCATTGTATCCCATGGCATCACAGGTAAATACGAAACGGAGTCTACCACAAAACCATAAAGATCTTTTAACACAACTGCCTCTCCGCCATTACTGAGAGCAGAGCCTGCATTCCATTGCAGGGCTGGAACCCCGTATGTATTGTTGAGCTGATACGTACTTTTCCCAATTAATAAATAGGCTTGGGGGTTCAGTGTCATAGAAGGAAATGTATATTCAATTCCTCTTGTAAATGCGTAGTTTGTCAGGTTGACAGGCTGAGATCCATTATTATAAAGCTCAATGAATTCCAGTGAATCGGTTCCTCCCAATGGTGACTTGTAATTAATCTCAGTCATCACGATCGGAGCATTCGTAGGTCCGATTACATGAATATAGGCGGACTTACAGGTTGTTTGCTGTCCCCATTGATTGCTGGCTGTAAGACATACAGTATAATCACCGGAAAAATTATATAAAATTCCTGTCGGGTTTTGCAATGTTGAAGAACTTGGAATTGCGCCATTGAAAGACCAGTTCCAGGTATCAGGACAGAATTTAGTTGAATCAAAAAAGTTGATGGCATCCCCTACTGTGAGGTTCAACTGACTCGCCGAAAAATCGGGTAATGGCGCAATCACCTCGCAAAGGGTGCTGAACGTCACTTCTGCGCCATATGCAGTTCCTGTGGTGTTTGTGGCATAGGCCCTGAGATAGTATGTTGTACTTGGCAGCAGCCCGCTCATGTTGCTGATGAATGCTCCAAGAGTACCTGGTTCTGTTGAATGTGCCCCGCTGATGGTTGGCGATGACCCTGTACTCCAGCATAATCCCCGGGCGGTAATGGTTGTCCCACCGGTATTAGTTACATTTCCCCCTCCGGTGGCTGAGTTAAAGGAGATGTTATTCACAACAGGATTGGTAGTTACCGAGGGCAAGCCTGGACCGGCCGGTGTAAGCGGAGTATCTGTATTTGTAAGTATTACCACATCACGGCGCAGGGCGGTGGTGGTATTGGCTCCACTCGGCCAGGAGCCATTAGTACTTGTATTAAAAGCGAATACTGTGTTATCGGGGTTGCGGGATTCAACCCTGCGCACCCCGTTGGAATTATTTGCCCCTGTCGGGATCACTGCAGTATAATCACCTGCAACAGCGGTTCCTGTTTGCATGTAAACATCGTTGACGGGCACGGGTAATTCAAGGTTTGCCGATTGGGTAGGTATCATCGGCAGGATCATATAAGCAAATAGCGGGTCGCCAGTTCCGGCAACATTATCGTACATCAGCATGTACTTTCCGTTCGAAGCCGGCAGGGAACTACCTTTGACGAAACAACCATCATCGGTGGTTGCGGGAGTTCTTTCTGTTACAGCGATATCCAGGGCGGTAAGAACTTTGGTTCCAATGAACATAGGAGAGCCTGGCATGAGGCCTCCGGCAACAACCCATCCAAGGCGGACATTATGCTGCTGACCTGCATCAAAGCGGCTTGCATTGCCGGTGGGTTGGTAAAAAACCCATACAGGTCCACTGCTCCCTGCCGCATCTGTGGTAAAATAATTCAGTAAACTTGTGGTACCTGTAAAAATGGTTCCGTTCCAGTAATTTCCTGCGCCATAAGTGGTGGTAGCATCGGTAACCAATCCCAGTCCTGGTTTAAGATCATACGTGGTACTGGGAGTTAGTCCGTCGATTTTAAAACACACAGCAAATGAGGTTCTTGCATTATTTGCAGAGGGTGCTGTTTTACTCCCAAAGTACCTGGGAATGACCAATTCAGTAACCGTTTGACTGAACCCGGCTGTAATAAAAAGGAACATTATCAGGAAAACGAGCCCTAAAAATGCAAATCGATACTTCATAGCTTTGACCTTTAAAAAACGTAAAGGATTGAATCTACAAAATTGATAATAATTTTTGAATTTTATCAGGTTATTTATTAACAAAATACAAGGGCTGATCCTATGTGAGAATCAGCCCTTATATCATTTGACCTGAACCGGATTTATTTGTCTTTCACCTCTTCAAAGTCGACATCAGTTACCTCATCACCGCCTGAACCTTTTGGATTCTGCTGGCCCTGAGCCTGATCATTTGGCTGGCCACCCTGTGGTCCGCTTTGTGAAGTGTTTTTATACATCTCTTCGCTGGCTGACTGCCATATGGCATTCAAATTAGCCATTGCAGTATCGATGGCGGCAAAGTCGCGGTTTTTGTGCGCGTTTTTGAGGTCTTCTGTTGCCTTCTCAATGGAAGCCTTTTTGTCTGCCGGAAGTTTATCGCCAAATTCTTTCAGCTGCTTTTCAGTCTGGAATACAAGGCTGTCAGCCTGATTGAGTTTGTCAACCTCTTCCTTGGTCTTTTTATCAGCATCGGCATTGGCCTGGGCTTCTTCCCGCATGCGGCGGATGTCTTCGTCTGATAATCCCGAGGAAGCTTCAATCCTGATTTGCTGGGATTTTCCGGTGGCTTTATCTTTGGCTGTAACATGCAGGATTCCATTTGCATCGATGTCGAAGGTGACTTCGATTTGAGGGATACCCCGCTGTGCAGGAGGAATACCATCGAGGTGGAACCGGCCGATACTCTTGTTCTGATTGGCCATGGGCCGTTCTCCCTGCAGAATATGAATTTCCACGGAAGTCTGGCTGTCTGCTGCAGTTGAAAAAACTTCAGATTTCCGGGTAGGAATGGTGGTGTTTGATTCAATGAGCCTGGTCATTACGCTGCCAAGTGTTTCAATACCCAATGATAATGGAGTTACATCAAGCAACAGTACATCTTTCACTTCTCCGGTGAGCACACCACCCTGAATTGCTGCCCCGATGGCAACCACTTCATCGGGATTCACTCCCTTGGATGGTTCTTTGCCAAAGAAATCACGCACCAGTTTTTGAACGGCAGGGATGCGGGTTGAACCGCCTACCAGGATGACCTCATCCACTTCTGACGCTTTTAACCCTGCATCCTGCAATGCCTTCTGGCAGGGAGGGATGGTTGATTGCATCAGACCGTCAACGAGTTGCTCAAACTTTGCACGGGTCAGTTTTTTAACAAGGTGTTTTGGAACACCATCTACCGGCATGATGTATGGCAGGTTGATTTCGGTTTCCATTGAACTTGACAATTCAATTTTAGCCTTTTCAGCTGCTTCTTTCAAACGCTGCAATGCCATCGGATCTTTGCGTAAATCGAGACCTTCGTCTTTCTGAAATTCATCTGCCAGCCAGTCGATGATCATGTGGTCAAAGTCATCGCCGCCCAGGTGGGTATTTCCGTTTGTTGATTTAACCTCGAAAACGCCCTCGCCCAATTCGAGTATGGAGATATCAAAGGTTCCTCCACCGAGATCAAAAACAGCGACCTTGATATCTTTATGTTTTTTATCCAGTCCGTATGCAAGTGCAGCGGCAGTTGGCTCATTAATAATACGCTTTACCGTAAGTCCGGCAATCTCACCGGCCTCTTTGGTAGCCTGGCGCTGTGAATCACTGAAATAAGCAGGAACGGTGATCACTGCTTCCTTTACTTCCTGTCCGAGGTAATCCTCCGCCGTTTTCTTCATTTTTTGAAGCACCATGGCACTGATTTCCTGCGGTGTATATAATTTACCCGAAATATCAACACGCGGGGTGTTGTTTTCGCCTTTTGATACCATGTAAGGTACTCGTTTAATCTCTTTTTGAACCTGGTCCCAAGTTTCGCCCATAAAGCGTTTGATGGAAAACACAGTATTTCTGGGATTAGTGATTGCCTGCCGTTTGGCAGGGTCTCCTACCTTTCGCTCACCGCTGTCGGTAAAGCCAACAACCGATGGTGTAGTTCGTCTCCCTTCACTGTTTGGAATTACAACAGGTTCGTTGCCTTCCATAACAGCCACACAGGAGTTGGTGGTTCCAAGATCAATACCAATAATTTTTGCCATAATCAATTCTCCTTATAAATGAACAATAATTTCTTCAGAATTACGTCCTGAATAGTCAATCATTGTACCAAAATAGATTTTATGACAGGAGGGTGACAAAAAGACAGGTAGCGAGGTAGCGAGGTAGCGAAATAGCGAAATTAAAAGCCGAGGTCGCTGGTGTTAGGATTTTTTTTCAGTTCATCTTTGGTCATCTGGCTGAGGCCAAGGGAATCGACAGATTTTATATACCTTGCGGAAAAGAGTCCGATCCCGTTGATGATATTGGTATAGGAAGGCCGTTCCTGAACCAGTGACAGCGAAGGTTCTGTAACTTCCATATAGGTGTCGAGTTCAGGTGCTGCTACCGTGAAAAGGAATTCGCAATGATGGGCGGTTCGGTCAACAAGAGGATTAACCTCAATTTTTGCACCAACCACCGAATAAAATGCATCACCGGGGAAATAGAGGTCGAATGGCTGGGTACTGGTGATGTCAATGGGCTTTATGTTATTGAACACCAACCAGTCTATTGATTTCATCTGGGTATTTAACGGACTCGATTTCAATGTTTCAATATAAAAAAACCGGATGACCAGCTGATATCTCTTGCCATTGGGCGAGGGTTTCCATTTTACTTCAAACGACTTGCCTGCGGGAAAACTCGCCGTAACCTGGGGCCTCATCACCTCAAAGTCCTGCAGCAAACCTGTTTGCGCGGTAATTTCCTTGCCTGTTTTTTTATTCCTGATATACAATTTATAAACATGGTACTCATTCAGCGGGTCAGTGGTAAAATACATCAGCTGGCTTGGGAAATAAAAGATCGAATCACCTGCCTGTTTGTTGTGGATAGTCACCGTATCGCATACATGGGAATAAACTAAAGTGGTATCGGCATATTCATCGAGCCTGACTTCGAGTTTATCAGGATAGGTGCTGGAATCGGCAATTTTCGCAAACTGCAGGGCGTTCCCCTCTCCCAGGAATGCTTTGGTAATCTTGATAAAGGTGGTATCTTCCGTTTGATCCAGGATGCCGTACACCACGGTGATATCCTTCCACTCGGCATTTACATTCAAGTCTTTATTGCATGAAAACAGAACCGGCAACAGCATTAAAAAAAATGGCATGAATCGTAAATAGCGCATGCGGTTGATTTTTGTAATTGGCAAAAGTACATAAAAAAATCGTAGTTTTGCTTTCAAATTAATTATATGTCGACAGCGATATCTTTCCGGAATGTGACCAAGGTCACGACCCATATTCTTCAGGAAATGAAATTAAAGGGCGAAAAAATCGCCATGCTCACCGCCTACGATTATTCTTTTGCCCGGATACTTGACAGCACCGGAATTGATGTGATCCTGGTGGGTGACTCTGCCTCGAATGTCATGGCCGGGCACTCTTCCACCCTGCCGATTACGTTGAATGAGATGATCTATCACGGGGTATCGGTTGTGAGGGCAGTCAAAAGGGCGCTGGTTGTGGTTGACCTGCCTTTCGGCACCTACCAGGGAAACTCCAAGGAGGCATTGAATTCTGCCATCCGGATCATGAAGGAAGCCGGAGCGGATGCTGTAAAACTGGAGGGCGGCAAAGAGATTATAGAATCAGTCGACAGGATTTTATCTGCCGGAATCCCTGTGATGGGGCACCTGGGGTTAACCCCCCAGTCGATTCATAAATTCGGCACCTATGTAGTTCGGGCAACCAGTGAGGAGGAGGCCGCCAAATTGCTTGATGATGCACACCTGCTTGAAAAAGCAGGGTGTTTTGCCATCGTGCTGGAAAAGATTCCCGCTACACTGGGAGCCAAAGTCACACAGGCCGTGAGAATTCCGATCATTGGCATTGGTGCGGGACAGGGGGTTGACGGGCAGGTACTTGTTTTACATGACATGCTTGGCATCACAATGGACTTTTCACCAAGGTTCCTTCGCAGGTATGCCAACCTGTCGGAGGAGGTACGCGGAGCTGTAAATACATATATCCAGGATGTGAAAACGCGCGACTTTCCAAATGAGAAAGAACAATATTGATCAGGACATATTATATGAAGACAATCACCTGATCATCCTGAACAAAAGGCCTTCAGATATTGTCCAGGGAGACAAAACCGGGGATGAACCCCTGAGTGAAGTGCTGAAGAGTTACATAAAAACGAAGTATGACAAACCGGGGGAGGTATTCCTCGGGGTAGTTCACCGGCTCGACAGGCCGGTAAGTGGTGCACTGATTTTTGCGCGGACATCGAAAGCCCTGTCCCGTCTGAACATCATGCTCCGTGACGGGCTTATCCGTAAAACCTATTGGGCCGTTGTTAAACAAAAGCCCCCGGATACAGAAGGGCATTTGATACAATACATTACAAGGAATTCTGAAAAGAACAAATCATACGTGCATGACACCCCTGTGAACGGCTCTCAGAAAGCAGAGCTGATATATAAGCTGATAGATAAAAGCAACGGGTATTTCCTGCTGGAAGTGAACTTATTAACCGGGCGGCACCATCAAATCAGAGCTCAATTGTCAGCCATGGGCTGTGCAATAAAAGGCGACCTTAAATACGGATACCCCAGATCAAATCAGGGTGGTTTTATTCATTTACATGCCCGCACGATTGAATTCCTTCATCCGGTAAAAAAAGAATTGCTGAAGGTTACAGCAATTCCACCAGCCGACAAATTATGGGATTTCTTTTTAACCAGAAGTATATCTGACACAAACTCTTGATGGGCAGGATTAATACATCACCGGATACTACCCTCACGTTTCAAAGTACCGTATTTCCCAAACCGGTTTACATCAAGTCAATTTTCCAGTCCCATCAATTGCACCCAACTGATTTTCAAATTAACCAGGTACGAAAAACACAGCCTGACTGGGTATTAGCCATTCTTCTGCTATGTTTTGTTCTCATTGCATGGGTGCAGGTATTTTACCATAAGAGAATCCAGCAGATCTTCCGCGCACCGTTTTCACGTAGATTTATCAATCAGCTTAACCGTGACGGAAACCTGTTCATGGAGCGAATTGCTGTTGCCCTGGGCATTGTATACCTTTTGGCTTTTTCCTTGTTCTTATATGAATTTAACGAACAAATCCTTGGGTTCACCTTCAGGGGGATTAATGGAATTACCTTATACATATTGATTACACTCCTTAATATAGGTTTTCTTTCTGCCAAAGTGGCATTGGTTCAACTGCTGGGCATGATCTTTAAAACCAGGGACACCACCAGCAATTATCTTCTTAACCTCCTGATTTTCGCATTGCTATCAGGTCCGGTACTGCTGGCAATCCTGATCTTCGCAGTCTATCTGAAATCAATTGTACTTCTGTATTTATGCATGTCGATTTTAATCATCATTTTTACTTTCAGGTTCATGCGGGGTTTTTTTATAGGAATGACTCTGACTAAGTTTTCGTATTTATTTTTATTTGTGTATCTTTGCAGCCTCGAAATTTTACCCCTGCTGGTTCTCATAAAAATTCTGCTTAATCAAACATAAGCCACGGGAGCGTAGGGATTTCGCGAATGTGAACGCTAACACTTTACGACCTTGAAAATAAAGAATATCCTTGTTTCCCAGCCTCAGCCGATCGATTTTGAGAAATCACCCTATGGTGAGATAGCACGAAAATTCAATGTCACCATTACTTTCCGTAAATTTTTTAAGATTGACGGCATTCCCGCAAAGGAATTTCGCAAGGATAAAGTAAATATTCTCGATTATACAGCAGTAATCTTTACTTCGCGCAATGCAGTAGATCATTACTTCAGGATGTGCAAAGAGATGCGTGTTGAAGTTCCGGAAACGATGAAGTATTTCAGTATTTCTGAATCTACAGCCTATTATCTTCAGAAATATGTTCAGTTCAGGAAAAGGAAAATTTTCCACAGTAAGGAAAGCTATGCCAACCTGATTGAACTTATTAAAAAGCATAAAACAGAGAAATTCCTGCTTCCCTGCTCGGATATCCACAAGCAGGAAATTCCTAAAATGCTGGAAGACAACAAGATTCAATATAAAAAGGCCATTATTTATCGCACACTTGCCAGTGATCTTTCCGATATTGATATCAAAAACTATGATTTGCTTGTATTTTTCAGCCCTTCAGGAATAAAATCGCTGTTGAAAAATTTCCCTGAGTTTGTACAGGGCGAAACAGCAATCGGTGCGTTCGGCTCATCCACACATAAGGCAGTAAAGGATTCAGGGCTGATTTTACATGTAGAAGCTCCAACCGAAGCCGCCGCCTCCATGACCACCGCGATTGAACAATTTCTGCAGAACGAAGCAAAAAAGAAGTAGCCGGCATTGAAACATACCTTTTCCAAAGACGAACGCCTGTGCAGCCACCGGCTGATCAGTATGTTATTTGACAAAGGGCAAAAATTTTACCTGAAGCCATTCAGGGTTACCTGGATGCACCAGCCTCCGGGAGACAAATCGCTGGTGCAGGTTCTGATGAGTGTTCCGAAGTACAATTTCCATAAAGCAGTGGAGAGGAATCTTATCCGCCGCAGGATGAAGGAAGCCTACCGGCTGAACAAACAACTACTTTACGACAACCTTGCAGGTTCCGGAAAACAAATTATCGTAAGTATTACCTATACGGCCAAAGAAATAGTGACTTACGACCTGATTGAAGCAAAAATAATTTTACTTTTACAACGTTTAACTGAAGAAAATGAAAAGGTTACTGGGTAGTTTTTTCATTTTACTTATCCGGTTTTACCAGGGAGCGATCTCTCCGTATTTAATGGCCTCATGCCGGTACTCGCCCAGTTGTTCAGCATACGGAATTGAAGCCATTGTTAAATACGGTCCATTTCGGGGTGGCTGGATGACTTTAAAACGGATTGGAAGATGTCATCCCTGGGGAGGTAGCGGGTTTGATCCGGTGAAATGAGAGGTAGCGAGGTAGCGAGGTAGCGAGGTAGCGAAGTAGCGAGGTAGCGAGGTAGCGAGGTAGCGAGGTAGCGAAATGGCGAAATATTGA
>CAZVNF010000057.1:0-9950 GCA_964628215.1 uncultured Draconibacterium sp.
AGCAGGCCTCGTAAAAAGTCAGTTTACATAGCCATTAACTGGCGACAATTATTCTTACAGACTTGCTGCTTAATTTTAGAAATTAAGCGCGTCTTGTCTCCCGGAAAACCTCTCTCAACGGTGTTCCGACCGAGGCATCGCAAATGTTGAGATAGTTTGGTTATTGTTCCGCTGACCAGGCGAAATAACAGGAACTAAGGAACAGGTAGGATTGCCCCTGACCGGCCGGCTCCCGACAATTAACCAGAGGATAAGCATGTAGAAAGCATTTTTGCTACTTGTTTGGACGAGGGTTCGAATCCCTCCAGCTCCACAAGAAGTACAAAACCATGACAGGGTGGACTTGAAATCATTCATTTTCACCCTGTTTTATTAATTTATTAATCTGTAACTCGTAAGTTTCCCAACATGTTATTAGGAAAAAAAATAATTGTGGTGCTTCCGGCGTATAATGCAGGAAAAACACTTGCGCAAACCATTGCTGAAATCCCGTTCGACCTTGTTGATGAATTTGTAGTGGTCGATGATGCCAGTACCGATGATACTATTGCGGTGGCAAGCTCTCTCAAGGTTAAAAACCTGATCCGGCATGATAAAAATAAAGGTTACGGCGGAAATCAGAAAACCTGTTACAATACCGCACTTGAACTGGGGGGCGATATTGTGATCATGCTGCATCCCGACTATCAGTATACTCCAAAACTCATCCCCTCAATGGCGTATATGATCGCGAGCGAACTCTATCCGGTCGTAATTGCTTCCAGAATTCTTGGAAAAGGAGCTCTCAAAGGGGGTATGCCCATGTATAAATACATTTCAAACAGGTTCCTTACATGGACCCAGAACCTTTTGATAAATCAAAAACTATCTGAATATCATTCCGGCTATCGCGCGTTTTCCCGCGAAGTACTTGAAAAAGTTAATTATCAGGCCAACTCTGATGATTTTGTTTTCGACAACCAGATGCTGGCACAGATCTTCCATGCCGGGTTCGAAATTGCTGAAATTACCTGCCCTACGAAATATTTTGAAGAGGCCTCCTCCATTAACCTCAAACGCAGCATCCAATACGGTATGGGTGTTCTTAAAACATCATTGGGCTATTTCCTGCAGAAAGCAGGACTGGTTTCATTGTCGATTTACAAAACAAAATAGCCTTGCTATGGCCTCCAAAAAGAAGATCATCTCAAAAACTGAGAATCTGATGAACTGGAAGCTGCTCCTTCTGGTATTAGTTTCCTTCCTTGCTTTCATCCCTTCCCTGAACAATGATTTCGTTAATTGGGACGACATTGTGTATATCATGAACAACGACATGATTACCAGCTTTTCATGGATAAACCTTCAGAAAATATTCTCAAGTTATTTTATGGGTAATTACCACCCTTTTATCCTGTTAAGTTTTTCTTTCGACTACAATTTTTTTAAATTAACTCCCCACGGATATCATTTGCACAACCTGGTTCTGCATATCATAAATACCTTTCTCGTATATGCGTTCTTTTTTCATCTGTTAAAAAAGAATGTAAATGTCGCCGCCACTATTGCCCTGCTGTTTGCCATACATCCTATGCATGTTGAATCTGTAGCGTGGGTTTCTGAACGAAAAGACCTGCTGTATACCGCCTACTTCTTTCTCTCTCTGATCGCCTATACTCTTTACCTTCAGAGAGGCAAAACCGCTTACTACTTCCTCGCACTTTTGTTTTTCACCTTTTCCCTGTTGTCTAAAGCCCAGGCTGTTACCTTGCCGCTGGTATTATTCCTGACAGATTACATTTTAAACCGGAAGTTTGACTGGAAGTCTGTATTGGAAAAAGTACCCTTTTTAATTTTGTCACTCATTTTTGGTATCGTGGCAATTTTTGCCCAGAAGGCGAACAGCTTTATTAATCCCTCAGGGATTCCCCTTGCCGACAGCCTGTTCTATGCCCCTTACGGATTGTTTATCTACCTGATCAAATTTCTGTTCCCGTTTTACCAGACTGCAGTTTACACATACCCGGTTACATTGCACGGAACAATCCCTTTGTATATCTTTTTCTCCCCTCTGGTTTTCATCGTGCTTGCATTCGCAATATGGAAAACATGGAATAACAACAGGTATGTTACCTTTGGTTTACTGTTCTTTCTTACAACGATATTCCCGGTACTTCAGTTTCTTCCGGTGGGGCCTGCATTGGTTTCTGAGAGATACACTTACATACCATACATTGGCCTGGCAGCAATTGCAGCAATTTTCTTTTGGAAAAAACGAACATCAATTTCTCTTCAGACCAGGAAAATCATTGATACCTCTGCCATATTGTTTATCCTGTTACTTACCTTTCTCACCTGGAACCGTAACATGGTGTGGAAAGACAGCGTGACATTGTGGACGGATGTTTTGGATAAAAATCCAAGGTGTCTGGAGGCCTATGGAAACCGGGCTTTCATATTCAATGAAAACAAAAAATATGAAGAAGCATTAAAAGATCTTAACGCCGGATTGGTGATCGACCCGGCAAATGTATCGTTTTACAAAAGTAAAGGCATCATATTTGACCACACGGGGAAGTATGACCTTGCCCTGGCCAATTATTCAAAAGCACTGGAATACAATCCTGATGAATATAAATGCTACCTTATGCGGGGCGTACTTTATACCGATAAATTTGCAAAATATGATTCAGGCATTGCCGATTTTAAAAAATATCTTACCCGTTACCCCGATGACATAAATGCCCTGTTTAACCTGGGTGTTGCCAATTACAACAAAAGAAGTTATGATACAGCAAAAGCTTATTGCTTGAAAGTACTGAAACTGAATCCGGGAAATGAAGAGGCCCTGAACCTGATAAACAATATGGAAAAGCTGAAACCATGAAAACATTGTCTTCAAAATATTTACCACACCTGCTGATTTTGCTGTTTGCATTTCTGCTGTATGGCAATACCTTAACCCATGATTATGCACTTGATGACCTCATCGTGATCAAGGAAAACTCGTTTACAAAAAAAGGAATTGCCGGAATAAAGGAAATATTCAGCTATGATTCTTTTACGGGCTTCTTCGGAACAGATAAAAAATTAGTCGCAGGAGGAAGGTACAGACCCTTGTCAATCGCCTCTTTTGCCATTGAATATGCGCTGATGGGAGGGCTGAATCCCTTTTTCAGTCACCTTATAAACATCCTGTTGTATGCACTCACCGGCAGTATGATCTTCATAATCTTTTCAAGACTGTTGAAAGCTCCTCCCGGAAATCCATGGTACCAAGGTATCCCATTTCTTGTTTCCATGATATTTATGGCTCATCCTGTTCATACCGAAGTAGTTGCCAATATAAAAGGCCGCGATGAAATTTTTGCACTCCTGTTTTCACTCCTGGCAGTGTGGCTGACCATTCGTTTTTTTGACACAAAAAAAACGGCCATGCTCCTTCTGGCAAACCTCTGTTTCTTTTTTGGATTGCTTTCAAAGGAAAATGCAATTATGTTTGCAGTAATGATCCCTCTGACAATATACTTTTTTACAAATATTTCACTTAAGAAAAACATAACAGCCGCTGCCTCTTTCTTTTTTACCGCCCTTGTTTTTGTCTTCATCCGATTCCTGGTCCTGGGCTATATCAACTCGGGTGAACTGCCCAGGGAATTGTTAAACAACCCGTTTCTCGACGCAACTCAGAATGAAAAATACGCAACCATCTTTTACACGCTCGGGCTCTATATAAAGCTCCTGCTGTTCCCCCATCCGCTCACACATGATTATTACCCATATCACATTCCACTGGTATCTTTGGCCGACTGGAAAGCCATTCTTTCCATCCTCCTGTATTGCGGGCTGATCGTTTATTCGGTTGTAAAATTCAAATCAAAAGACATCATCGCTTTTGGCATTATCTTTTACCTTCTCACATTGTTTATTGTTTCCAATCTCCTGTTTCCTGTTGGAACATTTATGAATGAACGGTTTATATACATGCCTTCCCTGGGATTTGCATTGATCCTGGCCAGCCTGATCGTAAATAAATTACCGGCGATCCTGAAGAAAGGAGCCAATTATAAAAATACGGCAATGGTAGTTTCTGTATTGATCCTTTTATTGTTTACCATTCGCACCTATACCCGGAATAAGGTTTGGAAAGATAATTTCACCCTGTTCTCCAGTGATGTCATTGTTTCAGAAAACAGCGTAAAATGCAATGTTTCCGCCGGAGGTGATTACCAGGAAAAAGCCAAACTGGAGCCTGACACCCTGAAAAAAATTGAATACTACGAACGCTCAATCAAGTACCTTGAAAAAGCCATCAGTATTTACCCGAAAGCTTCCAACGGACTCGTATTGTATGGGAACGTATTATCGGTCTATAAAAAGGATTACAAAAAGGCGATACTGCAATATCTCGATGTTTTAAGCTTCGACCCCTACAATTCCATTGCATATTCAAACACGATACTTGTATTAGTATCCTTAGACAATGCCAGGGAATTCAGCTATAAAATGGGGGTTTTGAAACGTCTTTATTCCGTGAATCCCAACCATGCCGAGGTAAATTATAACCTTGGAAAATTATACGGACAATTCAAAGGGAACCTCGACTCGGCCTCCTGGTTTTTAGAACGAGCGGTTAATCTCGATTCCGGAAACCTCGCCGCATACAAGGATCTGGGTATCGTGTACAGCATGAAAGGGAACTATGCCAAAGCATTGGAAGTGTTTTCGAAAGCAGAAAAACTGGATCCTTCAGATCAGCAGGTCCGGCAGAACATCATGATTACCTATCAGATTATGAATCAACAGCGGAAGTAATTTCATTATCTGAGAGACTGAAGATATTCCGGTGGAACTTTCACCCCAAGTTCCGCTGCTTTGAGACCGTCAGCAAGCGCCTTGACGCGATCCCCAATCATTTTGAATGATTGTGACCGGTAATAATAATAGTTCCCGAAATCTGGTTTCTTCACAATTGACTTGTCAAGCCATTCGATGCTTTCCGGGAAAAGGCCCAACCTTTGATATGCAATCGCAATGCTCACAAACACCCTTTCATCGTCGGGCTTTATGGTAAGGTACCGCTTAAAATCAGCAATCGACTCTGCTGTTTTTCCCAGTGCACCATAAGCAACTGCACGATTGGCAAAAGAAACCGCAGATCCGGAGTCCAGCTTGATCGATTTACCAAGACAATAAACCGCTGAGTCAAATTGATTTCTTTTTACATAGATTGCACCAATATTACTTAAAGCCAAAGCATTGTCCATTTTAACTTTCAGCACGCTGATATAATCCATATAAGCAGAATCGTCCTTTCCCTGCTCGAAATAAATATTTCCCCGCATCAGCATGATTTCCGGGTCTTTCTCAAGGGCGATTGAACTCCTGAAATTTGCAAGCGCCAGGTCATTGTCCTTTTCCGCCCGGTAAAACAGCCCTCTGCAGGCATATGGACGGGAATCTCTCATCGGATATTTCTCAATAACATCCGACCAGAGTGCGCCTCCATTCTTCCAAACCTGGCACCTTTGAAAAGTTGACACCATCAAAAACATACAATAGATTGAAAAGACCAACCACGTGATGACAATTCTGCTTTTATATTTCCCGTCAATATATTCCATTCCCCAGCCTGCAATAAAAACCAGTCCAAGATAGGGAACCTTAATGTACCGGTCAGCCATGAATCCCTGCCCTGCTCCAAAAATCTGCAGCATAAAAACAACCGAAAGAAAAAAGAACAGTGACCCGAACACTATTGCCTTTGTTTTCCGGGCAAAATAATAAATGGATAGTGCGGTCAGGACAATAAAGACCGGACTTACATAATACAGAATGGGCAGAGGGTTCCCGGTTGAAACAGGGTATGGATATAAAGCACTCAGGGTTAAAGGTGCAAAAAATTTAATAACATAGGCACTTAAAGCATATATCCCCAGGAAAAATCTTTCGGTGAAAGTAAAAAGTTCATTGATCTTCAGTGCACCAATACTCTGAAGAACAAAAATACCGGCAATTCCAAATACAAGTGAAAGCAGGAAAAAGGGTATTTTCTCAATTACCAGCTTCACCAGACCCCTCCTGTTGAAATAATAATCGACCAGAAACAATACCAGCGGCAGGGATACAGCCTGGATTTTCGAGAACAAAGCAAGCACAAACAATCCAAGGCTGCCGGCGTATATCAGGGCCCTGTGTGATTTAGCTTTTACATAATTAATATAAAGCAGGAAAGCACCAAAATAAAACACACAATATAAAAGGTCCTTGCGCTCTGTGACCCAGGCTACAGATTCAACCCCCATTGGATGAACACCATAAATAAGTGCGGCAGCTGCGGCATAGAGAACCTTCAGTTGTAATTGATAAATTATCCTGAAAACCAGAAATGTTGCCAGCAAATGAAGGAAAACATTTGTAAAGTGAAAGGGCAGCGGGTTAAGACCCCACAATTTGTATTCAATGGCATACGACAGCAATGGCAAAGGCACATAGGTGCCTCCAACCTGCGTGGTAAACATGGATTTTATTGATTCGAAAGAAAGACTTCTGATTAATACATTGTCAATTATATAAGCCTGATCATCCCAGGTAGGAATAAAATCGCTGGTGAGTGCCGGCAGATAACATAAAAAGGTAGCAGCCAGCAAAAACAGCACAGGTAAAGTTTGATTCTGTAAGGAACTCCCGAATGAACCCGGTTTCTTTACAACCGGATGTTTTATTGTTTTTGCAGGATTTTTTTTCTGCTGAATTTTGTCAGACTTAGGTTTCATGTTTGGTTCAATGAATTAACAACCCATTTTCCACAGCCACCCTCACCAATTGGGCCGTATTTCGAATTTGCATTTTCTTTAGCAAATTCGATTTGTGTCTTTCAACTGTCTTACTGCTGATAAAAAGCTTTTCCGATATCTCCCTGGTAGAAAAACCCTCCGATAAACAGCCAATAATCTCTATTTCCCTGGGGGTTACTGACCTGCAATCAACATCTCCTTCTGAAGCCCCGGTGGCATAGTCGCTCAGAATCAGCTTTGAGCACAAACTGCAAAAATAGGTTTTTCCGTTATAAACCCTCACGATACCTTCATGAAGCTCTTCAACGGTACAATTTTTCGATAAAAAACCCTTGACCCCATGTCGTAACATTTCCTTGATAAAAAACGGATGGTTGTGCTTTGAAAGGGAAATTACCTTGACCCAGGGCATTCTTTCATCAATGATCTTCGTAACTTCAAGTCCGGTCAACCCGGGTTTTTTCAGGTCCAATAAAATCACATCCGGTTTGACCCCTTCAAGTTTCTTTAACAGTTCCTGCCCATCCCTTGCTGTGCCTGTAATTTCAAAATCACCTAATGAACCAAGGAGAGAAATAAGTGCATGAAGTATAATTCCCTGGTGTTCAGCGATCATTATTTTAATTTTGCCATTTCTGTTTTGACTGTCTTGCATAATCTGCCAAATTTAACTTTTATTTAATACCAAAACCCGATCAGGAGGAGAGATTGTGTATATTTTTGCTCATCCTGAAGCTTGAAAAAACCAAACGTTATAATAAAAAAGATAGATAATCGTCAAAAATAGTAAAAATACATGATTTCCGTCATTTTGTGACATAATTCTCAAAATGATAAATTTTTTTCGATAAATATTAGTAAATTCGATCATAATTTTTCTAATTTCGTTTGTTGTTTATAATAAATTTAAACATAAATTTGTCAACGAGAAATCAGTTTTTCAGCATGTTAGGTATAAACTCTAACATAAAAACAGACAAACACCTAAGTATTAGGCATTTGCCAATTTATGTTTTCTAGTGAATAATAACGAGTATTAACAAGACCAAATTCAAAGACATGCAAATAACCAAAATTTACATTCTGCTCGAGCCTCCGCCCTAGAGACCCTGAAGATTTTTTCATTACCATTTGAAATTATCAACCCCACTATATTTACCCTTTATTAATAAACCTAGTTTAAACTAATCAATTAATTATGAAAACACTTTACCTGAAGACAACGATGAAGTTGCTAAGGCTCTTACCCGCCTTAATCTTCTTTATCCTGGCATTTTCATACAGTGCCAGATCGCAAGGAGTAGCTAAAACACCTTTGTGTTACGGAGAGCCCATTCAGCTCATATGTAATTACGGAGGAGGTTGTCAAAACCCCACTGCAGTTTTCCATTGGGAAAATTTCAGCGGTTCATGGTCATCAACTGAAAGAGACCCGGTTATCAATGTCGGGGAAGTTGGTTATGCAACCGATAAATTTTATTTATGGGTTCAATTCAACCCGCCCAATGGAGGTTTTTACGGAGGACGTGTTGTAGTTACCGTACTCAACCCGATTGTTGTGACTGGAACTACTACCCCTGTTCTTTGTTTTGAAACCAGCACAGGAACGATTACCCTAAACGTTACGGGGGGTCAGCCCTTTTTAGCTGCCGCTCCAAATAACTATCATTATTCCTGGGAAAATGGCGCTACTACAAAAAACCGGACAGGTCTTGCCGCCGGTAATTATTCTGTTACTGTAACCGATGCTAATAATTGTACGCAAGCCTCAGAAACTTTTGTCATTTCAGAATCGACATCAGAACTCGGCATATCAGGCATACCTTCGGGCGTGGCCTGTAGCGGAGGCAGTACTGGCGGAATCGATATTACTGTAACCGGAGGTACTACGGCATATTCTTATCTATGGAGCAATGCAGCTACTACTCAAGATCTCACGGGAGTTCCCGCAGGAGCTTATACTGTGACGGTCACCGATTTTAATGGATGTAAGCTATCTGATAGCTGGGAGGTTACCCAACCTGAACCAATGGTTGTAGAAGGAACCCCTTCACCTGTAAATTGTAACGGTCTCAGCACCGGGGCAATTGACATCTCCGTTGTCGGTGGTACCACTGATTATACATTCAATTGGAGCAATTTTGCTACAACTCAAAACATCAGTGGATTAATCGCAGGAACATATGCTGTAACTGTGACCGATGCTAATAATTGCACTCAAACCGGCAGCTGGATTGTAACACAACCAGATGCCCTGGTTCTTTCAGCTGTACCTGCTGCAACATTATGTTTCAGCGGAGCTACCGGATCCATTGATCTTACCGTCTCTGGCGGAACGACCGACTATACATATATATGGAGTGATCCTGCTGCTTCCACAACGGAAGATATTTTCAACCTGGAATCAGGATGGTATTCTGTTACTGTTACTGACAACAATTCCTGTACTGCCACAGGCAGTTACTTTGTAGGCAAACCGGATTTGCTTTCAGTTAGTGGTGTTCCGGTCAATGCTCTTTGCAACCTTTCGTCTGATGGATCAATTTCCATCACCGTAACCGGTGGAACAACCGATTATACCTATGAATGGAGCAATTTAGCTACAACTCAGAATATCAGTGGCCTTATTGAAGGCACCTATTTTGTGACTGTAACTGATGCTCACGATTGTGTAGCTTTTGGAAACTGGACAGTTGGCGCACCTGATGCACTTGGTGTCACCGGAGTTCCGACAGATGCATCCTGCAAAGAAATCTCATGCGATGGTACAATTGATATCACCGTTACCGGTGGAACAACTGATTACACTTACGCATGGAGCAACTTTGCCACATCACAGGACATTGGCAGCCTTTGTGCTGGCGATTATACTGTTACCGTTACCGATGCGAACAATTGCACCGTGACCGGAAGCTGGACTGTTGGCGAACCTGGTGAAGTTTCATGGCAGGGTTCAACCACCGATGTAACATGTAAAGGTGCCTGCGATGGTACAATTACAACCATGTTTACAAGTGGCGGAACTGCACCATATACTTATTACTGGGATAACGGAGCCACCACAAAAGACCTCAGTGGTTTATGTGCCGGCACCTACAAACTCACCGTAACTGATGCTCATTCATGTGATGCAAGGTCTGAAAGGACAATCACTGAACCTGATCAGCTTACTGT
>CAZVNF010000057.1:10050-21615 GCA_964628215.1 uncultured Draconibacterium sp.
ATTCATGTGATGCAAGGTCTGAAAGGACAATCACTGAACCTGATCAGCTTACTGTGTCCCTGACTGCACCAACTACTCCTGCATTGTGCTACAATGGCACCGGTGGAGCAATTGATATCACTGTTACCGGTGGTACCACAGATTATACTTTCTTCTGGAGCAACAATGCTACAACCGAAGATATCAGCGGCTTAGCCCCTGGTGATTACTCAGTTACCGTTACCGATGCGCAGAATTGCAAGGCATACGGCACCTTCACGGTTGGTCAGCCTGATATGCTTTCAGTTAGCGGCGTTCCTGTAAATACACTTTGCAAAGGTTCCGATGATGGATCTATTTCCATCACCGTAACCGGTGGAACAACCGATTATACCTATGAATGGAGCAATTTAGCTACAACTCAGAATATCAGTGGCCTTATTGAAGGCACCTATTTTGTGACTGTAACTGATGCTCACGATTGTGTAGCTTTTGGAAACTGGACAGTTGGCGCACCTGATGCACTTGGTGTCACCGGAGTTCCGACAGATGCATCCTGCAAAGAAATCTCATGCGATGGTACAATTGATATCACCGTTACCGGTGGAACAACTGATTACACTTACGCATGGAGCAACTTTGCCACATCACAGGACATTGGCAGCCTTTGTGCTGGCGATTATACTGTTACCGTTACCGATGCGAACAATTGCACCGTGACCGGAAGCTGGACTGTTGGCGAACCTGGTGAAGTTTCATGGCAGGGTTCAACCACCGATGTAACATGTAAAGGTGCCTGCGATGGTACAATTACAACCATGTTTACAAGTGGCGGAACTGCACCATATACTTATTACTGGGATAACGGAGCCACCACAAAAGACCTCAGTGGTTTATGTGCCGGCACCTACAAACTCACCGTAACTGATGCTCATTCATGTGATGCAAGGTCTGAAAGGACAATCACTGAACCTGATCAGCTTACTGTTCTCACTTCTGCATTGATTACCAATGTAAAATGTTTTGGTGAAAGCAATGGTGAAATCGACATCACTGTTACAGGTGGTACCACCGATTATACCTTCCTGTGGAGCAACACTGCTACAACCGAAGACCTTACTGAAGTACCTTTTGGTTGCTATTCAGTAACTGTTACCGATGCGCAGAATTGCAAAGCATATGCCAGTTTCTGTGTAACTCAACCGGATTTACTGTCAGTTACCGGCATTCCTACCGATGCATTATGCAAAGGCGATTGCAACGGAAAGATCGACCTGACCGTTACTGGTGGAACAACACTCTATACCTATGCATGGAGCAATTTAGCGACAACGCAGAATTTGACCGGCCTTTGTGAAGGCACATATTCTGTAACTGTTACCGATGCGAATAGTTGCGAAACATATGGAAGCTGGAGAATTTCCGCTCCCGATGCTTTGCTAATTGGTCAAGTTGTTGTTACTGACGTAACCTGCAACGGTGCCGGCAACGGATCCATCAACGGTGGTATCATTGTTGGTCCTCCTCTGGAAATTCTCCCGATTCCTGTTTCCGGTGGTACTTTGCCCTATACTTATGAATGGAGCAATGGAACAACAGATAACAATCTCTGCTGTGCAGTTGCTGGTTGTTATACTGTAACTGTAACGGATGCCAACTCTTGTGAAACCACAGGCAGCTGGTGTATAAACGAACCTGATGCTCTTTCACTTACCGGTGTACCTACACCTGTATTATGCAATGGCGACGCCAATGGTTCTATTAACATTACTGTAACAGGTGGAACACCTGATTATAGGTATACCTGGAGCAATAGCACCACCGATGAAGACCTCGTTGGCGTAAGTGCAGGTATTTATGCAGTTACCGTGGAAGATGCAAACGGTTGCTTAATTTATGGCAGCTGGGAAGTAACTACTCCGGACGTGTTATCCGTTACGGATGACTTGGTTAATGTATCATGCAATGGTGGTGAAAACGGATCGATCGATGTAACGGTCTCCGGTGGAACAATGCCATATGCATATGCATGGAGCAACTTAGCAACAACCCAGGATATCTCTGATTTGAGTGCTGGTGTGTATACCATTACTGTAACAGATGCCAACTCTTGTGAAGTCACAGGCAGCTGGGAAATCACTGAACCTTCAGCCCTTTCTATCGAAGCTGCAGTTACCAGTGTTACCTGCTATACGGGCATTACCGGAGCAATTGACCTCACCGTTTCCGGTGGTGTTACTGCATATGGTTATGCATGGAGCAACGGAGCAACCACACAGGATCTTACCGGCCTTGGCGCAGGTATCTATGCTGTTACGGTTACCGATGCTAACTCATGTATCATTATGGGCAGCTGGGAAGTAATCGAACCACCGATGTGGTCAGTTGGTCTCAATGGCCCGACTGCAGCCTGCTGCAACTCCAACACCTGGGAATTATACACTGCCAATGTTGGCGGATTCCTTGGATACAAACCAGGTACAACTGAACCATGTCTGCCTTCTGACATTGACTATGAATGGGTTGTTAATGGTGGTACTATCAAATGGACAAGTGCTGACGGATCGCAGATTAAGGTTGATTGGGAATGTTGTACAGTTGGTACAGTTACTGTAACTGCCACCAAGTGCGACGGCTGTTTCCTCTGGAAAACACTTGATGTTGCTGTCAGTCTTGCACCTGCACCTGTTATTTCAGGTCCTGCAACTGTCTTCTCAAATGGAACGGGCACCTACTGTGCTTTACCGGCAATTCCAGGTCACCTCTACAATTGGTCTGTTGTCAATGGTAGCTATACCACTATTCCGGGCACCAACTGTATCACAGTAACATGGGGTGCATATCCTGCCTGTGGCTGTGCCATGGTGATCGTTTGCGAAACCGATCCTATCACCGGCTGCGTTGGTTGCGATACCCTGTATATCACCATGCTTCCTGATCCTGCTGGAATCAGCATTGAAGGAACAGTATCTTACAAAAACGGATTACCAAATACTCCGTTGAATGGTGTTACCGTTAAACTGAGACACGTTGCTTCAGGTCTTATTGTTATGACAACAGTAACAGGCCCGAACATGAACTCAATGGGCGAACCCGGATACTATGCTTTCACGAATGTTCCTGCCGGCGCTTACAAACTCGAGTCTTCCTTCAATGGAACCTGGGGTGGCAACAATGCAACTGACGCTCTTCTTGTACAAATTCAGGCAGGGTTAGAAGGTGGCGATCCACTTAACTGGATTCTTAACGGTTTGAACCGTACTGTTGCTGATGTAAATGCCAGTATGACAGTTTCCGCACTGGATGCATTGTATATTAAATTACGTACGGTTGGTTCTATCAACTCATACCCTGCAGGGGACTGGGCTTTTGAACAACCATCCTTTACGGTACCAGTAGCTGGACCAGTTAATTTCGCCGGACTTTGTGAAGGTGACGTGAACGGTTCATACATCCCAACAGGCCTGAAGGCTTTGTCCTTCCTGTCAGTAGTTGACGATGAAACCCAAACCATCCCTGTTGAAGAAACATTTGCTTATGAAATCAGAAGCAATATGGTTGCTCAGCTGGGCGCTATGACCCTCTTCATGGGTTATGACAAAGATCGTTTCGAAGTTATGGATGTTACTGCTTCCTCAAATGATGAGATGAAGTATGTAATTGAAGATGGCAACGTAGCGATTGCTTGGGCAGATACCAAACCAATGTCGGTAAGAAATAACGATCAGATCTTTACCTTGACTGTGAAAGCAAAAGCTCCTGTAGCTGAAGCAACACAGATCTTCAACGTGAAGACTGGCAGTGAATTTGCCAGCCCGACTGGTATCAGGTACGACAACTTCGATCTTAAGATGTCCAAGGTTATCACCGTGGGCGGTTCGAAGGAGTTCTCCATCACCAACTATCCTAATCCATTTGCAAGCGACACAAAGATCGTTTACACACTTCCTGAAGCAGGCAAGGTAACCCTTGTTATTACCGACATGTTTGGTAAAACAATCCGTACCCTTGTTGATGGCTTCCAGGCAGCTGGTAACTATACGATCCCAGTGAACGCAGCTGAACTCAATATGTCATCAGGTGTTTACCTGTATCGTATCGAAGCAGCCGGAGCAACGGATACTTATGTAAAGGTTAACAAAATGATCTTTGCACGTTAGTAAAATCATGATGCAAGATGGTAACAGTTCATTCTGTTACCGTCTTGCTTTCTTAAAATTATAAATGTTAAACACACTTCCACAGCCTGATTTTAAAATGAAAAATAGTTTTATATTCTTCCTTTTATTTATCCAGTGCTCCTTCATGTCTGCGCAAACCATCAACATAAGTACGGTTGAGGTTTGCGCAGGACAGGAAGTGTTTCTTCCTGTTACCGCTTCTGCCTTGTCAAATGTAGGAGCCATTACCCTCTACATCGGTTTTGACACAACAAATCTTACTTTTTCATCCATTGAGAATGTTGATCCGCAATTAACAGGTATGAGTGCAAACATCATGACACTTCCTTCTCAACTGGCTTTTGCATGGAGCAACACAGTTCCCATTAATTTCGTGAATGACAAGCTTTTTGACATTAAATTCATTTCCAACGGCCAATCAGGTGCTGTTACCTATAATTCAGGATGTGAAATAGCCGACCCGATGGGTGCAGTTATTCCGGCGGTATATGTAAATGGAGCCATTAATGCAGGCCAGCCTGTCATAGAAATCCAGCCGAAAGATACAACCCTCGCTGAAGGCGGACACGCCTACTTCTCATTATTCTCTCCCAATGCCATTTCCTATTTCTGGAAAGAAAGCCAGGATCAGGGAACAAGTTGGCTGACACTGGAAGATGATGGTATCTATTCCGGTACTCATTCACCTGTGCTTTCGATTTCACCGGTTCCGTTATCTTATGATAAGAACCAATATCAATGTGTTTTAATCAGGGAAAGTTGTTTGGCTTTCTCTTCCACAGTAATTTTATCAGTAGACAAACTTACTTCGGATAATAGTACGTTATTCCCAGAATATAAAAATCTTATTGTTTCCCCGGTTCCATTCTCAGATCATACCAACGTTGAATTCACGTTGACAGAAAACAACAACGTGTTGATTCAGGTTATGAATTGTATGGGACAAATCATTTCTGAAGTTAACCTGCCTTCGCAATCTAAAGGGCATCATCATATATTGTTAAACACCTCGGTCTGGCGCCCCGGTGCTTATTTTCTAAAATTCACGCTGGTTAATACAATTCATCAACCATATCAGGTAGTAAAAATAATTAAGTACACTTAAATATTTCGTAATATGACAAAAACTTATACTCAGTTAATCGCAGGACCAATGATGAGGAAAGTAATGATCTTCATCGCCTTTATGACCGCAATTTCAATTACGTCATTTGGACAAACTGCATCCCTGGAAAACAAAACTGCCTTTCCGGGAACAGCTACTAGCGTGAACCTTAATGTAACCGATTTGATTAACGTCAATGCGATCACATTCGATATCCGCTACAATCCAAACGTTCTCTCTTTTGTTTCTGTAGGAAATATCACTCCTCAACTTTTAGGGGGTACATTGATTGCTTCTGCACAGGATTCAACCATTCATCTTGTCTGGTACTCTCCTACGGCATCCACTGTAAATGGAGTTCTGTGCAAACTGAACTTCGTGTATAACGGAACCTCCAGTACATTAGGATTCCTTCCAAGTTCAGTGGTGACCCAGGGAACCTCTGCCAATCTACTGCTTGGCTATACGAATGGCTCGGTTTCACCAGCACCTTGTGACCCGGCAAATCCAATTTCCATTCTTGGCAATTCAGCTGGTGTTGCCGGAAGCCCGATTACCATCCCTTTACATTTTGCCTTTTTCCCAACAGCAGGAGCAGTTACCCAGGTCATTCATTATGATGCTTCAAAGCTTACTTTCATCTCGGGAACAAAAAGCGGAAATCTGGCCGGTGCTATTATAACAGGAGGGAACGGTGTAATTAATGTTGCATGGTCGAATACCGCTGGTGCCGACATCAACACGACCGCTTCAACCTGGATAAAACTGAATTTCATGTGTGTGTTGCCTGGTGCATCCGTTGTTTCATTTGCCCCCGGCTGTATTATTTCCACACCTTCTGCCTCCAATATCAATGTTTGCTATAACAACGGGATGATCTCTCAAACCCCAACCACACAAACTGCGATGCTCGGAAGCCTTGTTGGTGTTGTACAGGGCGACAATATCAAGATCCCTCTTGATTTGAATATAACCGCTCCTGTTTCAGCTTTTACACTGTATATCAATTTTAATTCACCCCTGGTTGCCTTTACCGGTATTGAAAACGTTGATCCATTGAGTTCAATGGTTATGACCTCCGTGAACGGTTCAACCATGACACTGGTATACACAAATCCGGGTATGGACATAATTGCCCCTGGAACATTTTTAAAATTGAAGTTCAAATACAATGGCATTGGTACCGGATATGTTAATTTTACGGGTGCATGCAGTTTTACTGATAACTTGTTCCAATCGATCAACGTTGCTTACACAAATGCCACAGTAGCTGCCGGTACTTATCCTCCGATTGCCACTGCTACTATTGGGTCAGTTCCTGCTACCGTTGGTTCATTCGTTGACATTCCGTTGAGTATCGACGGAGGCACTGCCAATCCGCTTGGAGCAGCCACCATGTTTATCGGATATGATCAGGCCAAGCTATCCTTTGTCAGTGTTGTCGGAAACACATACAATGCAACTGTAAACTCATCCGGAGGACAAATTAGTATTGCGTGGGCTGACCCGGCCGGAGTAAGCCTGGCAGGAACTATACTTTCCCTCAGATTTCAATACCAGGGTGGGGCCGGAAGCGGATGTTCCTCTGTTGTATACTTTAAAAACGACAATGCAACGATGCAACCTTGCGAAATGGCTAAAAACACAGGAGTATTTGTTCCTGCTAACTGGATAAACGGAGGTGTTAACCTCTCTACTGCTCCTGTTGCCATCAACGGTCCAGCTAACCCGAATGCCAATACGGCCGTAAATTATTCGACAGATGCAGGAATGATCAACTATAACTGGACAGCAACCGGGGGCACCATAACCTCTGGAAATGGCACGCCAAATGTTTTAATTACCTGGGGAAATGCAGGTCCTGGTTTTATAATGTTAAGCTATACAACACCCGGAGGATGCAATTTGTCAAACTCCAGAAATCTTATCATCGTTTCCGGTAGCCCGACAACAGACCTCCAAGGATACGTTACTTATGATAATTTACCCAATGAAGGTATGAACGGAGTGAATATTACACTTTATAATTCCGTTGGTGTTCAGGTTGGTTTGCCAGTTTCTACCATTTCCAATGCAGGTCATGGTTATTACCAGTTTGCAGGTGTTCCCCAGGATGAATACACGATGTCAGTAAGTCTGGGAGCTCCCTGGGCAGGAATTGCCGGAGTCAGCGCACTTGATGCCCTTATTGTGGAACTTCAAACAGCCGGGGTACTTAATCCACCGCTAACCGGTCTGAGGCTTTCTGCAGGAAATGTGAATAGTATTTCCGGAGTAAATGCTACTGATGCGCTTTTAATCAAGAAACGCATCATTGGCGAAATTACCTCCTTCCCTGCCGGGGACTGGGTATTCAACAACTCAATTATTCAGGCATTCCCTGCCCCGGTGACAACATATAATTTCAAGGGATTATGTACCGGCGATGTAAACGGTTCCTATAACCCTGTTGTGGGTGTGAAATATGCTTCTTTGTTCAATGTTTCTGAAGACGAAATCATGCCTGTTCAGGTAAACACCACTTTTACGTATGACCTTAAAAGTGCTGCTTCTGCCAGCCTTGGTGCAATGACCCTCTTCCTCGGTTACAATCAGGAATTTGTTGAAATATCCAAAGTCAACACGTCTCTTGCCGGATTGGAATATTCCATTAAAAACGGAAAAATTTCAATCGCATGGTCGAACACTGATTCCAAACAACTTGAATCTGATGATGCTGTACTTTCGTTACAGGTCAGAGTTAAAAAAGAAGCCGCTGAACCCGTACAATTATTCAACGTTCTTTCCGGTACTGAATTTGCCAGTGCAGGAGCCCAGGTTTTACCAAACTTCAACCTGAAGATGGCCAAAATCGTGACCAATTCAAACAGCTTCTCCATGTCGAATTATCCGAACCCATTCAGGAATACTGCAAACGTTGTTTACTCAATGCCAGCAGATGGTCACGTTCGGCTTGTATTAACGAACATGTTAGGCGAACAAATTGCCACCCTGGTTGATGGCGCACAGGAAGCAGGCACACATTCTATAGTTATCAATCCTGCAGATTTTAACCTTTCAGCTGGTATATATCTCTGCCAGATCGTAGTTGAAACTTCTACTGATAAAATGATTAAAACCAGCAAGTTGATTTATAATAAATAGAACTAACAATTACAGCTTTTAAAATAATCGTTTAAATTATTTTGAATTCATTAAAAACAAGTATCTGGCACTGGAATATCATCAACAAGGCATCCGCCTTGTTGATGATATTTTTACTTTTTAGTTTTTTACTGAAAGCTCAACCTGCCGGACTCACCCTTGCGAATATTGGCGGATGCGAAAACAATACTGTTTTAATTCCCCTCACAGGTAGCAATTTAACCAATATCGGGGCCATTACCCTTTTTATTTCTTATGACACACTCAGCCTTAAGTTTCTCTCTGTTGAGAACGTCAATCCTCAATTAAATGGACTCCTGGCAAACACGATGTCAAACCCTCCAATGATTTCTATAGTCTGGAGTAGAACCGCAGGAGCCACTTTTCAAAATTCGACACTTTTATTTTTAAAATTTACCGTTCTTCAAAAATCCAGCAGCCTTTCCTTTATCAAAGAAATTTGTGAAATAGCCAACAATGCCATCCCACCGCAAGTTCTTACAGTAAATTTCTCTGACGGGGGTGTTTACCCTGCAGATCCTGTCATTATATCAGAACCGGAAAACAGAACTGTTTTATCTCAGTCAAACGTAAACTTCCAGGTTTCTTCTCCAAATGCATCCTCCTATGCATGGCAGGAAAGTCGTACCAATGGCACACTATGGTCAAATCTGCAGGAATCCTTTCCCTATTCCGGCTCCCAAACGAATACGCTTACCATACAGCATGTTTCAGTTAACTTTGATCAATTCAGATACCGCTGTATCCTTAATCCGAATAATTGCGACCTTATTTCAGCTGCAGCCATATTATCTGTTGATTCAACCACCGGGTTTTCAGAGAACTTATCTGAAGAAACAAGATATTTAACATGCAGTCCAAACCCGTTTACCGATAAAACCACTCTTGAATATGTTGTTCCGGAAAATGGCTGGGTTACCATAAAGATTTTTTCCATAACCGGACAGGTTATGGGAGTTCCTGTTGAAAGCAAACACACAGCAGGTTTTTACAAAATGCAGGATAATTTCGTATATTTGCCAGTTGGAATCTATTGTATCAGGTACGTGTTCAAAGGAACGTCGAAAATTTACGAAATCAACCAGAAAGTCATTAAAATCAATCGGAATTAAACATCATATATCATTGCAACGAACCCGCAAAAATTAACAACATAAAAAATAATACCATGATGAGAAAACTTACTTTAACATTGCTTATGATGGTGATCCTTGGATCATTGTCATTTGGTCAGTACACCGCCTCGTTGCAGAATGTTACTGCAAGTCCGAACGAAAATGTATCTGTCAACCTCGATGTAACAAATTTCACCAACATCGGCTCATTCCAGTTCTACATTCAGGTAAACCCTTCTGTACTGACATTTCAGAATATAACAAACTTTCCGCTGGGAAACCTTACCGTTGGCTCAAGTGGGGGGAATACAGTTACGATTATCTGGACAAGTACGACAGCACATACCTGGCCAAACGGAACCTTATTGACACTCAACTTCAAGTATAATGGGTTAACCAGCCCGATTGCATTTATCCCTTCATATTGTGAAGTGGCGAAACTTGTGGGTGGTATTCCAACCATACTCACCGGCACTTTTACTGATGGTTCCGTAAACCCTTTTATGGGCAATGCTGCCCATGCTGACATTGATGAGGTTTCTGCATCACTTGGTACGGTAGTCGTTCCTGTAAAATATACCGGATTTGCATCTAACGTTGCTTCTTTAACCCAAAAAATCTCCTATGATCCTGCCAAACTCACCTATATCAGCACCAGCGGAACAGGAAATCTCGCCACCGGTGTAATTGCAAACGTTTTAAACGGAGTGATCACCCTTACCTGGACCAGTGCAGCCGGCCAAGACATCAATTATCCGGCTAGTCAGATAAATTTGAATTTCAGCTATCTATCACTTGTCACTACTCCTGTAAATTTCAGTACCGGATGTATTATCACCACTCCGACACCTGTCACCAATATTCCGGTAACCTATTTAAACGGCAGCGTGACTCCTGCCCCGCCCATCACCTCCTTTGCCTCTCTGCCTGCAATCACAACGGCAGTGCAAGGTCAATTTGTGGACGTTCCATTAACTTTCACATCGATGCCTGACGGAACAAACAATTTCAATGTAAATTTAACTTATGATAATCCACGGATGTCATTCATTGGTATCTTGAATCCTCCATCCACTATCACATCGAACGTTTCCGGCAATACTATATCCCTGCTGTATACAAACACAACAGTTCCTGCACCATCCATTAACGGGGAATTTCTGGTGATTCGCTTTTTATATAACGGTGTTGGTACTGCAAATATCAATTTTGCCAATGGTTGCCAATTCTCAAATGGCAGCCCAATCGGAGTTGGATATACCAATGGTTCGGTTACTCCTGCACTCGCCGCAGTAAATGCAAACATAGGCACAGTGAATGCAGCCAGTGGTTCTCAGGTGGCAATACCAGTTACTTTTACGGGAATACCTTCAGGCACCAATATTGGCGCTTTAACCATGAACATAGGATTTGATGCAACAAAACTCACTTATGTAAATGCCTTGAATCCAAACAATGCAAATGTGCAGCTTGTCGGCAGTGTGCTGAACATTGCCTGGAGCAACCCTGCCCAGCCCATTGAAAATAATTCAACCTTTATCACCCTCTATTTCAATTATGCAGCTTCAGGCAATACAACCACGTCCATTATTTTTAAAGATGGATGCCAGGCAGCCATCACCCCTTCAGGTGCAATAGTTCCTGCCAACTGGAATAATGGCGGTGTAAATATTGCAGTGCCTCATTCGATCAGCGGTTATTTAAAATATGACAATTCTCCCGCTGTAAATATGCCGATTGCAGGTGCCACCATTTATGTAAAAGACGGCCCTGAACCGGTTCCACCTGCAGTAGGTCCAATTCCGAATATCATCGCAACAACTACCACAGGTGCCGATGGTTCCTACACTGTTAATGTTCTTGATGGCAGTTATTATATTTATGCTTCGAATACTGCAACTTGGGCAGGCGGAGATCAGGGAGATGTAATTAATTTAAGAAGATACATCGCCAACCTTTCACCAAATACCATTGTTGGGAACGCACTCAGGGTTAGAGCTTCTGATATTAATCAGGATGG
>CAZVNF010000058.1:0-21372 GCA_964628215.1 uncultured Draconibacterium sp.
TTAACCCTTGAAGCAGGAAGTACTGCTGCAGGCAACACAAATAAACCTGGTGGTGATATTGTTTTGAATGGAGGTACCAGTACCGGGAATAAAACTTCGAATTTTATTGTAAACCTTCCAAACCAAGGAGTTTCAGGAACTGCTACGAATCCGTTGCAGGAAGTTTTACGGCTTTCTGGAATGGGCGGTTTCCAATTGAATTCACAATATATTTATTACCCACAAATCATTATCACAGCCTACAATAGTAATTCAGCGCCTTATATGAACTTTCAGCACGCAGGCGGTACAATGGCATCCCCATTAAATGCATCATCCTGGTCAGGAATGGGTACATTTATTTGGAGACCACGGTTAAGGGGTGCGTTCACAAATACTGCAATGTTTCAAGCCACCCTCGTTGATTCAACCATGGCGCCAGGAAGTACTGTTCCCTCTACGAATATTAATTTTACCTCTACAAACAAATCGGGAGCCTTTCATAATTACTACTTTGATGAAAATGGCTATTTTGGAATCTCGCCGGCAAGTTCCAATTTGCCTACAACATTCCTTGACATTGTGGGAGATAAAATGCGCTTACGAAATCAAAAAACCCCTTCATCCGCAACATCTGCAGGCAACCCCGGGGATTTTTGTTTTGATGGGAATTATCTCTATTACTGCACTGCTTTGAATACCTGGAAACGCACAGCCTTAACAACCTGGTAAGATGGAAACGACAAAAGGATTTTTCAAATGGGCGGGAGGCTTCTTTGAAGACCAGTCTGGAGCCGCCAGCAGGAAAGCTGCAGCCGGTTATTGGGGGTTGCTCATGCTAACCTACATGATTTACAAAAGCGTTAACGGTGTTAAAGTAGACATGGAAATGTTTGTTATGGTCCTGTCTTTCACAGGAGCACTCTATGGTCTTATGCTTTTAGAAAGATTCAGTAAGCAACCCAGCCCCCCGGCGGACAAATCAACCGGGGAATCAATGTAAATTTATCCTGAAATAGGAGGGGAGTAGGGGACAGGCGCCCTTGTTTCTTGAACCAAATTGCAAAATATTCAAAGATGTTGATGGGTCGCCTGACCTGAGATCATACACCAGAAGTCATGTAATGAAGTCGGTTTTTAGTTGTTGCATTCCTGGGATGAAATCTTACAATGGTGTCCATCAAATGCTGCTTCTGTACATGTGTATAAATTTCCGTCGTGACAATGCTGTCGTGTCCCAACATTTCTTGAATTGCGATCAGATCCGCACCGCCTTCAAGCAAATGGGAAGCAAAAGAATGGCGCAGGGTGTGAGGTCCGACTGCTTTTCTGATGCCCGCTAATTTTGCCAGATTTTGAACGATAATAAATACCATTGTCCTGGACATTTTTGAGCCATGGCAATTGAGGAAAACGATGTCTTTCATGCCTTTATGAATGTCTGTTTGATTCCTTTCAAATTTAAGATACCTGGTGATATCATTCATTGCCACTCTGCCAATGGGCACAATTCTTTCCTTATTTCCTTTGCCGACAACCTTGATATAACCCTCATTAAAAAAGAGTTCTGAAATTTTTAAATTTACCAGTTCAGACACCCGAAGTCCGCATCCATAAAGCGTTTCAATAATTGCTTTGTTTCTTTGCCCTTCGTTTGAAGTCCTGTCGATATTTTTGATCATCCTGTCAATCTCAACAATGTTGAGCATTACCGGCAGACGAAATCCCAACACAGGAGTATCAACCAGCAAGGTCACGTTTGCCTTTACAATACCTTCCATCCACAGGTAATTGAAAAATGCCCTCAGACCTTGCATGATCCTTGCCTGAGTGCCTGCCGCGAGACCTTTTTGGTTAATCCAAACAATGAACCCACGCAGATTGCTGACATCAACTTTTTCGGGTGGTATGTTGATATTTTCCTTGTCCAGATAGTTACAAAACTTGCTAACATCCTGCAGGTAGTTATAGATTGTTTCTTTGGATAAGCCCCGTTCAAGTAGCAAATGGGCTTTATAATCTCGTAAATAAGAGTTCCAGTTATTCATTTTTTACGTTTTACGGGATTTTTTTCAATCAAAGGAGTGGTTTTCATCTCTACATTGCCCTCGCCATTTCCCAATTCTGCAAGGTCTTTTCGAACATATTCCACACGGTCCCGAAACACTTGCAGCATCCGTATTTCAACGCCATGCTTGAGGTATCGCTCAACCTTTTGCAGATTGATCATTATATCATCAAGGTTTTCAATGGCTCCGAAAAGCTGTCTGAAAACCATGTGATTCCCGTTTTCATAATGGCCACGGGTAGTTGCAAACTCCAGGGAATGATCAATGCCGGCAAATGCGACCTTGATATCCCTTTCAATTGCCACATGGTTCGGATGGTTGGTGATATAGAACCAAACTTTCCTGTGATGTATCAATACTTCAATCAAAATTTGGTTGAGAGTAACCAGCTTGTAGTTCAGTTCCTGGTTGATCTTTGACATGAACTTGGTCGCCAATTGTTCATGTGACCAACCGGCCACCACACCATTTCCTAAAGTGATGCGGAAGCAGTTCCGCTCCTTATAAAAACTATTGCCCTCAGGACCCTCAACATGTGTTAATGTAATCTTTCTCATTTTGTTCAGTTCAATATATTTAATATACTGAAAACGTGTTTATTATCTCGAAATATTATATTCTTTCGAAAGATTATAAGTTCGTAGTTTGTTCGTTCTCTGTTTGTTGTGTCTGAAAACATGCTATTCAAATGCTATGAATAAGAAAAAAACGTCTTTTTTGACCATTTTTCAAAATTGTAAAGGTCTAAATATCAATCATATGCACTTTTCAAATTGTCTTATAATTAATATTATGTTAAGTACAAATCTTAAAAAACAGGAGATTCACCAGGGTTGGAGAATCTCCTGTAAATTTATACCTGCCCTATTTTTTCTGAATAGCGTTGATCTTTTCCTGCACTGATTTTACTTTATCAGGTTTATTGGTGCGGGAATAGATTTGCTTCAAAGTAAACAATGTGTTAACGTCGTCAGGTTGCAAATCTGTTGCTTTTTCTAAAAATGGTAGCGCCTTCTCTAAGTAATTATCTGCCTCTTTCTTTAATTTGTCAAACTTAACTGTTTCTTCCAGAGGAAGTTTAGTTGCCTCATCGTTGATGCTGGCAGCCTTATTTACATATAATGCACCAAGATTGTAGTTTCCTTCAAAATACTCGGGATTTAACCTGATGGAGTTCGCATACGCTTTAATGGCATCTTCAAACGCCTGGTTTCGCTCTGCTGCTGTTTTTGATGTATCGTTGGAAATATTATCATAAATTGTCCCCAGTGCAAAAGCTACCGAATAGTTTGATGAATCTTTTGCCATAGCTACTTTTAAATTATTAAGCGCCCTGGGCGTATTGTTAAAAGTCAGATAAATATTGGTTTCTGCAAGAAATAACCTAAGATCATTCGGGTATACCTGCTGCCCCATACGGACATATTTTAATGCATTTGCTGAGTCCTTATCCTGACGATAAATATCAGATAATGTAATGTATGCAACCGGTGATTTATAGTCTGACTTTAATAATTTAATATAATACTGCTTCGAAGCCTCTTTTTCATTTGCCAGTGATGCGCAGGTAGCTGCATTTAGAAGCGCAATGGTATCCGATACATTTGCCAGTTCCATCACTTCTGCTCCCCTTGCAAAATTAAGCATGGCATCCTTATACAACTTATTGTTATAATTTTCCACAGCAGTGTTATAGTAGTTATTCCGCTGCCAGTTCAATTTTGCAAGAATATCCTCATAATATTCTTTTTTTGGATCAAATTCAATGGATTTCTTGTAGGATTCCAATGCCTTTGGAAGTGGATCAGGGTCAAGCGACTTGAATTTTTCTTCCTTGGTATTGGATAATTCAAGATACACGTTACCCCTTATAAACCAAGCTTTTGCATCCTGGGCAGTACTGGCATCCAACACGCATTGGTTGATTGCTTCCAGGGCCTTGTCTAATTTTCCATCTTTCAGATAATTAGATGCCGACTGACGTACATTTTTCTGTCCCAGTGCAATGGTAAAGGAAATTACCAAAACAAAAAATAAGGCAAATTTTTTCATCGATTTGATTGTTAGTATGATACTGTTGAGTTGATTTTCAGCCGGCAAAGTTAAAAAAAACCGGCTGATTATATGCTACTTAGATACAATTAATTTTCTGTTTCCGATTCTTCTGTTTTTTCATTCACAATGGGCGTGTCCTGATTATCACCAAGGATTTCTTCCACATTTTCCATACCTTCCTGCAACTCATCACCGACAATTTCAGGAGCTACTTCAACATCAACTTTTGCCACTGCGGCAATTGAATCCCCTTCATCAATCTTTATCAAACGAACACCCTGTGTAGCGCGTCCCATAACTCTAAGATTCATAACCGCCATGCGGATTATTACTCCGGAACGATTGATGATCATCAGGTCATCACTGTCAGTAACATCTTTAACTGCAATTACTTCCCCGGTTTTCTCTGTGATATTCAATGTCTTGACTCCCTTGCCTCCCCGGTTTGTAATACGGTAATCGTCCAGGTCTGAACGTTTGCCATAGCCCTTTTCGGATACGACCAAAACTTCACATTTTTTATCCAGAGGGATGCAGATCATCCCGATAACTTCATCATTTACACCTGAAAAAGAAATACCGCGCACTCCGGCTGCATTGCGGCCCATCGGTCGTACAGTTTTTTCATTAAACCTGATCGCCCTGCCCGATTTTAATGCCATAACCACCTCATCGGTACCCTGGGTGAGTTTTGCTTCAAGCAACTGGTCGCCTTCATTGATCGTAATTGCATTAATTCCATTTTGGCGGGGACGGGAATATGCCTCCAGGGATGTCTTTTTAATTGTCCCCTTCTTGGTAGCCAAAATAATGAAATTGGAAGCAATGTAATCTTCGTCTTTAAGGTTTTTTACATTGATAAACGCCCTGACTTTGTCGGCCGGCTCTATATTAATCAGGTTCTGAATGGCCCTGCCCTTGGATGTTTTTCCGCCTTCAGGAATTTCATATACCCTGAGCCAGAAACACTTGCCATTTTCAGTAAAAAACAACAGGTAGTTATGGTTTGTTGCCACAAAAAGGTGTTCCAGGAAATCTTCATCACGGATTTCTGTTCCTTTAACACCACGCCCTCCCCTATTTTGAACACGGTATTCAGATAGGGGAGTTCGTTTGATATATCCCATATGCGAAATGGTAATAACTACATTCTCATCGGGAATGGTATCTTCAATACGAAAATCTGAGGCGGCGTGTTCGATCCGCGATCTGCGTCCGTCATCGAATTTTTCCTTGACCTCCCTCAGGTCATCCTTAATAATATTCATCCTCAGCGTTTCATCTGCCAGAATGCTGTTCAGATAATCAATAAGCTTCATTAATTCGGCATATTCAGCCTTAATTTTGTCGCGCTCCAATCCGGTCAACCGCTGTAAACGCATCTCCAGGATAGCCTTTGCCTGAATTTCACTCAGGCCAAAACTTGCCATCAAACCTGCCTTCGCTTCATCAGGAGTTTGTGATGCCCTGATCAGGGTGATCACCGCATCGAGATTATCCAGGGCAATAAGCAGACCCTCAAGGATATGAGCCCTTTTCAGTGCCTCTGATAGATCAAATTTTGTTCTGCGGATAATCACTTCATGGCGGTGTTCCACATAATGAACAATCATATCCTTTAAGGTAAGCATCATGGGCCGCCCCTTGACAAGCGCAATATTGTTTACATTAAAGGAGGTTTGCAAAGCTGTCATCTGGTAGAGCTTGTTCAACACTACATTCGTAATAGCCTCACGTTTAAGTACATAAACAATACGAACCCCGTTGCGATCCGATTCATCACGTATATCGGAAATGCCTTCTATTTTTTTATCATTTACCAGGTCGGCAGTTTTCTTGATCATTTCAGCTTTATTAACCTGGTAAGGAACCGAGTTCACAATAATAAGGTCTTTACCATGGCTGTCCTGCTCAATGACAGTCTCTCCGCGAACAACTATTCTGCCCCTTCCGGTCTCAAATGCATCTTTTACTCCTTCGTATCCGTAAATTATCCCTCCGGTAGGGAAATCAGGTGCCTTAATGTATTGCATCAGTTCAGGAATTGTGATCGCCCGGTTGTCGATATAGGCTATAATCCCGTCAACAACTTCACCCAGGTTGTGTGGAGCCATATTTGTAGCCATTCCCACTGCGATTCCGGATGCACCGTTTATCAGCAGGTTTGGAATCCGCGAAGGCATCACAGTAGGTTCTTTCAGGGTATCATCAAAATTCAATTGGTAATCAACAGTATCTTTTTCAATATCTGCCACCATCTCTTCTGCAATCTTCTGCAACCTGGCTTCTGTATAACGCATGGCAGCCGGATTATCACCGTCCATGGAACCAAAGTTTCCCTGTCCGTCAACAAGCGGATAACGTAAACTCCACTCCTGCGCCATCCTCACCATTGCATCATAAACCGAGGTATCGCCATGGGGATGAAACTTTCCAAGGACCTCCCCTACTATTCTTGCTGATTTTTTATATGCCCTGTTGGAAAGAACTCCCAACTCATACATCCCAAATAATACACGCCTGTGAACTGGTTTTAATCCGTCTCTTACATCTGGTAATGCCCTTTGAACTATCACCGACATTGCATAATCAATGTAGGCAGTCTTCATTTGATTTTCAATATTGACCTGAACTATTTTTTCTCCCGATTCCATATCATCTCTCACCATTAGTTATTTAATTGATATACAAGCATATAAATTATGCTGAATTATGTTACGAAGATAGTAAAAATCCTGCTTCCAGCCATGGAAAATGGTTCATTAATTTCGATGTCTTACTAACATGGAAATGTTAATAAATAAAGCCCTTTAAACAATAAATTAGTTAATTCATCCGTACTTTTGAAAGCCTTGACAAATTATCCGTTTCTAATTATGGTTCGGTTTTTGTCAACTGTTTGAACATGTACTGAAAAAGTAAATTTTTATGGAAGCAAAATTCTCACAACGTGTCAAAGACGTTTTGATATATAGCCGGGAAGAGGCGCAGCGATTAGGTAACGACTATATCGGCCTTGAGCATTTGTTGCTGGGTATAATCCGCGAAGGTGAAGGCCTTGCTATAAGGATCATGCGCAATCTGCGCGTTGATCTGGCAGAAATCAGAAAGAAAATAGAAATGGCTGTTTCAAGCCATAAGGAAAAACCGACAGGAGGCGAAAACCTGCCACTGATAAAACAAGCAGAACGTGCACTGAAAATCACTTACCTTGAAGCAAAATTGTTCAACAGCGAATTAATTGGCACGGAACATCTGCTGCTCGCCATTCTCAAGGATGAGAATAACCTTGTAACGAAAACGTTTCTCAGTTATGGGGTGAGTTATGAGATTGTACAGGATGAACTGAAAGCAATACTGTCAAACGGCAGCGAGGAGCCAAGATTTCCACCACAGGACATACTTCCCAAAGACGAAGACGATGAGGATCCTGAAGAAGGTGGAAAAGGCATGGGTGCCGGGCAGAAAAAGCCACAGGATTCAAAATCTAAAACTCCTGTTCTTGATAACTTTGGCCGTGATATTACCAAAGCTGCAGAAGAAGGCAGGCTTGATCCGATCGTGGGCCGGGAAAAAGAATTGCAGCGTATCGCCCAGATATTAAGCCGGAGGAAAAAAAACAACCCGATCCTGATCGGTGAACCCGGGGTTGGGAAATCGGCCATTGCAGAAGGCCTTGCTCTAAGAATCGTTCAAAGAAAAGTAGCCAGGTCTCTTTTCAACAAACGGCTGGTGTCATTGGACCTTGCCTCTCTGGTAGCAGGTACCAAATACCGGGGACAATTTGAAGAACGCATGAAGGCTGTTCTGAATGAATTGGAAAAAAATCCGAATATCATTGTATTTATTGATGAGATCCACACCATTGTGGGTGCCGGCAATGCTTCCGGTTCACTGGATGCCTCCAATATGTTTAAACCGGCCCTGGCCAGGGGGGATATCCAATGCATTGGCGCCACTACCCTGGATGAATATCGTCAGTACATTGAAAAGGACGGCGCACTGGAGCGCAGGTTCCAGAAAGTACTGGTCGATCCTACCTCACCAGAGGAGACGGTAGAAATTCTTCAGAACATCAAGGAAAAATATGAAGATCATCACCTGGTTACGTATACAGATGATGCCATTAAAGCCTGTGTATCTCTTACAAACCGGTATATTACAGACAGGTATCTTCCCGATAAGGCAATTGATGCCCTGGATGAAGCAGGTGCCCGGGTTCACATTTCAAATATTAATGTTCCCCGGGAAATTATTGAGGTTGAGAACCAGATCGAAGAGACCAGGAAGCTTAAAATGCTGGCGATCAACAGTCAGAAATTTGAAGAAGCAGCTGACTTGCGTGATTCAGAGCGGAAACTGCAAGATAACCTTGAGCGCGAAAAAAAGAAATGGGAAGAAAATTCAAAATTGAACCGTCAAACGGTCGCTGAGGAAAATGTGGCAGAGGTGGTTGCCATGATGACAGGGATTCCCGTTCAGCGGATTGCAAAAAATGAGAGCGACCGCCTTATAAACATGGAAGGCGAACTTGAACATTCGGTTATCGGGCAGAATGAGGCTATTAAAAAAGTGGTCAGGGCAATACGCCGTAACAGGGCGGGGCTTAAAGATCCGAACAAACCCATTGGGACTTTCATCTTTTTAGGGCCTACCGGGGTGGGTAAAACGCACCTGGCAAAGGTATTGTCAAAATACCTGTTTGATACGGAAGATGCCCTGGTACGGATTGATATGAGTGAGTACATGGAAAAGTTTGCCGTATCCCGCCTGATTGGTGCCCCCCCGGGGTATGTTGGGTACGAGGAGGGCGGACAATTAACAGAAAAGATCAGGAGACGCCCCTACTCAATTGTTCTGCTTGATGAAATAGAAAAGGCACATCCCGATGTATTCCATCTTTTACTGCAGGTATTGGATGATGGAATGCTTACAGATAGTTTCGGACGGAGAGTCGACTTCAAAAACACCATTGTGATCATGACGTCCAATATAGGTTCCCGTCAGCTGAAGGATTTCGGGCAGGGTGTCGGGTTTGCCACCTCAGCCAAACAGGCTGCCAGCAGTGAATATGCAAGGGGTGTTATTGAAAATGCGCTGAAAAAAGCTTTCGCGCCTGAATTTATAAACAGGATCGACGATGTGGTTATTTTTGATTCACTGGAACGTGAGGATATTCACAAAATCATTGATATTGAATTGGAGCACCTCTATAAAAGAACAAAGGATCTTGGATATCATATTGTCATTACATCTGCAGCAAAAGATTATATTGCTGAAAAAGGATGGGATGCCCAGTTTGGCGCGCGTCCGTTGAAACGTGCGATTCAGAAGTACGTGGAAGATACACTTGCTGAAGAGATCATTAAAACAAAATTGACCGAAAGCGATGTGATCACAGTTGACTATATTGCTGAAAAAGATGAAGTTGTGGTTACTGTAGCAACTACGGAACAAACAGAACTTCTCCAATAAATCGTTAAAATAAATAAGGGTGTCTCAAAAACTTTCAATGCTTTTGAGACACCCTCGTTATTTCGGGTAATTGAATTGCTCCTGAAACTAAAATTTATAGCAATTATCCTCAATCAGTTTGTCTGCGATGGTACGACGCGATTCTTTCACGTTGATTCCGGGTACCTTTGTAAGAGTTTCAACTACTTTATAGTATGTTGAATTCATATCCCCTGATGAAAATGAATTGATAGCATCAGCAGCAGGCTTTCTTATTTTGTCAGCAGCATCATAAACAAATACATCGAGAATCGAACGATAAATCCCCGCAGGGTCATTGCCAGCCATGGACTCCATTTTCTGTATTCTTAATGACAGAGATTCAGCGATGTACACCTCCATGATCATATCGGCCAGGTTATTCAGAACCTCCTGCTCAAGTAACAGTTTCTTATCAAAGTGTGCGGAAGCCCCTTGTATTACAATGAGAATAAGGTTTTTAAAGTTCTTGATAATCCGCTGTTTTTCCTCAAAATAGGTTTCTTCGTGTAATTTATCCCCGGTGATGGTTTCGATACCTGCAGCGAGTGCTTTGGCCTTGCCGAAAAGATCAAATTCACCTTTCATCGCTCTTTTCATAGCGGTGTCAACCAAAAGAAGCCGGTTGATTTCATTGGTTCCTTCAAAAATCCGGTTTATACGCGAATCCCGGTAACCCCGTTCCACAGCCATTTCGGCTGAATATCCCATCCCGCCATGAATCTGAACCGCTTCATCAATCACAAAATCCAGTGCCTCTGACCCGTAAACCTTTAAAATAGCTGCCTCCACTGCATAATGGCTGATTCCTTCCACGGAAGCTTTGCCTTTATCAACTCCTGATGCTTTATTTACTTCAATTTGGTCGTCAATATCTTTGCTTAACCTGTAAGTTGCACTTTCGAGGGCAAAAGTTTTGATAACCTGTTCGGCAAGTTTATGTTTAATAGCTCCAAATGTAGAGATCAGAACATTAAATTGTTTGCGTTCATTGGCATACTTCACTGAATCAGTAATGGCTTTTTTTGAAGCACCTAATACATTCGCGCCGAGTTTAATGCGCCCCATATGAAGGATACTGAGTGCAATCCTGAAACCCTCACCGCGTGATCCAATCAGATTTTCAACAGGCACCTTAACATCATTATAGAAAATCTGAGCAGTAGACGATCCTTTAATTCCCATTTTATGTTCATCGGGGCTGATCACTACTCCAGGATAGGTCTTTTCAACAATGAATGCACTTAAAACCCTGTCCCTGTCAATTTTTGCGAAAACAACCTGGGTATCAGCAAATCCGGCATTGGTAATCCACATTTTCTGGCCGTTAAGAATATAATGTGTCCCATCCTGCGACAAAATGGCAGTTGTCTTTCCGGAGTTTGCATCACTTCCTGCACCCGGCTCTGTTAAGCAATATGCCCCGATCAAATCACCTGAGGCCAGCCGTGTTACATATTTCTGCCGCTGGTCTTCATTTCCATAATACATAATAGGCAATGTACCGATACCGGTGTGAGCCATAAATGCAACAGAAAAAGAGTGCCCGGCGCCAATTTTTTCGGCAGCAAGCATTTGTGTTACAAATGACTGACCAAATCCACCATATTCTTCAGGAATGGAAATTCCCATCAAACCGAGTTCACCGGATTTTTTGAGCACACTCTTCATCAAATTGATATCCGGAGTATCGATTTGATCAATATTAGGATATAGTTCAGTTTCCAGGAAATCCTGTATAGTTTGAGCAATCATTTTTTGCTCTTCATCGAATTGCTCCGGGATAAAAATATCGCTGAATTGAATTTCATCAACGAGGAACTCACCACTTTTAAGTACTTTTCTATTCTCCATTTCAATTGTTTTTTGACAACTTTATAAATTTAATGATTGAACAATTAATTCAGCAATATCAAAATTTTGTATCTCTTCCTCCCGGTTTTTGTATTTGATGCCATCAGTCAGCATGGTCATGCAAAAGGGACAGGCTGTGGCAATTACTTTTGCATTGGTCCTTAAAGCTTCCTCCGTTCGTTCAATAAAGACTTCCTTGTCACCTTTTTCGGCTTCCTTGAACATTTGTCCTCCCCCTGCACCGCAACACAAGGCAAAACTTTTATTCCGATCCATCTCAACCAGATTTGAGGTGAGTTTTTTCAGGATTGAACGGGGCTCAAAATAGATATCATTGGCCCGGCCCAAATAACAGGGATCATGAAATGTAACACTCACATTTAACAATGCTTTTGGATCAAGTTTCAATTTGCCTTCATGGATAGCCTGATCAAGGAATTGCAGGTAATTGATTACTTCCAGGCTGGAACCCAGATCGGGATATTCATTTTTGAAGATGTTGTAACAATGCGGACAGATCGTAATAACTTTCTTAACATTGTACGCTTTGAAAATCGCTATGTTTTGAAGTGCCTGCATCTGGTAGAGCATTTCATTTCCGGCGCGTCGGGCGGGATCACCTGTGCAGGACTCCTCTTTGCCAAGTACGGCATAACTGACATTTAAAAAAGCAAGAATTTTTGCGAAAGCCCTGGATACTTTCTGATACCTGTCATCGAAAGCTCCGGCGCAACCTACCCAAAAAAGATATTCAGGGGTCACTCCCTGTGCATGTAAATCAGCCATCACCGGCACATTAACTTTGCGGACTTCCATCTGAATTACATGGTATTAATTAATTTTTATTTCAATATCCCGGGACCACAATAAGCGGTCATCTGATGAGAATTGCCATGGCGCTCCATTGTTTTCAATGTTACTGAAAACACCTTTGATTCCACCGGGAGCCGAAGCTTCTTCCATCACGAGGTACCTGCGCATGTCGACTATAAATGTAGGGTGGTTGATATTTATCGGGCACTCCATGGCGCAAGCATTGCAGGTGGTGCAAGCCCACAACTCCTCTTCAGAAATATAGTCTCTTAAAAGCGCTTTATTATCTGAAAATTCCTTTCCGGTTTTCACCATCCCCGGCCCTTTTTCTTTCATCCGGGCACGAATATCCATAATGATCTTACGTGGCGACAATCGCTTTCCGGTAAGGTTGGCCGGGCAAACGGCGGTACAACGACCACATTGAGTACACGACAGGGAATCAAAGTAGTTTTTCCAGGAAATATCTTCTGCATCTTTTACTCCAAACCGCTCAATGGGGGCATCCGTGGCCGGAGCGGTAAATACAGAATCAGGATCAAGCATCAGTTTTACCTCCCGGGTGATGTTATCCATATTCTGCAACTTTCCCAATGGATCCAGTCGTGACAGAAATACATTTGGCACCGACATAAATACGTGAAAATGCTTTGAATAGGGAAGCACATTCGCAAAGATAAATATCAGCAGGATATGCGACCACCAGCACAGTTCATATACCACTTTTAAGTTTGGTTCGGGCATTCCGGAAAAAAATCCTGAAAGGATGCTGCTGACCGGATATAATCCTGCCATTTCCGCCCCGGATACATTTACATCTGCAACATAGGCCATGTTCATTCCCAGGAGCGATATCATCAGGAGCAAGATCATCGTTAAAGCAATATTGGCATCTATATGAGATATGGGCTTCATCTCAATGCCTTCAAATCTTTTGATGTGAAAAAACAACCGCCTTGAAAGAAAGAGTATGATTGACAGGGCGACCAATAACCCGAAAATGTCTCCGGATGCACTGATAATACTGTAAACAGGGCCAAGTATTTTTAAAAAGCGCTCGGTTCCCGATAGTCCGTCAATGATCATTTCAATGCTGCCCAAAGCGATAACACAGAAACCCCAGAAAACCAATGCATGGAAAAAACCAATAACCGGACGGCGGAAAATTTTCGTCTGTCCTATAGCGACATTCAGCATAATCCTGAACCGCCTGCCATAATCACGAATGGGAAATGCTGACCTGGTTAGTTTGAAATACTTGAAGATGCGTTTTATTGTAAAAGTAAAAGTACCAATTGTAACAAGCAGGGTGAACGCAAAAACGAGCTGTTTAACCATGGCTTGACTATTTCCCCTTTAATTCTTTTACCGCTTCAACAAGTTTTGGAAGAACCTTGCTGGCATCTCCAATAATTCCATATTGTGCCGCAGAGAAGATAGGTGCATCTTTATCGGTATTGATGGCAACAATAAACTTTGATGAACTCACTCCTGCCAGATGTTGGGTGGCCCCTGAAATTCCGATGGCAAAATAGAGATTTGGAGCAATAATTTTTCCGGTTTGACCCGTATGTTCTTCATGAGGACGCCAGCCTTCATCAGACACCGGACGTGAACAGGCGGTTGCAGCGCCCAGCAGTTCAGCCAGTTCCACAATCGGGGTCCAGTTTTCAGATGATTTCATGCCTCTTCCACCGGACACCACAATATCTGCATCTGTGAGTAAAATTTTACCACTCAGTTTCTGTACTTCCTGAACACTGGTTTTTATCGCCTCAGATGACCAGTCAATACTGGCAGTTGTGATGACAGCTTTTTTGTCATTTTCAATTAATTCGAATGAATTTTGAGCCAATGTCAGAATTCTGATGTCAGTTTTGATCTCCACATTGCTAAATGCATTACCCGAAAAAACCTTCTTATACACTATAAAAGGTTTGGTACTAAGTGGCAATTTACTGACACCAGCACCCAGACCGGCTTTCAATTTAACAGATAAACGCGGAGCAATTGCTTTCCCGGTATTATTATTGGAAAGTAACACCACCGTAGCATTTTCCTGTTTTGCAAAACCAGCTATTATGGTCGTATAGGCCTGGCTGTCAAAAACATTTATATTTTCATTCTCAGCGGAAATAATTCGTTCAGCCCCATATTTTTCCAACTTCAACAATTCACTGTTTTCAACCTTGCCAATGGAAAGGGCAACGACATCCGTATTCAGCATTTCGGCCAACTTCGTACCATAGGAAATGAGTTCAAAACTTAATTTTTTAAACTTCCCTTCCCAATTCTCTACAAAAATTAAAACTGACATATATCCTAAATATTTATCTGTTCTGATTAAATAATTTTAGCTTCATTTTGCAATAATTCAATAAGTTGCCGCGGATTTTCCGGATCAACATATTTGCAGGCAGCACGGGGTTTTGGCATTTCAAAGTTCACCACATTTGTTAATCCTTCAATATCAACAGGCTCAACAACACGGAGTGGCTTTGTACGCGCCATCATAATACCTCTCATGGCTGCAATCCGTGGTTCTTTGGCAATTCCTTTTTGAACAATGGCCACCAGGGGTGCCGGAACGGTAACAACTTCTTTACCTCCATCAATTTCACGGGTTATTATAATTTGGCCGCTTTCCATTTTGACAGATGAAACTGAAGAAACGGAAGGGTATTCTAAAAACTCAGCAAGCATCCCTCCAACCGTGGAGCCATTGAAATCACTTGATTCAATGCCACATAAAATTAAATCATAGGGCTCTTTCTTAATCACCTCTGAAAGTTGAGCTGCAACAAAATAGGCATCAGAAGGTTCAGCATTTATCCGAATGGCATCATCCGCTCCAATAGCGAGAGCCTTACGTATGGTTGGTTCTGAACCAACCATGCCCACATGGGCCACTGTAATTGATGTAATGCCATTGGCCGCATCGTCTTTCAACTCTAATGCCCTGGTCAGAGATAACTCATCCCATGGGTTAATTACCCATTGGATCCCTGTAACATCCAGTTTTTTAAAGTCATCGATAAACTTGACTTTTGTCGTCGTATCAGGAACATGACTTATGCATACTAAAATCTTCATGTGAATTAAGCGTTGGTTATGAAAAAATATTTTTTGGGAAGCAAAGATAAAAAAAAGGGGATAAAGAATGGCTATAAATTATCATCATCATCCAGGCATTTATTATACTGGGTCATAGCCTTCAGGCTCATAGCCATGCTGGAAAAACCACCATCATGATATATGTTCTGCATGGTTATTTTCTTTGATAAATCGGAAAAAAGGACGATAGAAAAATCGGCACATTCTTCAGCAGTTGCATTTCCAAGTGGCGACATACGGTCAGTAAAATCGAGAAGTCCGTCAATTCCCTTTATTCCGCTTCCTGCAGTTGTGCGTGTGGGTGATTGCGATACTGTGTTGATCCGGATATGTTTTTCCCTGCCGTAGATATACCCAAAACTTCTGGCGATAGATTCAAGCAAGGCTTTAGCATCGGCCATATCGTTATAGCCAGCCAGGGTGCGTTGTGCAGCAATGTAAGATAGAGCTAAAACAGAACCCCAATCGTTTATTGCATCAAGTTTCTTGGCAACCTGAAGCATTTTATGGAATGATAGTGCTGAAATATCAATGGTTTTTTGAAAATAATCATAATCAAGGTCGTCATACTCTTTTTGTTTTCTGACATTCAGAGACATCCCTATTGAATGAAGCACAAAATCGACCTTCCCTCCCAACACTTCCATGGAACGGGTAAAAACATGTTCAAGGTCTTTTACACTGGTAGCGTCAGCCGGGATAATTTTTGCATTGCATGAAGATGCAAGTTCATTTATTTCGCCGAATCTAAGGGCGACCGGAGTATTGGAGAGCGTAAAAACAGCCCCCTCTTCATGGGCTCTCTCGGCAATTTTCCAGGCAATGGATTTGTTGTCCAGTGCTCCGAATATAATACCTTTTTTCCCTTTCAATAAGTTATATGACATAATGATTGTTCTTAAGTTAAAGTTTAATTAAAGTTTGTATTTAATTATTAAGCAAATCATTAGCAGCTTGTAAAGCTGAATCGGTAACAACTTCATTGCTCAACATTTTAGCAATTTCACCAATTCGGTCATGTGCCGATAATTGCTTAATAACCGTCGTGGCCATTTGTTCATTTTCTGATTTATACACCCAGAAATGCCGGTCCCCTTTTGCAGCAATCTGTGGCAGGTGTGTTATTGCCACAACCTGCATATAGGCACCCATTCGCTTCAGTATCCCTCCTACCTTGCCGGCAACATCACCAGATACTCCGTTATCAATTTCGTCAAAAATGATTGTAGGAAGGAGGTTTTTCTGGCTGATCATTGATTTTATTGATAACATCAGCCTTGACAATTCACCCCCTGAAGCCGAACTTGATAATTCCTTAAGATCAATTCCCTTGTTGGCACTGAATAAAAACCTCACCTTGTCCAGACCATCTTTTGAAATAGTCTCTGACATTAAAAACTCAATGTTAAACCGGGCCTTGGAAATTCCCAGTTTTGATAATATTCCTACAACTTCAGTTTCAAACTCCGGGATAATTTCATGGCGTTTTGCTGACATCGCAGCGGCTTTGATGCTGAGATTTTCCTCCCGGCCCGAAATTTCCTTCCTGAGGGCATGAATGTGTTCCTCCATACTCACTTCATCCGAAACCTTTTTTTCGATTTCCTCCCTGACCCGGATCAGCTGTTCAATTGAGCCAACCTGGTGTTTTTTCATCAATCGATACAAATTGTCAAGCCGTTGGGTTAACATTTCAATTCGGGGCGGGTCAACAAAAACCTGCTCCTCAATATTGTTTAATTCACTTGCAATATCTTTGATATCGATATAGTTAACTTTAATTCTTTCAGATAAATTCTTCAGTTCAGGATTGTATTTTTCGACGCTGCTGATCAGATGTTCCACTTCGGAAATTTGAGCCAGGATATTTTCATCAGATATTGAAATAAGCTGATTGGCGCGATAAAGACTATTTCTAATTTCCTCTGCATGGGTTAGCAACTCCAATTGATCTTCAATTTCACTAAGTTCGCCTGCTTTTAGTTGAGAGAGATTCAATTCATCCAGTAAAAACTGAAAATAATCCATTTCACCCGCCGCTTTTGCTTCAAGATTTTCTAATTCAAGAAGTTGTTTTTTTACTTCCAGAAAATCATGATATTCGCTCCTGTAAGAATGTACATCGGATAGAATACCCGCGTAACTATCAATCACAGCCAATTGAAAATTCGAATCGTTCAGGGTGGTAATCGAATTTTGGGAATGGATATTTACCAGCCTGTCGCCTAAGTCTTTTAACAGGGACAGGTTGACAGGGGTATCGTTTATAAATGCCCGTGACTTGCCATTCTGATGGATTTCACGGCGCAGAATTATCGTATCGTCATAATCCAGTTCATTTTTTTCGAAGAAGCCTTCAAGGTTATACCCGTTGGTAAGGAATGTGCCCTCAACGATACACTTTATTGATTTATCCAGAAGAATGCCGGAATCGGCCCTTTGGCCCAGAATAAGTGACAATGCTCCCAGCAGGATGGACTTCCCCGCCCCTGTTTCACCCGTAACCACCGTGAATCCATCGGAGAAATCTATCTCCAGATTTTGAATTAAAATATAGTTCCTAATTGATAATTTTAAGAGCATCGGTTACCAATTTGCTTAAATATTGTGTAGCCGGTTTGGTCTACTTTGACTCTAATATAGCCTGGTATTTCGCGCTGTTTGCAGGATCAATTTCCTTCAGGATATTGGTGATATTTGTTTTTTCCATTGGGGGTACACGCTGATCAGCAAAGATGTTTACGAATTCATCGCGTTTTGCATCAAATATTAGTTGCAAGGCATAGAGGTTGGGCTTTGCATTGTATAATTTTTGTAAAACCTCAATCAATTCTGAAGTAACACCCCTGCCCTGGTCTACCTTTTCATACATCTGGTCAAGGCCAAGCCGGTGGTAGCGAAAAGCAAAATCCCTCAATTCTGAATTGGCGGCATTCAAATAGTTATTTACAATCCAGTATCGGTTTTTGTCACTGTCAAACGCTTTCCAGCCGGGTTCTGACGAGTTTTGTGCTGAGTTAACCACTTCCTGAGCTTTTTCAAAAGAGATACTGCCTCCGCTGGGTGAAAACGAATCAAGGTAAAATCCTAAAGTTACATATGAATAATAAGCAAGCAGAGAGGTGAGATTGGAAGTGAAGGTTCCATCAGAGTAATCGAGAGGCTGGTATTCAACATATTTAAATTGAATATTTTTGTCGATGGTATTGAGTAATACAGAATTATAGGCAGAATTGTATACCGGTCTGCGAATTACCACATTCATAGTGCCCTTAAAATCGTCAGCACCAAGACGCTCATTAATGGTGACCATCATGGTACATTCAATCCGTTCTTCCTGTTTAAAATTCATATTGGACCATTTGCGATTATTCACAAACTCATACATGGCATTCTGCAGGGTTTGAAATATTTTTTTATCTGATCCTTCCAGCTTCTGTGTATTGATACTGATCATACAATTTAATTCCTGCGACCGCAGCCCGGATAAGGAAAAAACACACAGGAAAGCCACCAGAAAAGCATTTATTCTTGTCATGGTTTTAAAATTCTGTTTTTACAATGTAGTCAATGATTTCAGAAGCAACTGCAGGCTTTTGGTTTAATTTTCCGATATATACATTGCCTGTTCGGTCAATAATACTGATTTTATTGGTTTCCAGTCCAAACCCTGCACCTTTTTCGTTTAAAGAATTAAGCACGATACAGTCGAGATTTTTTGAGATCAATTTTTTTTTCGCATGTTCCAGTTCATGGTCGGTTTCTAATGCAAATCCCACCAAAACCTGATTTTTCTTTCTGTTTTTTCCAATTTCTTTCAGAATATCGCGGGTAGGGATAAATTCTACCGAAAAAGGAGCCTCACTCTTTTTTAATTTTACCGGAGATTGATGTTTGCATGTGTAATCTGCCACAGCAGCGGCCATGATTACGATATCCGACATTGGAGCTTCGCGCATACAGGCAAGGTACATTTCGTCTGCAGATTCAACATCGATCCTGGTAATATTCGGGTGGATAGCAGACAACCCGACCGGACCGGCAATCAGGGTCACGTATGCTCCCCTGCTGGCAGCTTCAACTGCAAGGCAAAAGCCCATTTTCCCGGTTGAATTATTCCCGATATATCTAACCGGGTCAATTTTTTCGTGTGTTGGTCCGGCTGATATCAGGACTTTTTTTTTATTCAGATCAAGCCTCCTGGTAAAATGAGATTCAATTATTTTCAGGATTGACTCAGGTTCTTCAAGCCTTCCGGGGCCTGTCAACCCACTTGCCAATTCCCCGACCTGGGGTTCAATGATGATATTGCCAAATGTGCGGAGTATGCCAATACTGCTCTGTGTTGATGGATGTGCATACATATCCAAATCCATCGCCGGGGCAATAAAAACAGGACATTTCGCTGATAAATAGGCGGTAACAACAAAATTATCGGCAATCCCATGAGCCATCTTTCCAAGGGTGTTGGCAGTAACAGGAGCGAAAATCATGGCGTCTGCCCATTGTCCAAGTTCTACATGGTTATTCCATTCACCGTTACCGGCTGTAAACGGGTCAACAATAACAGGGTGTTGCGACAATGTAGACAGGGTAAGCGGGGTAACAAAATCCTTTGCTGCCGGAGTCATGATAATACGCACATCCGCCCCCTCTTTAATGAGAAGCCGGACAAGGAATGGGATTTTATAGGCTGCAATGCTGCCGGTTATCCCGACAACAATTTTTTTTCCATTCAGCATGACGATCAGAGTTGTTATTAAAAGTCCTCAGGCCGTTCCTTGTGGGGATTACGAAAATAAACCTCGTTGTTTAAATATTCATGAATGGCAATCAATGTAGGTTTTGGCAGTTGTTCGTAATACTTGGCTATCTCGATCTGTTCCCGATTCTCAAAAACCTCTTCGAGATTATCCGTGGTTGTAGCAAACTCAGCTAACTTCTGGTTGAGTTCTTCCTTTATTTCAAGACCAATCTGATTCGAACGCTTGGAAATAACTGCAACAGTTTCATACATATTGTTCGTCCCGGCTGTAAAGTCCTCAATGTTGCGGGTTACAGCGTGAACATCTGTTTTCACCTTTTTATAATCCATGGTCACTGTATTTAATTAAATAATTGAATTTTGGATTCTTCATGCTTCAATTGCTTCTGATCTTTGAGATAAATCATCTCAATTTCTTTTTTTGAACGTTCACTTAAACCAGCAACTTCAGCCATAAACCTACTTTCCGGAAATTGTGCAGTAAATTCGTTGTAAGCCACAATTGCTTTGAGATGGCGGTCTTTTTGCTTTTCAAAGATACTTTCCAGGGCAAACTTATGATAGGATTTCACCACCAGCAGAAGTATCTCTTCCTTATGAGGGGTATCAGGATAATCCTTCAGGATATTTTTCAACACCGTAATTGAGGCAGAATAATCATTCATCCTGTAAAATAACTTTGCAATTTTATAATCCTTCATTTCAAGCTTTAACCTGAGCTTATCAATCAAATCATTGCACTCAGACACTCTTTTGCTGGTAGGATATGTATTGGTGAACAACTGTAAATCCTTAAGAGCATCATAGGTTACAGTTTGATCGAGACTATACTCAGGGGAGTTCAGAAAATTGCAATATGCGCTCATGAACATGCATTCTTCCGCTTCAGCGGTATTAGGATAATTGGTAGTGTATCGTTTGAAATAATAGGATGCAAGGGTAAAGTCTTTTTGGTTATAGTAGCAATATGCATAATAGTAGGAAATCTTTTGAGCTTTGTCGGTGGCCCGCATAACTCCATTGAGCTGATCAAACAGCTGGAGTGCTCTTGAATAATCTTTCTGAGAATATAATTTGACTGCTGCTTCGTACTTTTCATCTACAGAACCACTCTTAATCAGCTTTTGAAATTTACAGGATGAGAGGGAAAGCAGGAGGCTGAAAGCAATAAAAAAAATGGCCTTATATTTCATGGTGCAAAATTACAACTTTATGTCGAAAAATCATAAT
>CAZVNF010000059.1:0-21020 GCA_964628215.1 uncultured Draconibacterium sp.
GATACGTGGTTAATAAATTTACCGAGGTCAATCCTTACAACAACAAGTTTCTCTTTAGCTGGGGCCTGGGAATTGATTTTGTGACCTATTACGACCTGGTGATCCGGTTTGAGTATGCGTTTACTTCGATCCATACGAATGGGTTCTTTTTTGGGTTTGGGATGCCGATTTAGAGTAGTGGACGGGTGGACGGGTGGACAAGTGGACGGGTGGACAAGTGGACAAGTGGACGGGTGGACAGAAGGACAGCGATTGCTCAGGGATTAGTCCAAACTAGCGTCTGTTTTCGAATTCATTGTATAAAGCCTGAACTGTTTGCTCATTGGGGAAACAGGACTTCAGTCTTTCAATGTAAGGAGTTGCTTTTACCCTGTCATGCTGGTTCATATAAAATGCAAAAAGGGCATAAAGCAAATCGTAACTGCATGACTCCTCATTCAATCCCCTTTGCAGGGCAGCCACACATTTGTCATTCTGTCCGGTTGCCTGGTAAAGCAGCCCCAGGTTGTACCATGCCCGGGGATTACAGTCAGGCAAGGCCGAAGCGGTTTCGAGCAAGGTGATCGCCTCCGTGTACCTTTTCTGCTCACCATACAAAAGAGCAAGGTAGTAAAACCCCTCAGCCACTTCAGGATGATTTTCAACCAGGTCGAGGTAAAGTCTCTCTGCAGGACCGGTTTTTCCTTGCTTATAGTATATCAAAGCAAGGTTTAATTTTGCAGGATAAAAAAGATTGTCAATAGCAATGGCTGCAAGGTAGTTTTCTTCTGCCCTGGGCAGGTCTTTCAGCTTTGAATAATAATTTCCCAAATTATAACTCCCTGCCGGAAAATCGGCCACATATTCCTGTGATTGTTTATACTCTTCCAGTGCCCTGACAAACAAAGGCAATTGCAATTCACCAAATGCAGTTTTCGGGTAGGTGGCAAGCCTGCTGGCTGCTTCCATGCGTACCGATTTTATAGGATCGCCAAGGAGGGGTAATAACGCTTGAAGGAGCGTCGCAGAATCAGCAGGCAAGTAATTTTCTGCAGCAGTTAAACGCAGCAACGGATCAGGATCATTCAGTGCTTTTCTAAGTGCATCCTGCGCTTTGACACTCGGGTAAGCGGATAAATATCTGATGGCCGTTGCCCGGATGATCTCAGGATAGAGATTGCTATTGATGATTCTCAGCAGGCCGGAGTCAGCTCCAGGTTTTCCCTCAGCCGCTTCGGCAAGGATGGTTCCGTAATGGGCCTTTTTTCGCTCGCCATACCACTTGTTTACATTCTGCAGCGCCCATTGATCGGTCTTGTCATCGTGGCAATTGATGCAGGCATTCGGTGTACCGAGCTGAATGGACAAATCCGGTCTTGGAATGCGCATGCTATGATCAAACCGCCGGTCAATACCCATGTAATACTGGCCTGGCATATGGCAGTCGCGGCATAGATTTCCATCGCCCGCACCCAGTTTCATTCCCTGTTTATTGATAAATGTTGTTCCCTTTTCACCCTTTGATTTATGCATGTGATGGTTGAAAGTATCGTATTCATCGGCGCGGTGGCACTGGGTGCATAAAGCATTTCCCTCAAACTTCCGCTTCAGGCTGTGCGGATCGTGACAGTCGCCGCAGCGAACGTCTTTCATGTACATCTTACTTTGGGTAAAGGAACCGTATTCATAGTCCTCATCCTTGAACTGACCGTCGATATGATAGGTTGGCCGGGTGGGTAACTGGGGGATGGCATAATTCAGAAACTCACTGTGTGCATGATCATAAGGCCCGGTTGAACTTCTGCGGGCATGACAGGGAGCACACGATTCAACATACTGGCGGGAGGTCATTTTGCTGGTTTTCACCACCAGGCCGGTGTTGTTGTCCTGTGGCCGCGCCAGTTCCGGCAGCCGTGCCCATTCAATATGCAACGATCCAGGGCCGTGGCAGGCTTCACAATTCACATTGATGTCGTTCCAGGTTGTATTGTAAGATTTTGATTCGAGGTTATAGTTTTTCTGAAGGTTCGTGGAATGACATTCTGCACACATGCTGTTCCAGTTCTGGGCCTGGTTGGTCCAGTACAGCCAGTTATCAGGTTTCAGGTCTTCCGGCTGGTACACCATGGCTGCCATCTGGAACCATTTGTTTTCAATGGTATTCCAGGCAATTGGCAAACACTGGAATTTACCATTTTCGAAGGGTACCAGATATTGTTGCAGGGGACGGATGCCAAATGTGTATTGGATCAGAAACTCTTTCATGATACCTCCGGGCCCTTCGGTGTAAACAAAGAACTTTCCGGCCCTTTTGTAGAACTTTGTTGTTTTCCCGTTGAAGGTAAATTCTGCATTGTTGAAATTCCCCCGAACCGATGTGTCAGAGGCCACCGCCATGGCACTGTCATGATCCGACCCTTTCCACAGCCGGTATTCTTTCTGGTGGCATTCTATGCAAGCCTTACCACCGGTAAATTCTGCCACCTGTGTTTTGTTTTCTCCGGCTTTTCGATTCATAACCAGGGAAAGCGGAAAGCTAAGCACAATCACCACGGTGGCAAGCAGTCCGGCAATTTTCCAGGATCTAAGGTTCGTGGTCATCATGCGTAAATAAGTTGTTCTTTTCTGAATGTTTTCCGCTCTGTAAGGGTTCCGATATCCACCTTTACAACTCCGTTTTCAATGAGCACCGGGTAGAAATCGAGTGCCCTTGCAGCCGGTGGATTCAAAACTTCACCACTGATATCGAAGGCGGAAGAATGGCACGGACAGATAAATCTATTTTTATTTTCTTCCCACGAAACCGAACAGCCCAAATGAGTACAACGCAGGGATAGCGCGATGAATCCGCCATCCTGCTGCCGGGCAAGGTAAAACCGCCCGCCCATAAAAGCACTGACAGAACCCGGCAGGAATGTACTAACCGGCCCTGCTTCGAACGACTGTTTTGGCGGGGTGGTGTTTCTGTTTTTCCCTGAGAAAAAAAAGGCGACCATCATGCCGGTGGCTTCAAGGGCGGCAATAATTCCCAGTGCTTTCCATGCCTGGCCGAAAAAATCACGACGGTTCATGCCCTCACCGGGAATGTCTTCAACTGTTTTCCGACCTGTTCTTTTCATGAATTATTCTCGTTAAACATTCCAGGGGAATGTGAGTTCCATATCCTTTCCCCTGAAAAAGATGCCTGTCAGCGTCAGTAAGATAAATGCAACCACGATAAAAACAAAAACAGCCTGAATCAATTCTGCTTTTGAAAGCCTGAATCCTTTCAGGTAAAACTGATAATAACCTCCCATCAGCAGGAACAGGATCAGCAGAGGGATCGCCCCGTTGCTGATCAGCGCCGGTACGCCCGGCATGACCATTTCAAAGTTCAGCACATACGCATTGAAAAGTATTCCTGCCAGGGTGACCATGCCTGCAAAAATGGCTGTATCTTTTGATGACTTTACTCCTTTGCCAGAAATAAACCACTGACCGTTCGGCGGTTCGTTGTATTTAAAAAACGGAATCCATGCCAAAAACACAAAAACACTCAATGGAATAATAAACGCTGCAAAGAACGGATGAAAATGCATCAGCAACTCCTGTAATCCCGCAAAGTACCAGGGGGCTTTGGTTGGATTCATACTATAGGATGGATTTGCCTTATCGAGCAATGGTGCATTGAATAGTGCCGCGAAGAGGAGCAAAACTGACAGGAGTACAAGTGCGGCAATAAATTCCCTGAAAACCAGGTTGGGCATAACTGGCACCATCACATTCTTCCCAGTGGTTTCGGGAAGCATCACACCACCCGCCTTGCGCACCCGCCAGAAATGATACAGAGCTATAACAAACAACAAAAAAGGCAATAAAGCAGTATGCAAGGTGAAAAAGGATTGTAATGTTCCGGCATTCAATTCCTTACCCCCAATAATCGAATTACGGAGACTTTCACCGATTAAAGGTAAATATCCTATAATATTGGTGCTCACGGTAATGGCCCAATAGGCGAGCTGGTCCCAGGGTAACAAATATCCTGTGAAATTGGCAAACACGATAAGTAAAAGGAGGGCCAATCCGAACAGCCAGTTTGTTTTCCTCAGATCCCGGAAGGCCCCGGTAAAAAACACCCTCAAAAAATGTAAAAATGCGATCAGCAAAAGGAACACCCCGCTCCAGTAATGGATGTTGCGGATAAACTGTCCGAAAAGTACCTGGTTCTTCAGGAATATTACCGAATTGTATGCTTCAGCAGGCGACGGTATGTAATAAAACCTGAGTAAAACACCCGTTATTATCTGAATAACGATCAATAAAGCTGCCATCCCACCCAGTCCAAAAGTGCGGTTAATTCTGAGGGATGCTTCGCTGATATTAGAAGGATGAAGATGTAAAAATATATTCCGCATTCAAACTTTCAACTTTTGCAACCTGAATTTTTAATTGCCCAAAATTAGACAAATTTCAAGAGTTTCAGTCAAAGAAGGGGCGATATATGGTACAGAGCAGTAATATGCCGCCCTTTCAAGGCTAATGTTGGTCCTGGTTTTCAACATCCGTGGGCTTCACCCACGGTTAATGATATGACGCCACTTCGTGGCTGATTGATGACCAAATCGGTCGCTGGGACGATTGTGATCAATCGACTAAAATTATTTCAACAAATCAAAATTCCTGATATTTTTCAGGTTAATTTTGCCAGGTACTTAAATCCAGAACCCACATCAACTGAACAGTCATGCAAAAACCGGAAACTCACCCATGATCACCGAGAATGATAAATTATCAGACATAATCGGCAGGAACATCGATCTGCTGCCCATCGTACACAGGATCGGGCTGGGCATTCTTATTGGGGAAAACAGTATACGTGAGGCCTGCCTGCTCAAGGGAATTGATATAAGGTTTACCCTGGGAATTTTAAACACCTATTCTTCGGATGATTATCTGCCGAAACCGGAGGATATGGAATTGCAGCCATTGATCATTTTTCTGACCAAAACCCATGAATACCATAAGGAAGTTACCATTCCCCACCTGTTCAGGCTGGTTGAAGAGATGAAACTGCTGATGCCCGGAGAAAAATTACTTCTGACGGTCGAAAAATACCTTAACCAGTATATTGAAAGGCTCCTGGCACACATCAACTTTGAAGAAAAGGAGATATTTCCCCTGGTTGGAATGAACACCGGCAACCGCAATAAATCCCAGGTTGCCAGCCTGAAAAAGATTTTCAAACAACATTTGAATGTTGAAAATGAGATCAGTGATTTAAAGACCATCCTCATCAGGCACATTCCCGGCAATGTTGATTTGTCGCTGGTTCATGATCTGTTACATACGCTGTCCCATTTTGAGAAGGAACAGCTTGATCATGCCCGTTTTGAAGATAAAATACTCATCCCGAAACTGATTGCATCGCTGCAATTGCAGATCCTCACAAATGCTTAAAGGCAACTCAGTAATTATACACCCGTCACCCATTATTCAGCTTGGATTTAAAGAAATTCTGCTTTCAAAGGGCATTGGAATCAGTGGGATCATGCAAATTTGCCCTGAACCGGATATAATTGCAGGCTGGAAAGACCTTCTGATCCTGACGGATTCAAATCTTCACCTTGAAATAAAGGATCATGTCCGGACCCTCAGAAGAAATGGAAATACCCTTATCGGTATCGAACCGGCAATCGATATCCGGAAGTATGATGGGATTTTTAACAATTTTGTCCTGTTAAACGACAATCTCGATACCATCAGTCAAATTACGGAAGATTACCTGAACAGGATATCTCCTTTAAAATCAAACAGCCAGCTTTCATCCCGGGAAATTGAGGTACTCACGCTGGTTGCCCGGGGCTTAAGCAACAAGAGAATCGCAGACCAGTTGTTTATCAGCATTCATACCGTGATCACCCACCGGCAGAACATCACCTTTAAACTGGGGATCAAGAGCATCCCGGGATTGACGCTCTATGCAGCGTTAAATAACCTGGTGTAAGCCGTAAATAAAATCCCAACATATTGGGATTGTCCAGGGCGATTTGAAGCCGTTCCTTTGCATTCATATTTCAAACAAAATCTTATGAATGCAAATAATATCATAAAAAGATATCTCTTTTTCATTGTTGCACTATCGGGGATCATGGTTACCCGGGCGCAGGACAGGCTTTTCACTTACACCTATCAAAGTACAGTTTTAAATAAAGGCCAGCGCGAACTTGAATCATGGAACACCATTCGAACCGGGCGGGATGACTTCTATGTTCGTTTTGACAACCGGACTGAATTCGAAATCGGACTTGGGGGAAATCTCCAGACAGCTTTCTACCTGAACCTGAGTTCAAAAACCAAAACAGCAATGGAGGATACAGTCAAAGTGTTGTCCACCGAAAATGAAATTGGATTTTCCAATGAATGGAAACTCAAAATTCTGGATCCGGTGGCAGATCCTGTCGGACTCGCCTTATATGCGGAGGCAGGTATTTCCAGCAATGAATTTGACCTGGAAGGGAAAATAATTCTCGATAAAAGAATAGGCCATTTCACCATTGCAGGCAACGGGGTATATGAATTTGAATTCGCTCCTCATTATCAAAATAATGAACTGGCCTGGAAAACTGAACAAAAACTGGACGGGGTTCTGGGTTTCGCCTGGTCATTTGGGACAAAGTTCCACCTGACACAGGAAAACACCTGCAACAATGTCTTTTCAGATGGGAAACTTGCCCACAGCACTCTTTATTCGGGCCTTGGTATGTCGTACAGTCTTGAAAAATTCTGGGTCAATTTCACCATTTTGCCCCAGGTGGCGTCGTTTAAAGGTTCAACAAATTCAAAACTTAATCTCAATGAATTTGAAAAAATACAGTTCAGGCTGCTCTTTTCGTATATGTTCTGACAAATCTTTCCTGGTTGTCTGGCTGATTTGTCTTTCCTTTGCCTTTTCGTGTGCATCGGCATTGTACATTCCTTCGGCAAATGATGAAACCCCGGACGCCGGTTTGTCAGAATTAAAGGCAGGCAGGGATTTGTACATCCGGAAATGCGGAAGTTGCCATACTTTATACCTGCCTGAAAAATACAACAAACAGGAATGGCGCCACTGGGTGGACAAGATGGCGGTGAAAGTCTCCATGGATTCCCTGGAAAAGGATCAAATTCTCAAGTACCTGTACAAAGGCAGATAGGCATTCCTCCTTTACCTAAGGTATATTTTGAAGCAGACTTATACTTTCTCTGTTTTTTCTTCCCCTTGCGGGTATCGGCCAGTCAGCTGAATATACCCGTAAAGCAGATCTGACACATTATTCCCTGGAAAACATGTTTACGGGCAACCTGATGATTTTCCGGATATTGAATTACCGGAAACTATTGAGAATACCGGGATAAGACTTATTTCACCGGAAGCCGGTTTAACAAAACAAAAAGCGCGCAAGTCCCTGGTTTATGTAAATATCGTGGGATGGGTGGATCAGGAAAAATTCGAATATTACCGGCCCAAATAAACAATAGTATTTATGTGTAATTTTGCCTTCGTATTAAATTTTCCTGCTTGAAAAGAAATTTATTTTTACTCTTGTTCCTTTCTCTCCTGCTTGCCTGCAGTAAGGAGCCGGCACCCACAGTCATCATCCCGGTTATACCACCCGTTACCGATACAACCCCTGCACAATACGGCACTCCGTTCGGTAATGTTCCCGACCGGCAGGACGCAGTCATTTACCAGGTGAACATGCGGGTTTTCAGCCCTGAGTCAAACTTTAAAGGCGTTATAGCCCGGCTTGATTCAATAAAAGCGCTGGGGGTGAATGTTATCTACCTCATGCCAATCTACCCGGTGGGCACGGTTAAGTCGGTAAACTCACCCTATTGTGTAAAAGATTATACCGCAGTAAATACTGAATTCGGCACCCTTGCCGACTTACGCAACCTGGTAGATGGCGCTCACAGCAGAAACATGTGTGTGATCCTTGACTGGGTGGCAAATCATTCCGCCTGGGACAATAGCTGGATTACCAGTCACAAGGACTGGTACCTGCAGGATGGTGCAGGGAATGTAGTCAGTCCGCCGGGAATGGGTTGGAACGACGTTGCCCAGTTCAATTTTACCAATGCGGCCATGCGGCTGCGGATGATCCGGGATATGAAATACTGGGTATTTACTGCCAATGTGGATGGTTTCCGTTGTGACTATGCCGACGGTCCGCCGCTCGATTTCTGGAGACAGGCAATCGACACCCTCCGGAATATTTCAACCCACAAACTACTGATCCTGGCCGAAGGCCAGCGCAGTGCCAACTTCCTTGCAGGATTTGATTACATCTTTGGCTTCAACTACTACGGACTTCTCAAATCCATATACAGCAGCAATGCATCCGCCCTGCTGATCAACGATATGAATAACACGGAATACATCAATGCAGCCAACGGCCAGCAGGTTGTACGTTACACTACCAACCACGATGTGAATGGTTCCGATGGCACGCCGCTCAGTTTGTTCGGGGGCAGGAATGGTTCCATGGCAGCATTCGTGGTAACTGCATGTATGAAAGGGGTCCCCATGATATACAATGGTCAGGAGGTTGGAACTCCATATAAGCTCGTTTTTCCGTTTACCGGTAAAAACATTGACTGGACCCTGAACCCCGACATCATGGCAGAATATAAAAAGATCCTTCTTTTCAGAAGCGCCAGTGCCGCGATGCGGCGGGGCCGGCTAACCTCATATGGAGATGCGGATGTCATTGCATTTACCAAAGAACTGGAAGGAGAAAAAGTCCTGGTCGTTTCCAACATGAGGAACAGTGTCGCAAATTTCGCATTGCCCGCTCCGCTTCAAAATACGGACTGGACAGATGCCATGACCGGCGAAAGCATCACCCTGACCACACAGCTTGTTTTACAGCCATACAGTTATCTGATTGGGAAATAAATTTATTGCCAGGAGGAAACTTCATCAATAAAAAACCATATGCAATATACATTTGCGATAGATTTGGGCGGAACCATCATCAAAATCGGCTTGCTGAAAACAGGTCAATTGATTGACCGTAAAGAGGTCCGTGCACAATCAGTTTCCGGCCTTAAATCTCAGCTTCCGGAATTGGAAACAACCATCAACCTGATGTTAAATAGCAATCACCTGCAAAAAGAGGACGTGATGGGTATTGGCTTCTCATTTGCAGGACTGGTTGATTCTTCTGCGGGCAGGATTCTCTCAACCAATCAGAAATACGATGACGGACCGGAAACTGATCTGGTTGGCTGGGCATTATCCGCATGGAACTGGCCTCTTTTTGCGCAAAACGATGCGCGAATGGCATTACTGGGCGAGTGGCAATGCGGCGCTGGAATGAACTGCCGGGATTTGGTAATGGTGACTATCGGAACCGGCATAGGCTCAGCCGTGCTGATTGACGGAAAACTTCTGGTTGGCAAGCATTTTCAGGCAGGCAACCTTGGAGGTCATTTTACAGTGAACCACAAGGGAACAATCTGTACCTGCGGAAATATTGGCTGTGTTGAATCCGAAGCATCCTCCTGGCGACTGCCTTCACTTATGAAAGATGATCCTGAATTTATCAACAGTTCATTGAAAGACGAAGATCTGCTTGATTTCAAAGCGCTTTTCTATCATGCAGGGAATAACGATGTTTTTGCAAATAAGATACTGGAACATTGTATATCGACCTGGTCGGCCGGAATTATCACCATGATTCATGCTTTCGATCCGGAGTTGATCATATTAAGCGGCGGGATCATGAAAAGCGCCTCAATGTTTTTACCTGCGCTTCAGGAAAAGATAACCCGGCTGGCATGGACCCCATGGGGAAAAGTAAAGCTCGTGGCAGCCAGATTTCCAGATTCAGCTGCCTTGTATGGAGCAGACTACCTTGTGAGGTCGTCACTCACTATAATCCCAAAATGAAGAAGAGATTTTCAGAGAAGTTTTCAAATTTCAACAGGCAACCGGTTGTTGAGGTTGAAAATAGTTCTTACCAGGTTGTTACCGGATGGGAAGCCATATGCAGGCGTTTAAACAGTGAGGTTACAGCTATTGGTCGAAAGAAAAAGCTGGTGGTTGTTGAAACGTATCAGGGGGTCGTCCATGAAGAGTTGATTTCAAATTTAAAGACTGGATTTCATCATACCCATCTGATTTCGGCAGAGGATTTCTATCTTCCTGAAGAGGATATCAAAAAACTGGTTTCCCCTGATGTGACCAGCGACCGGATTTTTGGTTTTCTTACACGACTTACTATTGGTGCTTTTTTTTGTACAGAAAAAGTTGCATCTGTTCGGGCCGAAATTGAATCTGCTGAAGAAGGTGTGATCCTGATTTATGGGACAGGTGCTGCATATTTGTGTCCTGATTCCGACCTATTGGTATATGCAGATATGGCCCGATGGGAAATTCAATTAAGAATGCGTCAACATCTGGTCGACAATCTCGGGGTGAAAAACCGTAGCACCCCCGACTGGATGCTTCTTTACAAACAAGGTTATTTTGTTGATTGGAGGGTTTGCGACCGTCTAAAAAAGAGCCTGTTCGACCAATGGTCTTTTCTGCTCGATACCAATAAGATGAATAACCCCAAGCTGATTGAAGGAAAGGCCATATTTGAAGGATTGAAATTAGCGACCCGGCGTCCGTTCAGTGTGGTTCCTTTTTTTGATCCGGGCCCATGGGGTGGCCAGTGGATGAAAGAGGTATGCAATCTGGATCCTTTGGTCGACAATTATGCCTGGTGTTTCAACTGTGTACCCGAAGAAAACAGTTTGCTGTTGAAATTCGGCAACGATGTGATTGAAATACCAGCCATAAACCTGGTATTCAAGCATCCGAAGCAATTGCTCGGAGATGCAGTTTATGGTCGTTTTGGCGATGAATTTCCTATCCGGTTCGATTTTCTTGATACGATGAACGGTGGTAATCTTAGTTTGCAGGTTCATCCGCTCACCGGTTACATTCAGGAAAAATTCGGGATGCATTACACCCAGGATGAGAGCTATTACCTGATGGATGCAGCAGACGATGCCATTGTTTTCCTGGGTTTGCGAGATGGTGTGAATCCGGAATTGATGCTAACCGAATTGAACGAAGCCCAGACTTCCGGAAAGTCCTTCGATGCTGGAAAGCATATAAAATACTGGCCTGTTAAAAAGCACGACCATCTGCTGATTCCGGCAGGAACAGTGCATTGTTCAGGCAAAGACTGCATGGTACTTGAGATTAGTGCAACGCCATATATTTTCACATTCAAATTGTGGGATTGGGACCGTTTGGGATTAGATGGGAAACCCCGTCCAATTAACATTGAACATGGAAAAAATGTAATTCAGTGGGATCGCACCGAGTCGTGGGTCAGGAAAAACCTTGTGAATTGTGTTAATAAAGTTGCAGAAGGTGAAGGGTGGATTGAAGAACAAACCGGCCTGCATGAAAATGAGTTTATTGAAACCCGGCGTCACTGGTTTACCGAAAAGGTATTTCATAAAACAAACGGAAGTGTCAATGTAATAACCCTGGTAGAAGGTCGGTTAGTCATGGTAGAGAGTCCCGTGAAAAGTTTCAAACCTTTTATTGTTCATTATGCTGAAACATTTATCATTCCCGAAGCCGTTGGCGAATACACAATACGTCCTTTTGGAGAATCGGAGGGCTGCAAATGTGCTACAGTAAAAGCTTTTGTAAAACACAGTGCCTGATCCTTAAAAGTTTAAGGCACTATGCAGCACATTCCTTTTATTTTTTCACCATCATTTTCCTGACGGCGGAATAATCTCCCGCTGACATTTTAAGAAAACAGACCCCTGATTTTACAGACGAACCATCGAATGATGTTTCATACGCCCCGGGTTGCAGCTTATCATTCACCAGTGTTTGGATTTCGAGGCCCAACAGGTCGGTAACAACAATTTTAACCCTGCTCGTTCGGGCGATCGTGAACCTGATGGCAGTTGTTGTAGCAAACGGGTTGGGATAATTCTGATTCAATGAAAAACCGGCAGATTGCCAGGGTTCCGGGACACTGTTTCCTTTACCGACCAGCATACCCCCCGATTCATGATACCGTGCCAGGAACTCCTGGTAATAAAGGTTGTTGATCCGGGCATCATGGATAACCAGCATGTTCTCATCATTGCCGGTTTCTGCCGGAGTTTCCCAGTTGTAGGAGCCGGTGGCGGTGATCTTGTTGCCCCCGCTGGTATCGGCATCAACCAGGAAATACTTGTGATGCAGCAGCCCGGGGATGGTATCAATAAAAACATCGGCCGGCGGATTCCAGGTCCCCGGAACGGGCTGCCCCTTCATGCGGGGAAAGGCACTGTTGTGCAGGGTTGAACATGACGAATCGAACACCCCGCCAAGCTGCTTTTCCACATACATCATGTGGAGGGCTTCTTCCACGGGAGGCAGCTCGAATTTATACATGCAAAAGAAGATGCTTTTTTTGATTTTCGATCCGATGATGCTGCATATTGAATCTGAAATACTGTCGGTGGGTGCAAAATACACCTCCATCCTGGTACCGGCCACGTTCACAATGCGGGGTGTGTTGTTTGTCTTTGCAGGTCCGAATTTCGCCCTGGATACATCGGGCAGGTCGGTGTGCGAGCCCCACATCTCTTCAAATTCATGCGTGTAAACGGCGCACAGCGATGCATCCTGGATCAGTATGATGTTGTTGCGGTCCTGGTGAAACATGGCATGGGAGACATTGGTGGAGCCTGTCCACAGGAATTGATTGGTTTGGCTGCTATTATACCGGTGATCGAAGATCCAGAATTTGTCGTGCATGGAGAAACTGGTCATATAGGTCCGCTCCAGGACGGGAATTCCATGGGCGACCAGTGAATCGACCTGTGAGCTGTCTGTCAGATGGTTGTAAATAAACCGGATCTTCACACCCCTGTTTTTTGCACTGATCAGCGCCTGGGTAACCAAAGGAACCCCACTGAATTCCCACATGGTGATGTCGATGCTGTGTTTGGCCATTTTGATCTGGGCATCGAGGAGATTTTCAAAATTCTCTTTTCCGTTCGCAGCTTCACCGGTACTGACTGCAGTATCGACCGTATGGTTGAAATAGACCTCCACCAGCCCGGCCGATGCCGATTGGGTGACGAAATAACCCGAATCCACCGCTGTTCCTCCTGCGTTGTGAGAGATAGCCTGGTATTTGTAAATTTTGGCCGGCTGCAGACTGCCAACTGCCAACACATGACTGGTCACCAGGTCTGAAATATAGAGTGAGTCCATAAATATCAGCGGCTGGTAATTTGAATCGGAGGCCATCCATCTTATTTTTGAATCAGCTGCGACATCGGTTTTCCAGTATACGGTAACGCCAGTTTGCGTAATGTTATCGTATGTCAGGTTTGAAATTAATGGTGTTGACAAATCACCTGAAATCCGCTGACACATACAATTATCAATGTTCAGCACTCCAAGTGCAATAAGTACAAATGCGGAGATGCAAATTAATTTATTCATGATTTTCAAGTTTAATACAAATTTGGTCATTTATTTTATCTCTGTTTTTCGATGATGGTCAATCCATTTCCAAGAGGATTTGAACCATCACCTTCTGCCGGAGTCCATGTTGAGGCCGGACTTACTCGTGTTGATGTTGAGGTTTCCGTTTACCATAAGTGCCTTGCCTGCAGCAATAGTCACCGTTGCCCCGGAAGTAATGCTTAGGTTATTACAAACAGCAGGTGTGGCGGGAGCCTCGTTTACAACCGGGTATTGAGTTGTTACAACGGGGATTACGACATCGTCTCCAGCCGTTGGTACCCGATTGATTTCCCAGTTTCCGGCTGTATTCCAGTCGGAAGAGACTAACCCGGTCCAGGTTAAGGTAAGATTTGCAGGATCGACGCCGGCAGTCCACTCATATGCACCCCGGTCGATAACTCCATCGCTGACCCTGGTTTCGCCACGGACATCAACGGACTCCGTGTTAAAACCATTGCTCCCGGTATTGACGCAGGGTGAATCACCAAAGATGCGGAAATCACCATTGGCTGCAAAAATAAACAGCGGATTGTCGGTGATGTTATTGCCGGCAGCATTCAGTGTCCCTCCGTTTGTGAGATAAATATCTCCCGTAGTATCGGAATAGCAGGTATAATTCAAGGTAACAGTTCCCTGGTCAATGTAAAGCTGGTTTCCCGGATTGGTGCCTGCCGTGGCTGTATTCCCCCAGATGATACAGTTGTTGAGAACCGTATTGCTGAGGCCGGAATGCACGATGCCTCCTCCCGTGAGGGCAGTGTTACCGGCAAAGGTGCAGTTGGTGAATGCCGGGTTGCTCCCGGAGGAGGTATAAACCCCGCCGCCACCGGGTGTGGCTGAGTTATTCACAAACAGACAGTTGTAAAATTGCGGAGCACAGGATCCGGAATTCGACAGACCTCCGCCGTTCAGCGCGTAATTCTCCTTAAAAATGCAGTTCCGTACACCGGGAGAGTTGGAAATGTTATACATTCCGCCCCCTCTTGCGTACGGGTCTGCCCCGTTGGCATTGGCTCCCCGGATGGTAAAACCGTCCAAGATGGCAGTATTCAATAAGCCTAACCCGGAAGGATGAAAAAAGAGGTGATAGCAGTCGTTATTATCTGTTCCGTTATCATTCAGATCACCGCTCAGAATCGTTTCATTGGTCACAAGATCCCTCTCCGCCAGATCACAGGTATCGGCTTCGATCCCGGCAAATCCGCCAAAGATCCCAAGGTTGTTCTTCATCCTGAAATGTTTGTGACGGGAAGTGGGAAGAGGAATGCCGTAGGTGGATACGGGCAGGTAGGTTCCTCCCGTAACCCACACCTGGTTGCCCGCAACAGCTTCATCAAGAGACGACTGCAGTCCGGTGAATGCATTGCTCCATGAAGAACCGTCATTATTACCTGTTGCATTGGATTTCACGTAGATGATCCTGCCCCTGCCCGTAACGAACTGTCCGAAACCTGAAATCCCGCTGAAAGTCACCTGGTCTTCACCTGCATCGGCATTTGCTGATGTTGCCCTGAAGCCCCAGTTTGTATCAGCCAGGCAGCCACGCGAATCGAGAATGATTCTGGACGGATTATTTTGATCCCTTTGCCCCAGGTCCTCCTGCAGTGTGAACGTAATGTCGGAAACGAATGTACCGGATCCGTATTGGTGGATTGCCCAGTATTGTTTATTAAATGTCTGGATTGATCCGCCGGGATTTATGTTGGCTGAGGTATCGATCCTCGAAACGACTACCTGGTCGGTACCAGCTTTCTGAGTGAAGTTCATGCTCACCCCCGTTCCCGGAAAATCGGTTTGTCCCTGAACACTCACGGTTTGCGTACTGCTCACACCACCGCCTGCCGACAGAGTAGAAGGAACCCAGTCGGATTCCGCAAAATCGACCAATGTACCCCTGTTATTATGGATCTTTTCGGCTGTATAGTCCCCGGAAGTTCCTGTGCCTTCGTTGAACTGGTAATAGCTGACCAGTCCGGGTTCATTTCCTTTCAGCGTCAGGTGCATGTTTTCCCGGATTTGTTGCTCGGTGCGAACAACATTCCATATCCTCACTTCGTCGATCTTCCCCTTGAAAAATCTGGCAAATGAATTATAATCTCTCCCGATCGTAAGGAGATCGTTGTTAGCCTGTGTGGTATGCGGTGTGCCGGTCAGCGGAATGCTTATACCGTCCAGATAGATCCTCCTGGTGCCGTTATCGTTCACGGCCGCCACATGGTACCATTGATTGAGGGCAAGGATACCAGTGGCGGTGGTGACGCCGTCGAAGTTCAGCCCCGAATAGGGTTGTTCGCCGGTGAGTCTCAGCGTATAACCGTTGGCTCCCGGGGTCTGGTATTTACTGATTATCCCTCCAAGCCATTCATATTCCTGGATATTGATCCATGCTTCAAGGGTATAGTTGTTGGTCAGATCGAGGCTGTTGTTGTCATAGGCAAACACGTATTTGTTGGAGCCATCGTATTCAAGGGTGGTTCCCGGCCAGTAGTCGATGATAAACCCCTCTCCCTTTATCCTGACGTTGGTTACCTGGCTGTTCTTGTCATTGCTGACAATATGCAGGGTATCATATGCATTGCCTTCTTGGGCAGGATGATAGTAAACAACCAGGTATCGCTGCTCACCCTGCTGTAAGGTCATTTCAGTATGGGATATGGTGAACTGGGAATTGCTGTGTGTTATGCCGGTAATTTTCAGGGTATCGGTGCCTTGGTTCGAGATTAAAACGGAATCAGCGATGGTGACCGTGGAAGGACTCCGGACGAATTGAACAGAATCTGGAGAGACCTGGATTATAGGCCGGATCCCCTTGCCGATGGCAAACTGGCTTAAAGATGCGATGCCGCTGAACTGTATCCTGTCATCGCTCCTCCACGCGCTGTCGGCATGACGGCTGTATTCCCATTTGTCTGCAGAGTTACAGGGCCTGCTCAGGAGTGCAATTCCTGCAGGATGCGACTCGTCCCAGCGGGTGACATCTCCCCCGACATCAAACCGGATCTTTGCGTTCAGGGTTCCGTTTCCGTACTGGTGGATCACCCAGTACTCCGCCGCATAAAGGCTATCCACCACAGGGTTTATATTGGCACTTGTGTCGATATGGGTGACAACAAGGGTGTCCACGCCTGATTTCTCCATGATGTTCATCCATACACCTGTTCCGGAGAATTCTTCAGGTCCGGTGGCATTGACCACCTTCGTATAGCTGTTGCCACCGCCTGCCGGGATCGATGACCAGATCCGGCAGGTATCGCTCATGTTCACCAGGAGACCGTCATGGTTTCCTCCATGATCCTTGGTTACATTTCCCGAATTTTCGTTGAACTGCCAGTATCCCAGCATTCCTGCCGTTTCGTCCGGTATCGTGAGGTGCATATACTCACGAATCTGCTGTGTGGTGCGTTCCACATCCCAGACCCTTAATTCATCGAGCTTCCCGGCAATAAATCCATTGCTGCGATTATAGCAGCCGATGGAAGGCATCCACTCGCTCCCCGGATCATACAAGCCAAGTGATGGAATGGATGCCGACTGGCGGAGAACGCCGTTTACATATATCTTCAGGGAACCGCTTTTTAGCCATACTCCGCATACATGTTGCCACATGTTCAAAACCGGGGCAGTTCCGTTAACAAAGTACCAGTTTTGGTCGTTCAGCTTTACGGAAAAACAAAAGGCTCCCTGGTGCATGATGAGGTCAAATTCTCCATGGTCACCATTATAAAGGATCATGGAGTTGCCGGAAGTCAGGGCAGTCGGATATATCCATGTTTCGATGGTGATTGCATCGGGAGAGGTCATATAAAGCGGATCGATCTTCACATACTGGTTGACCCCGTTGAACTGCAGCGCCTTCCCCGCGATATCGTCCGGTACTGCCCGGTGGGGTACGCAAAACTGTCCTGAATGGGAAATGTCATTGAATGTTACCGTATTGCCGGTTGTGCTGGCGGAACTGGAATTTTTAACGAATGCCCAGAGGGAATCTGAATTTCGCCCCCGCGAATAGAGCCGGTTCAGGTCCAGGAAGGCTTCATCATCAATAGTGATATTCTGGAGTACATGAAAGGTAAGATCGGCAGTCAGGTTTCCGCTGCCAAAAACATCAGTGATCCAGTATTGCGGTTGCACATAGTTGGAGCCGGGCGGATTCAGATTCGGCAGGGTATCAAGACGGGATACGACAACCGTATCGGTGGACACAAGCGATTTGATGTCCATGGAAAGACCGGTTCCGGTAAAATCGGCTTTACCGGTGGAGCTGATGATCTTATGATGACTTGCTCCCCCGGCAGCCGGAACGGTTGATCCAACCAGGCAACCAGGGAGGTTCATATTCACCGGGGTGCCGTTGTTTCCTTCAATTAAATCAACGATGCTGTTGCCATTGTAATTATTGAACTGGTGATAGGTCATGAGTCCTGAAGTTTCCGGTGGAATCATCAGGTGCATGTTGGTCCTGAGATCTTCCAACGTCCGGGCAGTCTGCCAGATCCGCAGTTCATCCATGAGCCCGGGAAAGCCTGCGCCGATCGTCACCGGATCGGAAGAATATGTGATCGTTTCAGCCGGCTGGGTATAACCTTCCACTCCGTTCACATAGATCGCCAGGTAAGGCACCGGTGCTGAAAGATCGAACACCGCCGCAATATGGTTCCAGTGGTTGACCAGGAGCGAACCGGGGGTCTGGAAATAACTGAAGACGGAATTACTATTGATCCCGAACTCGATAACAGAGATCAAAGGATCGTAAAAAAGCCGGAGTTCATAATCTGAACCTTTTTTCAGGATGGTATAGTAACCGGGGCTGAGGGTATCTGTTTTCAGCCAGCATTCGAAAGTGAACGTGTTAATGAAGCTGAAACGGCTTGGGTTGTCGAGTACGACAGAGTCGATTGATTCAGTAAACTGAATGGCAGATCCGGGATAGACCTGGATTTCCCTTTCCGTCTCATATGCGCCAATATCGATCCTCCCGTTCTGCCGCCGCGGGTTTCCGGCAAGGTCCTCGGCTCCTGCCTGGGTAGTGGTGGTTGAAGGATCTCCCATATTCAAACATGATGAGGAGGATATTATCTGATAAGGATTATTTCCTGAATTGATAAAGCCGGGAAGAGCATTGATGTTATTAAGAAAATCCCCGTTATAATCCCATGTATCCCCGGTAATACCTCCCCGGCCATTCTGAAAATTGCAGTAATACAGATCCGGGTTGCAGGTGCCGTCGTTCAGGTAGATCGGGTCTGTATTCCCGTATGAGTTGGCGTTTCCGTACAGGATGGTATTCCGTATGACCGGCGATGAATTGCTATAAAGCTCAAGGCCGGCAGTATTAAACTCGGAATAATTGTCGCAGATGGTATTGTTGAGCAGCAGCGGGGATGCATTGTCAAACTCAATTCCGCCGGGGGCATTTACGGACTGGTTGCCGGTAACCAGGTTCTGGATCAACTGGGGATTTGAATGGCTGATCACCATTCCCGCTGCATACTCGCACACATTATTCGTCACCCGGTTGTATCTGAAAACAGGGTTTGAACTTGCAGCAAAGCAGATGCCTCCGCCGCCCCATACACCGCAGCCTGAAAGGTTGGCTGAGTTTCCGGTTATCGTATTGTACTCTATGGTTCCTATGACTCCCACAAGAGAGATACCCCCACCCCAGGAAGCATCATTGCCGGAGAAGAGATTTGAAGAAGCATTCAGGGTGGAAGCATTGCAGAATAATCCGCCTCCTCCACTGTTGGCCAGGCAATCGGTGGCCACATTTCCCGACAGGGTATCATGGGTAAGTGTCAGGGTTGAATTGTTTACGGAAATGGCTCCTCCCCTTGTGCTCTGGTTATCAGAGAAGTAACACTCTGATATTTTTGTATTTACGCCGTCAAGGAAAATCGCTCCTCCTTCATTTGCGGCCGAATTGTGCTGAAAACTGCACTCTTCGATCCTGAACTTGCTGAAATTGGAGATATAGACCGCACCACCGTTAAAAGCACCGTTATGAGAACCTGCCTTGCCATACCAGAACTGGCAATGTGCAAATCGAGAAGTATCATTTGCAACGTTCAGATTGTGAAAATAGATGCCGCTCCAGCCCTGGGAAGTCGATTGAGGCCTGAAAACAATGTTGCCGGTGCTTTCACCTTCGGCAAGAACAGTTCCATTCACCGTGACTCCATAATAGCCCATGAAATAGACCAGTGTGCCGGATCCAATATTGAGGGTAACACCATTGTTGATGGTAATATTTCCTGTCGCAAAAACGGTATCAGCACACCAGCTTGTATTGTAAGCGATGGTCCCGGAGGTTGAGAAGCTCGAAATACGCTTGTATTCATAAGCTCCCATATCAATCCGGTTGAGGCATGTATTGTCGATTCGCGGGTTACCGGCAAGATCCGTCACAGGAACATCCAGGGCCGACATATCCGGCTTTCCCTGGTTGACACAGGGGGAGTTAGGCCGCAGGCTGAAAGGATGAGAACCTGTGCCGGTGAACATGGGATCCGTGTCAAGGTTGTTCTGATATTCTCCGAGGCCGTAAGATGCTCCGGCTCCTCCGATGCCGGCTATGCCACCCTGAACCACGCAATAATAGAAATTACTCAGCCCGGAATTGGGATCGATGGCAATCTCATTTCCCCAGCCGGAATAATCACCATAGAAAATACAGTTCGTAAAATTGACTCCGCATCCGAATCCGATATCAAGAGCGCCACCCTCTTCCTGGCTATGGTTCAGGAAGAATGTGCAGTTGGTCACATGCGGACTGCAGGAAAGAAATGATATGGCTCCCCCGTCACTTGTCGCATAATTCTCCTGGAAAAGATTACCGGTCACCAAAGTGCCGGAACTGGTCATGAACATTCCTCCTCCTACAAAACCGCTGTTCTGGGCAATGATATTATTGCGGATTGCTCCGCCTGCATTGTTGAGGTTGATTGCGCCACCCCACTGGTTGGCTACATTTTGATGAAGCCGGCTATTGGTGATCAGGAATTTGCTTACCCCCGATATCTGAAACACCCCGCCATTGTTTCCGTGGTAGCTGGTCCCGGAATTCCTCCCGTAGGAAAGAACGCAATAGACTATCTTGGTTGTGTCGTTGGCGGAAGGAGTTCCGTTCATTGTGATCCCGTCCCAGCCTGATGTCGTATTGGAGGCCGTAAATCGTATCGAATCGTTAGCAGTTCCCACAGCCAGCAGCCTTCCGTTCACTACAATTCCAACGTTTGGGCTGAAATTCACCTGCGTACCGGGCAGGACGGTAAGTGTAACCCCATTGTCGATGATAATGTTGGTTGACTGGTTCACCGTTCCCGACCAGGTCGTATTGACCGTAATATGCTGATCGGTGGCCCAGGCTACATTCATTATACAGAAAACGCAAGAAATAAACAGAGCGACTTTTTTGGAAATTCCTGATTTCATATGTTAATGTATTACCTGGTTACAACGATTTTTACCTGCTCTGAGGATGAACCTGCTGAAAAGCGGCACAAGTATATACCCTGACTGAGGAGAGAAGTATTCA
>CAZVNF010000060.1:0-5560 GCA_964628215.1 uncultured Draconibacterium sp.
AACTGGAACAGCAGGTGGCAGGGAGGCAACGCCATATTGTCGAGGTCACCCACATTCCAGGCGCTGACGATATGCCGGCGGGAATCGGGGTTTTTCCGGATAGAATCAACCACCTGTTTAACCTGGTCAACATGCGTTCCGTCAGGTTTGGGCCATGAGCGCCACTGGTATCCATATATCGGCCCGAGGTTTCCATCCTTATCGGCCCACTCATTCCAGATAGAGACCTTGTTGTCTGTAAGGTATTTTGTATTTGTCGATCCCTGCAGGAACCATAGCAGTTCATGGATGATAGACCTGAGGTGCAGTTTTTTTGTGGTCAGCAAAGGAAAACTATCCCGGAGGTCGAACCGCATCTGGTATCCGAATACACTGATCGTACCGGTGCCGGTGCGGTCGGCTTTCTGAACGCCATGGGTCAGAACGTGGTCGAGGAGGGAGAGGTATTGTTGCATAGGCGAGGTAGCGAGGTAGCGAGGTAGCGAAATGGCGAAATTAGTGAATTGGGGAGGTGGACAAGGATTTTGGGTCGTGTTTGTGACGGAAGAGGAGGGCAAATAATACGGCCACAATCAGGGAATAAATTGCAAATGCGAGCCAGATGCCATGCCAATCCTTTCCCTCAGCGTGTGTATAATACTTATCAATAATGAATCCGCTTATTTTGCTGCCTGAGTATGCGCCCAAACCATTGGTCATCATCATAAACAGGCCCTGGGCGCTCGATCTTATTTTAGAATCGGTAGTGGTTTCAACAAATAACGAACCGGAGATGTTGAAAAAATCGAAAGCCATGCCATAAACGATACAGGACAAAATGATCATCCATAAACCGCCGGCAGGATCTCCATAAGCGAACAATCCAAACCGGAGAACCCAGGCAATCATGCTGAAAAGCATGACTTTTTTAATGCCAAAGCGCCGCAGGAAGAAAGGTATGGTGAGAATAAACAGGGTTTCCGACATCTGGGAAATCGACATGATGATGGTAGAATATTTTACAACAAATGAGTCGGCGTATTGCGGAATATTCCTGAAATCATCGAGGAAAGAATCGCCATACATATTGGTTAGTTGCAATGCGGCACCCAGGAACATGGCGAAAATAAAGAACAACGCCATTTTGTAATTCAAAAGAAGTTTAAAAGCATTTAATCCCAATTGTTCAATAATGGAAGCGTCTTTGGATATGGATTTCTGCGGGAGACATTTTGGTAAAGTAAATGAATATATCCCCAAAACAATCGCTGCAACTGCTCCTATAATGAACTGATTGGCATTGGCCTTACTGCCTGATAAATTGGTGAACCACATGGCAACAATGAAGCCGATGGTTCCCCAAACCCGAATCGGGGGGTAAGCCTTCACAACTTCAAATTTGTGGCTTTTCAGGACTGAATAGGAAATTGAATTGGAAAGCGATATGGTTGGCATATAAAAAATCATGGCCAATAATATCACGTAGTAGAGGGTATCCGGATCATTGACCTGTGGGACAAAGAACAATACGCATCCATATAAAATATGCAGCGCACCATAGAGTTTTTCGGTATTTATCCATTTATCGGCAATAATGCCGGTAAGCGCCGGCATAAAGATTGAAGCAATGGCCAGAGTTGAAAATATTGCCCCGAACTGAGCTCCTGTCCAGCCTTTGGCATTAAAACAATAGGTTCCGATCGTTATGAGCCAGGCTCCCCATACAAAGAACTGGAAAAAATTCATGAGGATTAAACGAAGTTTTATACCCATCAGGATGTTCTTTTAATTGTTAATAAGTCAGGTTTGGAAATTTATTTGCGCTTGTTCAGTTCATCACGTATCTTGGAAGCCTTTTCATACTCTTCATTTTCGATGGCACTCTGAAGAATCTCTTTCAGTTCGGTGAGTGTGGCATCTGCATAAGACACCTGGTCGGCAGCCTTTTCATCAAAACCTGGATCTTCCGGTTTCAGCAATTCCGCCTCCTCTTCCATGAGTATCCCTGCTGCTGCCATAATACTTTCATAGGTAAATACGGGGCAACTGAACCGAAGGGCGAGGGCAATGGCATCGGAGGTGCGTGAATCTACCTCTCTGACATCATGGCCATCGGTACAAACCAGTTTGGCATAAAAAACCCCTTCGCTGAATTTACTGATCACCACTTCTGTTAATTCAATGTGGTAGGCATCGGCAAAGGCTTTAAACAGGTCGTGGGTTAATGGCCGGGGAGTTCTGATTTTTTCAAGTTCGATGGCAATAGACTGAGCTTCGAATCCGCCAATAATGATCGGCAAACGGCGGTTCCCGTCACGTTCACCGAGAATTAAAGCATACGCCCCACTCTGAGACTGGCTATAGGACATTCCGATGATATCCAATCTTATTTTATCCATAGTAATCAGCCGCTTTTAACCAGATACAAACCTACGGAATTTTCCCTAACAGACAAAAGTTGTTCAAAAATTTATGTTTTCTCAATTTTTTTTCTATTTTTGCTAACAGTTCACAATTAAATAAGTAAATATGAAAAGAGCCATTACCTTTCTACCGGCTTTGTTTTTGCCATTTCTGACCATGGCAAGCGAGGCAAACCTTGTAATTCCTGCAGAGATCAGGAATCAAACCATCCTGTACTGGGGGTTTTTAATCACCATCGCGGGATTTATGTTTGGGTTGTATCAATTTCTCAAAGTAAAGAAAATAGGGGCTCATAAATCCATGCTGGATGTTGCCCAGGTAATTTTTGAGACAGCCAAGACCTATCTCGTTCAGCAGGGAAAGTTCTTAGTGATTCTTTTTGTTTTTATCGGTTCTGCGGTTGCGTTCTATTTCGGATGGCTCTCAGAAGCCAGTTTTGGAGTTGGCGGGGTATTGATGATCCTGGGATGGACCATTATCGGCATCCTTGGCTCATACAGCGTTGCCTGGTTTGGCATCAGGATGAACACCCTGGCCAATGCCCGCATGGCATTTGCCTCTCTTGAAAGGAAACCGATCAAATTGCTGAACATCCCATTGAATGCAGGAATGAGTATCGGCGTGGTGCTGATCTCCCTTGAGCTGATCATCATGCTCATCATTTTAATGTTTGTTCCCGGGGAATATGCCGGCTCCAGTTTTATCGGGTTCGCCATTGGTGAATCGCTGGGCGCTTCGGCCCTGAGAATCGCCGGCGGTATCTTTACCAAAATCGCCGATATCGGCTCCGACCTGATGAAAGTGATCTTTAAAATCGGCGAAGATGACCCCAGAAACCCCGGGACCATTGCCGACTGTGTTGGCGACAATGCCGGCGACAGTGTAGGCCCAACCGCCGATGGTTTTGAAACCTACGGAGTTACCGGTGTTGCATTGATCTCCTTCATCGTGCTTGCCGTAGCCGATCCGGCACTGCAGGTTCAGTTACTCACCTGGATCTTTGTGATGCGTATTTTCATGATCATCACTTCAATCGTTGCCTTCTGGATCAACGGAGCCATCAGTACCGCAAAATACAGCAATGTTGACGACCTGGATTTTGAGAAACCGCTTACCTCCCTCGTTTGGATTACCTCCATCCTTTCAATCATTGTTACATTTGTAATCAGCTACCTCACCATCAGCGATCTTCCGAATGATCTCTGGATCACCTTATCTGTTATCATCAGCGCCGGAACCCTTGGTGCAGCTTTGATTCCGGAATTCACGAAGCTTTTCACGAGCCCCAAATCGACCCATGTCAAGGAAGTTGTGGTTGCATCGCAGGAAGGCGGCGCCTCGCTTAATATCCTTTCGGGACTGGTCGCCGGGAATTTCAGCGCATTCTGGCAGGGCATGGTTTTTTTCCTGCTGATGTTTATCGCCTATTTTGCCAGCACTTTCGGACTGAGCAACTTCATGATCTATCCATCCATCTTCGCATTCGGACTGGTAGCCTTCGGGATGCTTGGTATGGGTCCGGTTACCATTGCCGTTGACAGCTACGGCCCGGTAACCGACAATGCTCAATCCATTTATGAATTGTCACTGATTGAAGAGATCCCCGGCATTTCTGCTGAAATTGAACGTGATTTCGGTTTCAAACCCGACTTCGAGAAATCGAAACATTACCTGGAGGCCAATGACGGCGCTGGCAACACCTTTAAAGCTACCGCTAAACCGGTGCTCATCGGCACTGCAGTGGTAGGTGCCACCACCATGATCTTTTCACTGATCCTGGTGATTAAAAATTCAATTGGCATCGAACCCGAGCAGATCCTTACCCTGCTCAACCCGTATACCATCCTTGGATTCCTGCTGGGCGGCGCGGTAATTTACTGGTTCAGCGGGGCATCCATCCAGGCGGTTACTACAGGTGCCAGCCGGGCGGTGGCCTATATTAAAGACAATATCAACCTCGACCCCAATGCACCTAAAAAGGCAGATACTGCCAAATCAAAAGAAGTTGTTAAAATTTGTACGGTGTATGCGCAGAAAGGAATGCTCAACATTTTCATCGCCATCTTCTCTTTTGCACTGGCCTTTGCGTTTCTCTCCTCTCCCACCGGTCTGGAAGATTCAATGAGCCCGGCCGAGAAACTGAATTATGCTTTACCGATATCACTTTTTGTCAGCTACCTCATCTCCATTGCATTCTTTGGACTATACCAGGCAATCTTTATGGCCAATGCCGGCGGCGCATGGGACAATGCCAAAAAGGTGATTGAAGTGGACATGAAAGAAAAAGGAACCGACCTTCATGCCGCCTCCGTGGTGGGTGATACTGTTGGTGATCCATTCAAAGATACCTCATCTGTTGCCTTGAACCCCATTATAAAATTCACCACCTTATTCGGACTTTTAGCCATGGAAATTGCTCTTTCAGAGCATTTCAGGGCTGTTGCCCATTATGTTGGGATTGCATTTTTTATTGTTGCTTTATATTTTGTTTACCGCTCATTTTATAAGATGAGAATCAGAGATTAACTTTCTAACTACTTGCAGAAGAGAGGCTGTGGGAATGTTTCCTGCAGCCTCTTTTTTTTTGGATTATAATTGCTCGTGTCTCAAACTCCGGCCCCTTTTTCTTGGTTTGCTGATTAACCGGAAAAAATTTATGGCTTACATCGGAAAAACCCGGGATTACCTGCTGCACTTGAATGCCGGGGAGGAGGTATTTCGTAAAGCTCCTGAGTTAAAGCATCCAATGACAGGTGCAGAGCGATTGCTTTGGGATAAAATCAGGAATCGCAAGTTACACGGGTTGAAATTCAGGAGACAACATCCGTTACTTTATTATATTGCTGATTTCTATTGTCATGAGAAACGATTGGTCATCGAGGTTGATGGTGGAATTCACTTTGAAAACAAAGTCAAAGAACATGACCAAAACCGAACGGCAGAACTTGACCGCTTAGGAATCACCGTAATCAGGTTCACGAATGATCAAATTTTTGAGCAACTTGCCCAGGTATTGGAAGAAATCATTCTATTTGTCAAAACACTGAATCGCCCATCCTCCCCTTCTCCTTGAGGAGAAGGGGCCGGGGGTTGAGGTGGTTTTGTATCACGAAGGGGCCGGGGGTTGAAGTGGTTATGCATACCCAAGGGGCCGGGG
>CAZVNF010000060.1:5660-21010 GCA_964628215.1 uncultured Draconibacterium sp.
TGTATCACGAAGGGGCCGGGGGTTGAAGTGGTTATGCATACCCAAGGGGCCGGGGGCTGAGGTGGTTTTGCATCACGAAGGGGCCGGGGGTTGAAGTGGTTATGCATACCCAAGGGGCCGGGGTTGAGGTGGTTGTTTCGCACTTCAAAAGAAATCTGAGTTTTTAAGGCAACCATTGTGATGTCTTGTGTTATCTTTATGCAGGATATTGAATTCGCGTGGAGGAACAACTAATAAAAAAAGCAATAGCCAGGGATTCCGGCGCCATTGAAGCGTTGTATGACCGCTATGCCCCCCTGTTGCTGAGTGTGTGTTTTCGCTACTGTGGCAACCGCGATGATGCGGAAGACATTCTTCACGACGGGTTTATTAAGATCATACAGAAAATCGAGACCTTTAAAATCAGGTCCGACGGAAGCCTGGAAGCCTGGATGAGACGCATCATTGTAAATACTGCACTTAATTTTTTACGCAGCAGGCAAAAAGAGAAGAACTTCGTGGATATTGACCCGATCCTTGACAAAATCGACCAGCAGGATGATGAAGGACCCGATCCTGAATCAATTTACCTGCAAGTGGAACGGGAAAAGATCATGGAGCTGATTTGTGAACTCCCGGCCGGCTACAGAACCGTATTCAACCTGTATGTTTTTGAACAATACGGGCACAGGGAGATCGCAGATCTTCTGAAATGCTCTGAAAACACCTCCAAGTCGCAGCTGTCAAAAGCGCGTGCCATGCTGAGAAAAAAAATGAACTTACTGGTCAATGCTCAAACAATACCGACCTATGAAAAAGTATAATCACCCGATCGATGATCTCTTCAGGGAGGCCCTGCAGGATCATAGGATGGCCCCTTCGGATACTGCCAAAAAGGCCTTCCTGAGGGATGCTGCTCAAATTCCTCCCGCGGCATCAAAAGGAAAAAAGGGATTGTTCCTGCTTTTCGCTTTCCTGCTCCTGGCAAGTGCAGGCATATTCCTGTGGGCCATCCGCCCTGAAAAAGCAACGGTAACACAAAAAAATACCGTTCAGGAAACCCATTCCCAAATCACTCAACCGGATCAGGAATCTCTGGTAACAGAAGAAAACCAGCAGCCATCTCCAACATATACGCCAGAACCCGGGGTACAGGTTGTTAACAAAACAGCAGACAAAAACAGTAAACCAAAACAAATCCAGGATCAAAATCAACGTTCGAATCCTCAGAAAGGAAATGTTACACAACCTTTCCAAACCAGCCGCGAGAGCAATAATGAGTTAACAGTCAACCCGGCATTGCTGGCATCTAACACTCCGATCAACGGGCAATCTGCCGGCAGTTCACCGGAAGAACCAGCCCAACACCCTGAGATACAAGCAGAAGAAAACCTAATTGTTCCGCCGGCAGCCGCGGTGGATCCGGTCAGCCCTGCACGCGCAGATTCCGCACCGGCAATCAAAATAAACAATCCCGATCCTGTGCTTGATCCAGAAACCAACTCAAAAGATAAAAACACGGATTCTTTCAGAAAAAAGAGCAAACTGGCCCCGTCTGTCGGGGTTTATTATACCCCGGAATGGATGTTCAATACCCTGGAGGGGTCAAAATTTGTAAACAATTTCGGCTTTGAGGGAACATTCCGTTTCGGAAAGTTCTCCGTGCGCACCGGGGCGGGGATTTCAATGGCAAAAGGCACAAACGAATTAATTGTGGAGTACAACGATTACCTGGGCGCCTATAACAAGCTGGATTCCATGGAATTCACCTGGAATGAGCCAAGTCACTCCTATACCCCGAAGATGTTTCTGTCGCAACAGGATGTTTGGGATAGTTTGATGAAGCTTGACTATCCCAAGGTAGTTAAGCGCTATACCTACCTTCAGATTCCCCTGGTGATGGGCTATGACTTCTGGGAATCGGAAAGGATTTCCATCGGGGTACGTGTGGGTCCGGTATTGAGCGTTCTGCTTGCCACGAAACAGTTATCGGCAGCCTATGACCCGGGAACAAAACGGGTGATCAGCATCAACGATATCGCCCCGGAGCAGGTGAATCTGAACTGGCAGGTGATGGCAGGGATGAGTACCGCATTTCGAATTACAGAGACACTGAACTTTGAAATTGAACCATGTGTAAGGTATTATTTTAATTCGGTGTATGAAAAGCCGGTGGATAATGCCAAGCCCTGGTCGGTTGGGGTGCGGGCGGCGGTTGTGGTGAAGTTTTAAACTATTTCCAACCGATAAAAATTACGAATGCAGGCAACCTTTTTTATTGGGCGGGTTATAACAGCATAAGGCTTCCGGAAGCAGCGATGTAAACAATGTAAGCAATGTAAGCAATGTTAGCAATGTAAGCAATGTAAGCAATGAAAGCAATGAAAAAAAAAACAATAAAGGAAATGCACCATTAAAAATTAATCCATAATTTCACATCCATTAAACCCACTACATTATGAAAAAGTTACTTATTCCTATTTTGTTCCTGCTGATAGCGCTTTCGGCGATGTCTCAGAACCTGGCAACCGTTACGGGTATTGTGACCGATCTGGCCACAGGCAACCCGATCCCCAACCAGGCTGTTACGATCAGAAACGACTCAGCTACAGGCTGGTATTATTACCAGACCGTTTACACCAACAACACCGGCTATTATGTTGACACGATTCCTGTTCCGTTAAACACGGGGGGCAATCTGTTCGTAAGTACAATTGATTGTCAGAACTACATGCACCAGGTAGTTCTGGCTTATATGCCTTCAGTTCTCAACTTTACCGCTGATTTTGCCATCTGTTACAACAGCAACCCCTGCCAGGCTAATTTCAGCAGCCAGCAGATGGCGGCACTCGCGGTTCAGTTCTTTGATGGTTCTGTGGGAGGAGGAACCACACGCCAATGGATGTTTGGAGATGGTGCAACTTCAACCCAGACGAACCCCCAGCACACCTACGGCATGCCCGGTTACTATAATGTGACGCTTTCCATCGGGGCATTGGGAACCACCTGCTACCAAACTGTTACACAAACAATTTATGTATGGGATTCAACCGGCGGAGGCGGATGCCAGGCAGCATTTCTGGCCATTTCCGACAGTATGAACACTACCAATAACTACTTCTTCATTGATCAGTCATCGGGCAATATCAATTCCTGGTCGTGGGACTTCGGCGATCCGGCAAGCGGCTCAAACAACACATCCACCTTGCAAAACCCGGAACATGCTTTTTCATCACCCGGAACATATAACACCTGCCTGACCATTCATGGCATCGACAGCACCTGTTTTGATATGATGTGCTTAACAATCGTTGTAGGACCAGCGGGGGGCTGTACGGCACAATATACTTACTATGCCGATTCATCAAACCTCAACAACATCCAGTTTGTCGACCAATCCACATCCGCCAGCGGGTATGTAAACTATTGGCACTGGGAATTCGGAGATGGTCAATCCCAGAGTATTGCTTATCCGGGTAATCCGAATGTGCTGCATACTTATGCATCCCCGGGAAATTATAATGTTTGCCTTTCCATCCTGGGATCGGACAGTACCTGCTTTGATAACTTCTGCCAGATGGTTTTTGTAGGAACACCCCCCGATTGTGATGCCGCTTTCACCTATTATACTGATTCACTGAACACCGGCAATACCTACCATTTTATTGATCAGTCTGTTGGCAACATTGTTTCCTGGAACTGGGATTTCGGCGACGGCAACTTTTCGCTGCAACAAAACCCTGTGCATACCTATGCAGCCAGCGGAACCTACCAGGTTACCCTTACCATTGGCAGCCCGAACCAACTCTGTTTTGATGTGGCCTATGATACAATTGTTGTTGGAAGCGGCGGCGGCTGCCAGGCTTTTTATTCCTATTCGGCCAATCCATACCCGGATAGTCATACCCTTGCATTTACCGATTTGTCCTCAGGCAACCCAACTTCATGGCAATGGAGTTTTGGAGATGGCTCGGCCGGGAATGTTCAGAACCCGGTTCATACCTATGCTGCATCCGGAACGTACACTGTTTGCCTCACCATCACTGGAAACAACTGCAGTGATACCTTCTGCCAGCAGGTAATCGTACCCGACAGCATCAACTACTTCCAGATATACGGGCAGGTTTTTGCAGGTAATTTCCCGTTATCCCTGGGCATGGCAATGATCTTCTCCCTGGATACCACTAACAACTATCAGCCATTCGTTGCCGTATGTCCGATCGATTCAAACGGTGTATATTACTTCACCATGGTTCCCGACGGTGTTTATTACATCCTGGCCATCCCGTTTGATTCCAACGGATATCTGCCAACCTATTACGGCAATACCATCGCCTGGCAACAGGCCACCCCTGTCATACTGGGAACACCTAACAACCCTTACGACATATACCTGGTAGCCGGTTCACCTATGACATATGGACCTGGTTCAACCTCCGGACAGATCAATATGGGCGGACTGAAAACATCGATGGTGGATAAAGTAAACATGATCCTGATGAACGAACAGGGAACACCGATCGGATTCACCCATGTTACTTCCGCCGGCGTGTTTGATTTTACTTCCATGGCCTATGGCACTTACTATCTGCATCCGGAAATGCCCGGCGTTACCAGCGACAACATCAAAGTGATCCTGACTCCTGAAAAGCCCCATGCCGACGTGGTGATGACCTTCAGCGGGAACAAAATCATGGGTATAAACGATAAAGTGACCCTGGCAAACAGCTGGCTGGTTTATCCGAATCCTGTTGCGGGTGATTTGAATATTACCATCGATATGAAAAAGGGAACCGAGGCTGAGGTTAATATCTATAATCTCACCGGAAAGTTGGTTTACAGAACAGAAATCACCCTGAATGCAGGGAACAACCCGGTCGTATTGACAACATCCTCCCTGCCATCCGGAATCTATTCCATGCGGATTAATTCCGTGGATGGTATTGTTTTAACCACTAAAATAATCAAAACCAATTAGTTTAAGTTTTATTTGTCACTAAAAACGTCGTTCTCTTTAAGGAACGACGTTTTTTCATTATACCATCCGGACTCAAAGTTCGGCGAAAAAAACATCAGTTACAGACAACTTTACAAATTGATCCGGGTCTAATATGTAAACCACAAAATATACACTCCTGTCTGTTTTATTTCCTTCAATTTCATATCCCATGGAAAAAAAATTACAAAACCTCAGATTACGATTATTTCTCATCCTTTTCATTTTGGCAGGATCCTTTCAGGGTTCCAGTCAAACCTTGCTCCTGACAGAAAACTGGGAAACAGTCCCCGTGGGACAGACCCCTCCAACCGGATGGAGTGTTGATCTCGTTTCAGGGACCAACTACCTCCAGTTTTTACAAAACGGGACTTTCCCTTCCTGTTCTCCATATAACGGAACCAGGATGGTGGAATTTCAGTCATACTATTGCATGTATGGAACCTCCAACCGGCTCAAACGGACTACCCCTGTCCAAACCACCGGGTATGCAACTGTTTCCATTGATTTTGCCTGGTATCCCAGCAGCGGCTATGCAGGCACCGGTGACAATTTAGCCGTTCAATGGTCGGTTAATGGAACCACCTGGCTAACTGCGGCAATTTTTCACCGGTATTCAGCCACTCCCGGGTGGCGAAACGAGATCGTACCGCTCCCGGCCGGAGCAGCCAATCAACCTGCCTTATATATTGCGTTCAAGTTTACTTCCGACTACGGGGAAAACTGCCACCTCGACCTGGTACATGTTAACGGGTATCTGACTGCCCCGGCCCCGCCAACCGTTACCACACTTGCCCCAACCTGGGTAGGAGCCCAGAATGTTTACCTGGCCGGAAACGTAAATGCCAACGGGAACACCACAAATGCCTCATTTCAGTATGGACTTACCACATCGTATGGTTCTGATGTGTCAGCCGGAACCGTTACCGGAAACACCACGATGCCCGTGTATGGATTTCCCGAACAGCTTATCCCCGGGCACCTTTATCATTGCAGGGCTGTTGGAACCAGCGCCGGCGGCACTGTTTACGGAAATGATGTCACCTTTACCACCCTTGACACCCTGGCACAGGTATTTACCTATGGCGCCAGCAATGTGGGTTATTCAACAGCAACGTTAAACGGAAGAGTATATCCCAACGGGTCAAATACCTCCATTGCATTTGATTATGGCCTTACCACAGCGTATGGATCTACCATTGCCGGCAACCCGTCCATCATTTCCGGAGATTCATTAACCGCCTGGACCAGTGCTCCACTTACCGGGCTTGCCCCAAATACCACCTACCACTTCCGGATCACCGGAATAAATTCGAGCGGCACTTCCTACGGACTTGATTCTGTGTTTACCACCACCAACAGCCAGCCCCCGACTGTGTTCACCAATCCTGCAACCGCAGTAAACTCATTCAGTGCCGTTTTAAACGGAGAGGTCAATGCCAACGGGACCGCTACCACGGTCACCTTTCAGTATGGGCTTACCACAGCCTACGGATCAACCGTTACCTATGGAACCGTTTACGGAAACACCCTGACCCCGGTAAGCAAGACCATTACCGGGCTTACCCAGGGAACTTTGTACCATTTCAGGGCTGTAGGGGTCAACGCCAACGGAACCACCTACGGGAACGACAGTGTATTTACCACCGCCATCCTTTTACCACCCGCGGTGACCACCAACCCCGCCTCCCTCGCCGGTTCCACCTTTGCCATCCTGTCAGGAACATTTAATGCCAACGGGAACCAAACCACCACCTCGTTTCAGTATGGTCTGACGACCGCCTATGATGTGACCATCCAGACCGGGAGTATTTCGGGGAACACACCGGTTACTTTCGAACCTTCAATTTACTGGCTGATTCCGGGCAGGGTTTACCATTTCCGGGCTGTTGGCAGCAGTGCGGGCGGAATATCCTATGGCAACGACATGACCTTTATTACTGCCGATACACTACCGGCGGTATTTACCTATTCACCAACATCTGTCGGCATCAATACAGCAACTATGAACGGAAGGGTGTATCCCAACGGATCCACCACGGCGGTTTCATTCGAATACGGACTCACAACAAGTTATGGGACAACGGTTTCAGCTAATCCTGCGTCCATCCCCGGTGACACCCTGACTACCTGGGCCGACGCTCTGCTCACCGGGCTTTCACCGAATACAACCTACCACGCCCGGATAAAAGGAGTGAACGGATCAGGCACATCTTACGGGATGGATACAGTGTTCACTACCTACCCGGCCACCACACCCCTTCCAACTGTGATCACCACCGGAGCTTACTATGCAACAGCCTCCAATGCCGTTCTTTCTGCCAATGTAAATCCCAACGGGTACCCGACCACCGTGTCATTCGAATATGGGCTGACCCCGGCCTACGGATCAACAGTTACTTATGGAACCGTGTATGGCAATACGATGTCCTATACCTATCAACAGGCCACCAATCTGTTACCATCCACATTGTATCACTACCGTGCTATAGGTACGAGTGCCGTAGGAACGGCGTATGGAAGTGACACTACTTTTACAACAAACGACAGCATTTTACCCGCCCACCACATCAGCGGGCAGGTATTTGCCTCGGGCACTCCCATCCAAACCGGTGTAGTCAACCTGTTTTCAGTGGATACCATTGCACCCTACCAGCCCTACCTCGACATCAGCAGCATTGATTCGTCAGGCACCTATCATTTCTACCAGGTGCCCGACGGCGATTATTATGTAAATGCCATCCCTGCCGGGGTTCCCGGATACCTGCCCACTTTTTACGGGGATGCCATTTTCTGGGAAGATGCCACGGTCATTCATCTGGGGGTGGAAAATAATCCCTACGACATCCACCTGGCAGGAGCTGCCATGCCGGTAACCGGCAATGGAACCATCAACGGGCAGATCAACACTTCGGGGTTAAAAACGGATTATGTCGACAAAATCACCATGCTGCTCTTCAAATCAAACGGACAAGCCATTGCCTTTGATCCGGTGACACCGGGCGGCGTGTTTTCCTTTGCCTCCCTTGGCTATGGCACCTACTTTCTGAAGGCTGAAATGGCAGGGATTTCCAGTGAATTGTTCAAAGTGGTCGTTTCTTCGGAAAATCCGGCCCCACAGGTAACCCTTACCTTTTCCGGAAATCAGATTTCAGGCACAGAAGTTCCCTTGCAGGGAATCACTTCCTGGGTGGTTTATCCGAATCCGGTAATAGACAAACTTACCGTGAGTATAAACGTCAAAAGGGAGATAAAAGCAACTATTGAAATCTTCAATCTCACCGGGCAACCGGTAACAAGCAAAAACATTACCCTGGTTGCAGGAACCAACACTTATGAACTGGCGACAGATCTCATGCCGCCTGGCATTTACTTTCTGCAGATTAATTCCGCAACCGGCGGGATTTTCACCACGAAAATTGTCAAAACAAAGTAGTTTCCATTTTTTATAGATTCACAAAAGTCGTTCCCGCGCGGGTGCGACTTTTTTTTATCACCCAGTATTTATTATCAAAAAACAGTATCTTTACTGACCATATTCATATAAATTCAGTCATCGTGATACCCAGATTTCTATATAATTCGTTATTAGAAAGTTTAAAACCTGGTTTTGTAACAGGATTGTTTGGGGCAAGAAGAACGGGGAAGACCTTCCTGATGGAACACATCAAGGGCCAGATCGGGCATGGAAAAACGCTTTTGGTTCAGGGAGAGAACCTTGATGTTGCAGAAATACTGTCAAGTCAGCGCCTGAGCCTGTTACGACAATTCATTGCAGGATATGATTACCTGTTTATTGATGAAGCTCAAAAAATCCCTTCAATTGGTATTAACTTGAAGTTAATTGCCGATGCCATTCCCGAAATTGCTGTTTTGGTGACTGGTTCCTCCGCTTTTGATCTGAAAAATGAGATCGGGGAACCGCTAACAGGAAGAAGCAAATACTTTTATCTTTATCCTGTGGCTCAACTCGAATTGCAGGAAGATTTTCTGACATCGAAAGAGAACCTGGAAGGCAGATTGATCTATGGTGCTTACCCGCAAGTAATCATATCCAAAACAAATAAAGAAAAAACAGATATACTTGAATCCATAAAAAACGGAGCCTTAATAAAAGACATACTGGCACTGGATAACCTGAAAGATTCAACGTTTATCATGAATCTTTTGCGCCTTGTTGCATTTCAGATTGGCAATGATGTGTCGGCAAGTGAATTGGCTTCAGGGCTCGGTGTAAGTAAAAACACCGTTACCAGGTATCTTGACTTGCTCGAAAAGTGTTACATTCTGTTTTCCCTGCAAGGCTTCAGTCGAAATTTGCGCAAAGAGATTACCAAATCACGCAGGTATTTTTTCTGGGATAACGGGATAAGAAACGTGGTTATTTCAAATTTCAACCGGCTTGCACTTCGGGATGACACAGAACGCTTATGGGAAAATTACTGTATTTCCGAACGGCTAAAAAGGAACTATTACCAGTCAAGTCTCCGTAATTACTATTTTTGGAGAACATACGACCAAAAAGAGATCGATCTCATAGAAGAATATGACGGAAAATTATCCGGCACCGAATTCAAGTGGACCGAAAAAAAAATCAAACCTCCCCATGAATTTTTGAAATCCTATCCTGGTTCAACATATCAGGTGGTTCATAAGGATAACTATCTGGAATTTATAACATAAAATATTCTATTTAACACAAACAACGTGACCTGCATTTTTTCCTGACTTCGACACCTTCTCTATTTGCAAAGAAGAATCGCTCCGCTACTACCAGTATACTTGTTGTTATTTCCCGTTTTTTATCTCTTGTTCCACCCTGATTTCAGCCAGGGCACTGATAGTCTCGTCAATGGTTTTTTTTCCATTGATGGCCTTTTTAATGAGAGTTGCAAACTCAGCAGTGTCATGTTCAATGGTTGATTTGTAGTGATTAAACCGCTGAATGACCATGTATTGAGCATCCAGCCTGATCATTTCATCCATTGTTATCGCTTTCAGGAGAGCTTTTTTCCGGATCATTTCCAGCCAGGCCGGATCATTCATGATCCTTGCGATGTAATTTCTGATAAGCTCCTCCTTCCTGAGGCTATCAGTTACTAAATCAACAAGACCCATATTCCCGATGCCCAATTGATTTTCCAAAAATCCGACATTCCCCGATAACGCAGAGTCGTTCTCCCAACCATGGATCGACCGCAGAGTGACATAGGCCCTGATTAAATCGCCACGGTTAAAAAACAGATCACAGCGTTGCTTTTGCAATCCGGGATGATCAGGGTAAAGCTTTAACCCTCGTTTCAGGATTTGTTCAGATTCATCGTACAATTTTAATTTCCCATTGACTTCGGCTAAATTAATGATCGATTTCAATTTATCCGGAAATACTCTATATGCTTCCCGGAAAGCAATTAACGCATTGGGTAAATCATTCAGCTCGGAAAATGCCTTCCCAATGTAAGAAGCAACAGGGTTGGCAAGTGGATCCATGTTCTTCAAGGGTGACTCAGCCTCCCGGGCAAAGTACAGCATCATCGTCCCATCATGCTGATCAAATGCATTATAAGCCTTTCGCAGGTACACTTCCTGCCTAACTGCAGAATAGCTGTAATAAACCGCAAAAGAAATCAGCAGCAGGAATGGGATTGTAACCATGATTCTGCGTATATTGACAGAGGCCCGGGGATTTATTCTATGCATCATCGAAACGGCGCTGATAAAGTAGAGCGCAAGGAATGCCTGGTGATATGGCCGCTCATAAGGAAAATCAAAAGCAGACGAAACCAGGTAACCGACAATACCCGCCAGCAGAAACAGTGACAGCACCTTGTCCGGGTAAGTCGATTTGGCGATAATGACAAAGAGATAATAAATCAGCAAGCCGAATACTGAAAGAAACAGGATGATCCCGGCAATTCCTTTTTCCGCCATCACCCAGAGATAATCATTATGCGGACGAACCCAGTTTAATTGTTCTTCTGCGGAAAACCGGCCCTTGTAATAAGCCGGAGCATTGATTTGCCAGTTACCGGCTCCGACTCCGGTAAGATAATGTTCGCGAATCATATTAACCGTCAGCGACCATGTTTTCAACCGGCCGGTATTAAGTACATTTTGGGGGTCGGCAATTGATGTAAAATACCTGACAAATGAATTCTGACTATTTCTGCTGACAGAACCGACGAACACAACGCCCGTGAAGAGAATAATCACTATTCCTGCGATGAGGGTATTCCTCCATCTTCCCGGAATATTGAATTTATATGCAAACAGAAGCAGGATTGTCATCAAAAAAGTTCCTGAAACGAGGACACCCAACCACACTGCCCTCGTTTTTAACAGAATGATCAAAATAAAAACAAGAATAAATGCAACAACAAAAACCGGTTTCAAACCTCCTTTGGCACTGTAAATTCCATATGCGATAAATGGAAGCATCATCAGCAATGAAAGAGAGAAAAGGTTTTTATGCGACATAATGCCGTCAACTGCATATATAACCGGCCGGCCATCGGGTAAAAATAAATCAGGAGATTGCAAGACACGCAGGTAGTACTGGATAAAGCCAATGGCTACCGAAATTATTGCTGAGCACAGAACTAGCACTGATAATTTTTCCGCCCATGCATCAGTTATTATGAACAACATGGTGCCAATGATTATCAGCGAAATAAACATAGAGGTTTTAACTACGTCATAGATGCCCTCTCTCGGGTTATAGGCAAATACCAGAGATATCATTGTTGCAAGCAAATAAGCGGCAAGTAAGGGGAAAATTTTATATCTCAGAATCGAGAAATCGAACTTCTGAAAGAATTTATCCTGCAAAAAAGAAACTGCAAAACCCCATAGAAATAAACTTTGAGCAAGTAACCGGGGCATTAAAGTCTGGTCCCAGACCTCACTGAGGTAAAAAAAAGGGAGGAAAATAACGATGAAGCCTGTAAACAGGTAAAAAAGGAATTGGTTTTGCCTGATTGGAGAAGATGCTGTATTTTTTTTCATATTTCATAAACTAACCGGTTTGCCGGTCACAAAAGATGACACGGCGGCTGGACCGGACTAAACAATAAGTACTGTAACTATCTGTCAATATTTTCATATAATTGGAATTTGAAAATTAAGCTAAATAAAATCAACATCGTAAGGTGTAAAAGTATAACTATTAATCTTAATTCGTTTGATCACTTGTATAACATATAAAGTTCAATCGAACGAAATGTGCCAAAGCCGCATGATCTTTATCGTAAATCGGAGTTATAGGCAAACCTTGTTGTGCCGTCTTCTGTTTCATAATCAATGTGACCTGCATTCTTTCTTGTGACAGTTATATACTTCTCAGAAAACACAGATACGTTATTAGTTTATTTTTTCACAAACTTTTGGTACTTTTGCGACACAATCGTAAATCCTCAAAAACCTTCCAAATGATCAACAATAACTTTGCAAGAAGACACAACGGGCCATTCGGCGATGAGATCAACCAGATGCTTGGGAAAATCGGCGTTAATTCCATCGACCAGCTTATCGATCAAACTGTTCCAGCCTCTATCCGGATGAAAGAGCCCCTGAACCTTCCTGTTGGAATGAACGAATATCAGTACCTTAACCACATCAAATCCGTAGGTGCAAAAAATAAACTGTACAAAAGTTTCATCGGGCTGGGTTATTATGACACGATTGTTCCCGCAGTCATTTTGAGGAATATTCTTGAAAACCCGGGATGGTACACCGCCTATACCCCTTACCAGGCCGAGATTTCACAGGGCAGACTGGAAGCTCTGCTCAATTTCCAGACCATGGTATGCGACCTCACCGCGATGCCCATTGCAAATGCATCCCTTCTGGATGAAGGTACGGCAGCATCCGAAGCCATGATCATGTTATTCAACAGCCGTTCCCGCGATGCGGTAAAACGGGGCGCAAACCAGTTTTTTGTCTCCGAAAATCTCTTTCCTCAATCCATAGATGTCATCCGCACACGTGCCATCCCCCTGGGGATCGAACTCATCATCGGAAAGCAGGACGAATTCAACTTCAATGAAATGGTTTTCGGTTGTGTGATCCAATATCCGAACCAGCACGGGGCAGTTTGCGATTACAGTACAATTGTGGAAAAAGCACATCAGGCAGGGGCCATGGTTGCAGTTGCAGCCGATCTGCTGAGTCTCACCCTTCTCACTCCCCCCGGGGAATGGGGTGCTGATATCGTATTCGGATCCACCCAGCGGTTTGGAATACCAATGGGTTACGGTGGGCCTCATGCCGCCTATTTTGCCACACGCGATGAATACAAAAGGCAGATGCCGGGCCGCATCATCGGCGTTTCGGTAGATGCAAACGGGAACCGTGCCCTCCGGATGGCGCTGCAAACCCGCGAGCAACATATCAAACGTGAAAAAGCAACTTCCAACATCTGCACCTCCCAGGTTCTGCTGGCGGTAATGGCCGGAATGTACGGTGTATATCACGGTCCGAAAGGTTTGCGCCAGATCGCCCGCCACATTAACATCCTCACCGGGGTATTGTCGCAGGAGTTACAGAAATACGGGTATAAACAAGTTAACTGCCATTTCTTCGACACTGTGATGATCGAATTGCCTGAGGGCATTTCCGCTGACACCATCCGAAAAGCTGCCATCGCGCAGGAAATGAACCTGCGGTATATCGATGCAAGACATATTGGAGTAAGTATTGACGAAACCAAGGCGCTCTCCGATATCAACACACTTGTCGGTATTTTTGCCAAAGCCAACGGGAAGAGTTACACCGAATTTGTGTGCGACCCTAAAGAGTGTGAACTGATTTCCACCATTCCACCGCAACTCACCCGTACTTCGTCCTACCTTACCCATAAAGTGTTTAACAGCTATCATTCCGAAACGGAAATGATGCGTTATCTGAAAAGACTGGAAATCAAGGACCTGGCATTGAACCGTTCCATGATCCCCCTGGGCTCCTGCACCATGAAACTGAACGCAGCCGCTGAATTATTCGCCCTGAGCTACCCTGAATTCGGGGGTATTCATCCATTCGTTCCAAAGGACCAGGCAGCAGGATACCAATACCTGATCGAAGAACTTGCCAAAGACCTTGCAATCATCACCGGTTTTGATTCAGTTTCGTTCATGCCAAATTCCGGGGCTGCGGGGGAATATGCCGGACTGATGGTAATTCGCCAGTATCACATCGCGCAGGGGGATACCCACCGTGATGTATGCATAATTCCATCCTCTGCCCACGGCACCAACCCTGCAAGCGCTGCCATGGCCGGCATGAAAGTGGTTGTGGTCAAATGCGATGAAAAAGGGAACATTGATTTGAATGACCTGCGCGAAAAAGCGGTTCAATACAAGGACACACTTTCGGCATTGATGGTAACCTATCCCTCCACACATGGGGTTTTTGAAGAAGAGATCCTCGATATCATCCAGGTAGTGCATGATAATGGCGGACAGGTTTACATGGACGGCGCCAACATGAATGCCCAGGTAGGGCTTACCAACCCGGGCATCATCAAGGCCGATGTTTGTCACCTGAACCTGCATAAAACATTTGCCATTCCTCACGGTGGCGGAGGACCGGGCGAAGGCCCCATCGCCGTGGCAAAACATCTTACGCCATTTCTCCCACGGCATGTATGTGTCGAAACCGGCGGGGAAAAAGGGATTACCGCTGTTGCCTCAGCTCCTTACGGCAGCGCACTGATCCTGACCATCTCCTATGCCTATATCAAACTGATGGGCGGCGGCGGTTTGACCGAAGCGACCAAAATGGCCATTCTGAATGCGAATTATCTGAAATCATGTCTTGAACCACATTTCCCGATCCTGTATTCGGGAAAGAACGGACGCTGCGCCCATGAAATGATCGTTGACTGCAATGGCATAAGCCGCCAGACAGGCATTGGCGCGATCGACATTGCAAAACGACTGATGGACTATGGTTTTCACGCACCAACCGTGGCTTTCCCCGTTCATGGCACACTGATGGTGGAACCCACCGAGAGCGAACCTTTTTCAGAGCTCAACCGTTTTCTTGAAGCCATGGTTGCCATCAAAGGCGAGATTGATGAAATCGCCTCAGGCATAGCCGACAAACTGGTGAATGTCATCATGAAAGCGCCACATACCGCTCAAATGGTTTCGGCCGATGAATGGAACCTGCCCTACTCAAGGCAAAAAGCCGCATTCCCTGTTGATTCACTGAAAGAGGACAAATACTGGCCTACCGTAACGCGCATCGACGATGCGTTTGGGGACAGGAATCTGACGTGTACCGCGTAGGCGAGGTAGCGAGGTAGCGAGGTAGCGAGGTAGCGAAATAGCGAAATAGCGAAATAGCGAAATAGCGAAATGGCGAAATGGCGAAATAG
>CAZVNF010000061.1:0-9729 GCA_964628215.1 uncultured Draconibacterium sp.
GAAAAGAACGCAGGTTCTTCTTCGAGTGTTGTGTAAACTGCCAGTACTTTGCCAAGGAGGATTCCTGTACCAATTCCCATAAAAAGCAACCCCCATTTTAAAGAGGAAGGTTGTTTCGAGGATTCGAATATGCTTGCATCGGCGCCTTTTGCGATCAGCGCCAGGCGTTCTTTTTTCCTCACAAACAGGTATACGATTCCGTAAACCATTGCAAAGAACGCGACCGGGATCAAAAATTCATTCGTCATTTCCGTAGATTTTGAGTTTGTTTTCCGTTTTCGATCCGTTTGACGCAGCTTCAATCTGTTGGTTACAGGTTCGTTGACACTTTTCTATTGAACAATCACCTTTTCAGTGTAAACCCTTTCGTTGTTCGAAAGTTTTAAAAAGTAAACACCTTTGGAAAAACCTGACATATTCAGCTTCTTTTTATAATCCGCTGTAATGTTCTCAAGTATTTCAGAATAAACAACTTGTCCATTGGCATTTGAAATGGTTAGACCCAATTGCTGTTCCCGGCCATTAATGCTCAAAGTAAGTTCATTTCTTACCGGATTCGGATAAATACGAACGGATGATTCAAGGCTATTCTGTTCAATTCCTGTGCAGTTTTTAACCACTACGGCCATGGAAGAACCGGTACCATCGCCACAGTCGTTGTTCCCTTTCACGGAAATATTACCGGATTGTGATGTTGAACCGAAATTGAGCGTAATCTGGCTGGTGCCGGCACCCGAAACAACGGTTACCCCAGCCGGGACCGTCCATGTATACTGTGTTGCACCGTTGATGGAACCCACGTTGTAAACAATATTTTCAGGGCCCTGGCAAAGAGTATCGGGACCGGATATTGATCCTGCGGGTTCAGGAATGGTTTTCACACCTACCGTCTTCATGATCACCGGGGTTTCTCCGCAATTATTCATTGCATAAACAGTCACATCACCTGCGGTGTTTCCCCAGGTTACCACGATGGAATTGGTTCCCTGTCCACTGGCAATGGAAGCATCTGCAGGCACCGTCCAGGTATAGGTATCCGGAGGGCCGAGAATGGCAGTAGTAAAAGTTGCACTGGTTCCAATACATACCTGATCAGGTCCGGTTATCGGATTAAGTGCAACAGGCGGTGTATTGACCACAACAGGCAGGATGGACGGGATGGGGTTATTTCCGCAATCGTTGCCTGCAAGCACCTGTATCTCACCTGAGGTGCTGCCCCAGATAATACTTACAGTTGCCGTACCATTTCCAATAATGGAGGTTGCCGGAGGTATAACACTCCAGCTATAAGCAGTACCGCCAATTACTTCAACAATAGAGTATGAAACGGTATCCCCGGCGCATACTGCCTGGTTTCCGGTGATCGGGCCAGGTGCTGCCGGCGGAGTATTTACAACAACCGTTACACTGTCTTCTGCCGTATGTGCTGCATTATCGGTAACAACCACATGGTATACCGTTGTGGCATTTGGTGTTGCCACAGGGTTTGCTATCGCCGGGTTGCTCAGGCTGGCGGCCGGTGTCCAGGCATAGGTAAGCGGAGGTGTTCCGCCTAAAACCACTGCATTTAACTGTGAAGATTGTCCCTGGCAGATGGCTGACGGACTTGCCGAAACGGTTGCCTGGAAATTACTGCCCGGCAGCACCTTAATGTTAGCTGTGCGTTTATGAGCCGGGGTCCCGTTCGGGCCTTTGGCATAAAATGTTGCAGTATAATTGCCTGTGGGAACATTTCCGGTAAGCACCAGTTTAACCGGCAGTGAAGCAGGATAGCTGGTAATAGTTGTTCCGGAAGGATACTCAACGGTGATGGTTCCTGTTGCAGGGGCAGGAGTAACCGTGCCAGATATAATCACAGTATCTGTGTATAATTTTACTTCCGGAATGGAAACCTGGAAAATGGCATTGTCAACCGAGGTATATAACGTATCCACAGCATGGTCGATGGCCATGGCAAAATCGGGAAAATAGCCAGTCATGCTGATAAATGAACCTGATCTGAAATCGGTCCAGCCAAGCATTGACCCTTTTTTATTGGAAACGATTCCGTTGTAATCGCCTTCGTAACGGGGAGTTCCGCCACCACCGCAACTTCCGCAGTCAATTTTCATTTTTTTATTCGAAATCTGCTGATTGGCCACAAAAGTAGCGCCTCCGTCAACAGAGTAGGTAGCGTAAATCAAAGCGCTGTCATTGGTAGGAGTATCGCGGGTATCCATCCACATCACATACAATTTTCCGGTTTCTTTATCACACCAGATGGCAGGGTGCCATTGCTGGAAACTCTGGGTATTTACATCATCGTTCACTTTAATCGCACTGGTCCAGGTCATGCCTCCATCGGAGGAAGCCCTGCACCAAACATCAGATTTTCCATTTGAACCGGGGGGATCATTGGACGCATAAACACAATACAATTTTCCGCGATGGGCGCCGTAACTGTTATCCGCAGCGATCATCGGATAAGGGCGGGTACGCATATTTGACACTGAATTTCTTCCCCCAACCTGCGAACCTACCGTGTTGGCCCAATTCTGGGTAGTGGTTTTGGCAAACGTTGCCCCTCCATCATGTGATTTGAAAAAAGTATATGTCGCAGAAAACGAACTTCCGCTGTTGGTAACAATATACACTGATCCTCCCTGAATACTTCCCTGGGGACCTACAGCTACCATCATGCCGGGTAATGAGTGCGGAGTGGCAGAGTAGGTGGAATTAAAGGTTAATCCATGGTCGGTGCTGCGGGCAAAATTTCCGGATGAGTTATTTGTCATGCACGTGTAAACATAATTGGCATAAGGGCCGGAAGTTTGATCGCAGGCCATCCAGTTTTTGTCATTTCCGGCAATCGCGGTAACCGGCGATCCCCAGTTCAAGCCATTGTTTGTTGAAACAATCACTTTACAACCTGTGATGTTTCCGTACATGTTTTCATAAAAGAGGTTCCCAAGGCTATCGTAAGCAACAAGAGGGTCGCCCTGAACACTGGTGCCGAAACTGGCTGCAGGGTTGGTCCAGTCAATGCCATTCTGGGTTTGGTGGGGGGCATTGGTATTGTATGCAGTAAAATACCAGGATGGGATGTTCGGATTCTCCGCCATGTTATTCTCTGCAAAATCGGTTCCAAGATTGAAATTATCCCAGTTATTTATCGTTACAACTGTAGAAAGGGGCGCGTCGGTAACAACAGCCGAAGCTCTTTCCCTCAGGTACTGAGGAATTTGATCCAGGTTGGGATTATCCCCCTGGTATTGTGCAAATAATTGGCTTACAGTCATTAGCAAAAACAGTAAGCCTGCAATAGTAAATTTTTTCATAGTGGTTTTGATTTATAATGATTAATATAATATTTAATTACAAACTTACAAAAAAACCCAATGCCCGTTAATCATTTTATGAATTTGATTTACAAAATGATACTATCTTTGTGTTAGGGGATGTAACCTGTTCAGATTTCAACGTCTAAATTCCGAATGAAATACCTTGACGACAACCATTACATTGATCGTGTGCTAGATGGCGATGTTGCCGCCTATGCCACACTGGTTGCCAAACATAAAAACCTGGTTTTTTCAATCGCGCTTAAAATTCTGAATAACCGGGAGGATGCGGAAGAGGTGGCACAGGACTGCTTTCTGAAAGTATTCCAGGCATTAAAAACATTTGAGAGAAAATCGAAATTTTCGACCTGGCTCTATCGAATTGTATATAATGCTGCCATTTCCAAAACGCGAAAGAAAAAGCTGGAGGTAGTTCCTATGGATAATTATGTGATTGACAACTACACAGAAGATGCTGTTTCTACGGGCATGGATGAAATTGATCCGGATTTACAAAAAGCGATGATTGAAAAGGCCATGGAACGGTTGAGTGATGATGACAATCTGCTGATCACCTTGTTTTACAAAGGGGATAACTCCATTGAGGACATCAGTAACATTACCGGGCTTTCCATGTCTAATGTCAAGGTAAGATTACACCGGATCAGAAAAAAATTACATGACGAACTGGTTATAATGATGAACAAAACCGTTTATAACATGATGTAATAACCTGTTCGGATGAAAGATAAATATTAATTTTGCATGATGATGGAAAAAGATGATTTTTTGAAAGACGACTTTCTGCGGGAATTAATCCGGCGCAGTCCGCTCGATAGCCCATCGGATGAATTCGTTAACCGGGTGATGGCCAATATTCAGGTAGTTCCTGAAGTTACTGCCGTGAGAAATCCAATATATGAAAATGTGAAAGCGGTGTTTCCCTATGTGGCCATCACCCTGTTTTTGTTCCTGGTTATTGCAACTTCAGACCTGCCTATTTTTAACTGGGTGCCGGGAAAAGATTATCTGGTTAACAATTTGTTAACCTATTCAGGAACATTTTTTGCCGTTCTTAAAAGTGCATTTTCCTCCAAGTTTGTATCCTGGGGGTTACTGATCAGTTTATCGGCCGGCATATTGTTCCTGATCGACCTGGTGTTTAGCCGGCGGGCTTCTCTGTAAGATGAAACTGTTTATGGATGGGTTTCATTCCATCGCTCCCTGAAGCTTTTCGGAGCAATTTTAGGCAGCGTTCTGCGTGGCCCCCACATTTTCCGGCCAAAACGATTGATCATTTTATTCTTCAGCCCTGCGCTCGGCTTATCAATCATCCAGCGGTGCAGCATAACCATTTTCCAGCCGGAAACAATGGCCCTCCAGGTATAGGAAACATACTTTTTTGTAACTGCCTCATGCCTGTTGTGGAGGAGTAATTCATGGAGCGGAATCTTTATCGGACAAACTTCCGTGCATTTTCCGCACAATGAAGAGGCAAAACTCAGGTGATTGTAATCCTTCATACCCAGGTAATGAGGTGAGATCACCGAACCTATCGGACCGGAATAAGTTGCTTTATAGGTATAACCTCCAACACTTTTATAAATCGGACATCCATTCAGGCATGCCCCGCAGCGAATGCATGAAAGCGCCTTCCGCTGCTCCCTGAACTTTAATAATTCTGTACGCCGGTTGTCAAGTAAAACCACGTACATTTCTTCCGGACCATCTGTTTCAAATTCCGATTGCGGTCCAAATACAAGATTATTATATACAGTAATACGCTGCCCGGTGCCATGCTGAGCCAGCAATGGTAAAAAGAGGTCAAGATCTTCGATGGAGGGAATCAGCTTTTCTATGCCGACAATCACGATATGGATTTTCGGGAAGGCCATGCACAGCAATCCGTTACCTTCATTTTCTGTAAGAGACACAGCTCCAACATCGGCAATTAAAAAATTACCGCCGGTAATGCCCACATCGGCCCTGATAAATTCACCACGCAGTTTTTCCCTGACAAACTGTGTAATGTCACCTGGCTTGCTGTCGGCAGGCATATTGAACTTTTCATGAAAGAGTTTGGCAACGTCCTCTTTCGATTTGTGCATGGCAGGGGTCAGAATATGATACGGCTTTTCCCCGGCAAGTTGAACGATATATTCACCCAGGTCGGTTTCAAATACCTCCCTTTTGTTTTTTTCAAATAATTCATTGAGTTCAACCTCCTCTGAGACCATGGTCTTTTGTTTCACAATGACCTGGGCTTTTGCCTGTTTGATGATGTGCATGATCTCGCGCTGAGCATCTTTTTCGCTCGGAGCCCAGATAACCTTTCCTCCCCGTTTGCTGAAGTTGTTTTCAAATTCAACGAGATACTTATCCAGGTTATTGATGGTTTTATGCTTTATGTTCGCCGCCCTCCGTTTTGCCAGTTCCAGGTTCTGATATTGACTTTTGCCTTTTTCAACCTGTTCATCATACCGTCCTATGTTGTAATTCAGACGTTTACGATGCTCCGGATCGAAGGATTTTATTTCGGCATCGTCCAGAAATTTTTGATATATGTGATTCATTTTTTATTAGTTACAATATTTTTGATATTTTATCCACCCTCACCTGGTGCCGTCCGCCTTCAAATGAAGTGGAAAGAAAAATCGCCACAAACCGAATTGCCTCCTCGTGACAGATAAAACGGGCGGGAAGTACAATGATGTTTGCATCATTGTGCATACGAGCCAAACGGGTAATCTCCTCATTCCAGCAAATAGCTGCCCTTATTCCCGTATATTTGTTGGCTACAATTGCTACGCCGTTGCCACTGCCGCAAATCAGTACTCCGAATGTATATTCGCCTGATTGAACAGCTTTTGCAAGCGGATGTGCCGTGTCGGGATAATCCATGGACAGTTCGGAAAATGTTCCAAAATCATGAATCAAAATGCCTGTATCGCCTAAATGTTGTTTGATGTACTCCTTCACTGCAAAACCCGCGTGATCGCACCCGATAGCAATTTGTTTGAAAGAATCAACCATTGTTAATACTTTTTTTCACAAATGTAATCATAAACCAATCATAATGAATCAACATGAAATTTTGGATTCTAATATATCTCTCATTATCAATTTTTTATTTTTTTCACACAGTTTTGTTAACAACTGATTATTTTTGTGTCAAAATAATGATAAAAAGTGCGGTCAGTTCTCTTTTTTATCCTTTTGCCGGAACAATTGTTAATTAAGAACGTTTTTTTCATTTTGTTTCAACAACGATTGAGTATAATAAACCGGATATTTTATGAACAAACTAAGTAATTAACAATTAAATCACATTTATTTTAATCATTGTATTTCAACATAATATAATAATATAACCTGTTCATAAGTTGTTAAACAAATTCAGTTTGTCAATAATCAAAATTATTCTTCATTTAGAAACTAACAGTACTAACAGCAGTTATAATAAACATAAAGAAATAGTAATCTATTATTATTATTAAAAAAATGAAAAACCGTTTATCGGATTCTTTAATAACAAAAATACAATCATTAAAGAGGGAGAAAAATGCCGTAATTCTTGCCCACTATTATCAAATACCTGAAATACAAGATATTGCAGATTTTGTGGGTGACAGTTTGGCATTGGCACAAAATGCATTGCGCACAAAAGCAGATATTATCGTTTTTGCCGGGGTTCACTTCATGGCCGAAACAGCTAAAATTCTGAATCCGGAGAGGAAGGTATTGATTCCCGATTTAGCTGCCGGGTGTTCCCTTGCCGATTCCTGCCCGCCGGATGAATTCAGAAAATTCAAATCAATGTATCCCGGTTACAAAGTTATTTCCTACATCAACTGCTCGGCTCAGATAAAAACCATGTCGGATGTAATCTGTACTTCAAGCAATGCCGTAAAAATTGTTGAATCCTTTTCCAAAGACGAAAAAATCATTTTTGCCCCCGATAAAAATCTTGGCGGATATATCAATGCGCTCACCGGCCGCAACATGATTTTATGGAATGGGAGTTGTGAAGTGCACGATGTGATCAAGACGGAAGAGGTGATAAAATTAAAAGCGGCACATCCCGACGCAAAACTGATCGCGCACCCCGAATGCAAAGCAGTGATTCTGGAACTGGCAGATTATATTGGTTCTACAACCGGATTGCTGAATTTTACGGTGAAAAGCGATTCAAAAAAGTTTATTGTTGCCACAGAAACAGGCATTTTGCACCAGATGAGAAAGATTTCGCCGGATAAGGAATTTTATATTGTACCCACAGATGAAACATGTTCATGCAACGACTGCCCGTACATGAAAATGAACACACTTGAAAAAATTCATGCCTGCCTTCGCAATGAACAACCCGAATTAATATTATCGAAAAGTGTGATAGAAAAAGCAAAGAGGCCTATCTTGCGCATGCTGGAATTATCGGAATAGTAAATATTTGAATTTTTATGAAGTTGTTTGCCGGATATTTTTTTTACAGTGTATTTATCATCCTGGTTGGGTTATCAAATAACCGGGTGAATGGCCAGGAAACCGCGCGGAAGGATGGTTTTAACCAGTTTTTCTATCCAAATGGCAAACTTTCCAGTGAGGGAACGCTGAAAAATGGCAAACCGGATGGTTACTGGAAATCGTACAATGAAACCGGAACGATTAAATCAGAAGGAAACCGGGTGAATTTTGAACTTGACAGTTTGTGGAAGTTCTACAACGCCGACGGAAAGATAATGGTTGAAATCAACTATAAATCAGGTAAGAAAAACGGTATAAAAACCACTTTCATGGACAAGGAAATCATGAAAGAGAATTTTTCGGACGATATACGGGAAGGATATACCAGATATTACTTTCCTGATGGAAAATTAAAACAGGAAGTTCCGTTTGTCAAGGGTTTTGAACAAGGATACGGCAAGGAATACGGATCCGATGGCACCATTATCACGTTGACAGAGTATAAACGCGGATTTATTGTCGACCGCCTGAGGATCAACAGGAAGGACAACCGCGGACGAAAGCAGGGCCGCTGGTGTAGTTTTTACGAAAACGGCAATCTTAAATCGGAAGTTACCTACCGGGATGATCTGAAAAACGGCTATCTCAAGGAATACGCAGAAAATGGTGATTTACTGAAAATAGCAAAGTATGCGGATGATGTTGTTCAAACGGAAGCTGCAGAAATTCAGAAGCTTGAAGTACAGAATGAGTATTATCCTGATGGAAAGGTCAAAATCAGCGCCATGTTCAGGAATGGCATCCCGGAGGGGATCAAACGGGAGTACTCAGCCGATGGTATGGTCGAAAAAGCGTATCTTTACAAAAACGGGGTAATCGTCGGAGAGGGCATTGTGAAGGAAGATGGCAACCGTGACGGGCCCTGGAAAGATTTTTATCCCGACGGGTCGCTTAAGGCGGAAGGAAATTATGATAACGGAAAACAGGTAGGTGAATGGAAATATTATCATGCCAACGGAAAAATCGAGCAGGCAGGTAAATTCAGCAAACAGGGAAAATTTCAGGGTACCTGGAAATGGTATTTTGACAACGGCCAGCTGTTGAAGGAGGAAAAGTATCTCAACGGCCTGAGGGACGGTCTCAGTACCGAATATGATGAAACAGGAAAAGTAATAGAAGAGGGGGAATTCGTGGCCGGGAATGAAGACGGGCCCTGGTTTGAACTCACCGGCGACTGTTTTATCCGTGGTTCATACCGCGATGGATTAAGAAACGGAATGTGGTATAACTTCTACCTGAATTTTAACGGAGTTACTACCGACAGCCTCTGTTATTTTAAAGGTGGTTTTATAGAAGACAATCCCGATGGAAAACACACCTATTACTGGGAAAATGGCAAGGTGAAAGACGAAGGAATTTACGTTAATGGAAGGAAAGAAGGTGAATGGTATAAATACAATTTTGACGGAACGCTGTTCATGATCATCACATATAATCAGGGGGTTGAAACACGCTACGACGGCGTAAAAATCAAACCACCCTATGAAAAGGAGGACGAATAAATGAAGACAGAGAGACCAAACAAACCGGAAAGATCATCCAGACCCTCAAAGGTTGAAAAACCTGAAAGATCGTCCAGGTCTTCAAAGGTTGAAAAACCTGAAAGATCATCCAGGCCCGACAGAATCAGCAAGCCTGAAAAGAAAAGCGGACCTGAAAGAACAGGCAGGTCCGACCGGGGAGAAAAACCCGAAAGATCAGCCAGGCCGGAAAGAGCTTATAAGCCGGAAAGAAAAAGTGAACCGAAACGGTCGGAAAGACCTGACCATACCGAAAAAACCGGCAGGCCGGAAAAGTACGAAAGAACCGGCAGGCCCGACAGGCCTGTAAAGAGTGACAGACCGGCACGGCCTGAAAAGTTTGACAAAACAAGAAAACCGGATAGACC
>CAZVNF010000061.1:9829-18149 GCA_964628215.1 uncultured Draconibacterium sp.
CCGGATAGACCAGAAAGGGCCGGCAGGCCTGAAAGAACCGGCAGGCCGGAGAGATCGATCAAGCTTGACAGGTCAGTACTGCCCGACAGAACTACGAAACCCAAAAAAGTGGTCCGCCGGAGTGAGAAAAATGAAAACCCCGATCATATCAGGCTGAACAAGTACATTGCCAACTCGGGAATATCCTCGCGCCGGGAGGCAGACAGGCTGATAGAAGCAGGTGCCGTATCGGTAAATGGTATCATTGTAACGGAACTTGGTACCAAGGTGGGTCCCGGCGACAAAGTGCAATACGGCGATCAGACCATTAAAAGTGAAAAACCAAGATATGTACTGCTGAACAAGCCCAAAGGGTATATCACCACGGTGGATGATCCGGAAAAACGTAAAACCGTGATGAGTCTTGTGGCAGGTGCCTGTAAAGAGCGCATTTACCCGGTTGGAAGACTCGACCGGAATACCACCGGCCTGTTGTTGTTCACCAACGATGGCAATATTGCCAAAAAGCTGACCCATCCGAGGTATGGAATCAAAAAGATATATCACGTTGAGATTGATAAAAACCTTGCCCGGGCCGATTTTATTAAAATTACGGATGGATTCAGACTGGAAGATGAAGTGATTAAAGTTGACAGCATTGAATATATTGGCGACGGAAAGGATAAGAAACAGATCGGAATTGAACTGCATTCAGGGCAAAACCGTATTGTCAGGCGCATTTTTGAACATTTTGAGTACAAAGTCCTGAAACTCGACCGCGTTTATTATGCCGGGCTTACAAAAAAGAATTTGCCACGCGGAAACTACCGTTTGCTCGATGAGCAGGAGATAAACCTCCTGAAGATGATCAGTTCAAAACCCTGAGTTATTATGAATCCAATTAGTATCTATATAGTAGAAGATGAATTACTTATTTCGGCAAATTTAAAATCACAGTTACGACAGTTCGGTTATGAGATATCCGGATCCTCCATTCGGGGAGAGTCCTGTCTCGATGATATCGCCGAACTTTCAAGGCTGGGCAAAGAGCCGGAGATCGTTCTGATGGACATCCATCTGCGCGGGGACCTTGACGGGATCGAAACCGCCAAACTGATCAATGATAAATTTAATTGTGCGATTATATTTCTTACCGGGCAGAGTTCCAAAGAGATCTATGAACGGTCATTTAAAATAAAGCCTTTCGGATACCTGCTGAAGCCCATTGATATGGAGCAGACGAAAATGACCATTGAAATTGCTTCATACCAGCGTAATCTTGAAATTGAGAATAACCTTTATCAGAAGGATCTTGAAGCCCTGCTCGAAAAGCGTTCGCAGGAAAACCAGGAGTTGATGGCCATGTATCAAACCATTGTGGATAATTCCCTGATGGGCCTGACCATCATGCAGAATGAAAAATTTGTGTTTGCCAATAACCGTACTGCTGAAATATTCGGGTATCCTCTTGATGAGTTTCTGGCTTTTTCCATTACAGATATTGTTAAATTGCTGCATCCGGAGGACCAGGTGAGAGTGATTGCCCAATCGCAGGCGAGATTGAACGGAATGGAATTTCCACAGAACCAGCGTATCCGGATTTTAACCCGCGACAACAAGATGAAATTCATTGAAACCCATGTAAAGGCAGTTCAGTTCAAAGGAAAACCGGCACTTCACCAAACATTTCTTGATATTACCGATTTCTATAAAGCCATATAAAATGAGAAAAAAAAGCCTGTTGCTGTTCTTGCAACTCACTTTCGTAACCGCTTTTTATGCGCAGCCGACAGTTGAACTGATAAAAAATGCCGGGGATGCCGCGGCATATCCAAATCACGATGAGCTGATCGTTTTCGACAGCACTTTGGTAGATATGCAGGAAACCGGGCTGACCTACGTGATCAGCCATACCCTGACAAAAGTGCTGACCAGCCATGGAGCAATGGAACTCAGTGTGGTAAAATACGGGTATGACCCCTTGTCGGCCTTTGTGGAGATCAGGAAAGCGGTAGTTTACAAAAAGGATGGACGAGTAATCGAACTTGATGTTCAAAAGACCATGGATTATCCTGCCCCGGCGCGTGCAATATACTGGGGTGCCCGTGAGAAAATGCTGGAAACCGGCCGGCTTGAACCGGGTGATGCCGTGGAGATGACCATGTTCCGCAAGGGGTTTACTTATGCACTGCTGGCAACGGATGACGATGACAAATATATCCCTCCGATGAAGGGCCAGTTTTATGATATCGTGGAATTTTTCAGCACCTATCCGATAAAAAACAAAGTTTACCGCGTAACGGTTCCGAAAGATAAGCCGCTTCAGTACCAGTTTTACAACGGGGAGGCGCAAACATCCTGCTGGTTTGAGAACGGAAAAATTGTATATACCTTCAGCAAAAAAGAGATCCTTCCGATAAAAGCCGAACCAAGAATGGTTGCCATGGTAGACGTGGCACCCAAATTACTGGTATCTACCACAGCCGACTGGAATTCGAAGTCGACCTGGTTTTATAAGGTAAATGAGGACTTTGGCAGTTTTACGGCTGATAAAGAGATCAAAGACAAAGTAACGGAAATCCTGAAAGGGGCCCAAAATGAGGCTGATTCAGTTTCCCGCCTTACCCACTGGTGTGCCGATGAAATTCGCTATTCGGGCATTTCAATGGGTTGTGGTGAAGGGTTTACCCTGCATAAAGGCGGGATGACTTTTGCCGACCGGTGTGGTGTTTGCAAAGATAAAGCCGGCATGCTGATCACCATGCTGAGGGCGGCCGGTTTTCAGTCCTACCCGGCAATGACCATGGCCGGTTCGCGTATCGATTATATTCCCGCCGACCAGTTTAATCATTGTGTTACCGTGGTAAAATTGCGCGATGGCAAGTACCATCTGCTCGACCCCACCTGGGTGCCATTTGTACGTGAATTGTGGTCAAGCGCCGAGCAGCAGCAGCAATACCTGATGGGAGTACCCGAGGGGGCCGACCTGGCAACCACCCCGGTTTCAGATCCTGAAAATCACTATATCAAAATTGACGGAGTAGCCAGGTTGCAGAAGAACGGAACCCTTGAAGGGCGGATTACCATCACAGGCGAAGGCCAGTCGGATGCCGCCATCCGCGGATTATTCAAAAATTCAAACAAAACTGCCTGGTACCAGAATGTGGAACGGGAGCTCCTCCGTTTATGGCCGCAGGCAAAAGTTACACAGGTAAAATATACTGATCCGGCTGATTATATGAACTACAACATCTGGGTTGCGATAGACTATTCGATCCCTGAATTTGCCCTGGTTTCCGGAAGCAAAATGATGTTTATCCCGCTTTCGGCCGGTGAAATATTCAAAAATTTCCAGGCACAGCTATCCTTTGAAACCGGTATGAAAGAGCGGAAATACCCGTTCCGCGACCGTTGCAGCAGGAAGGTGGAAATAAACGAATCCATCACGCTTCCCGAAGTGAAAAAAGTAGTGCAGATCCCCGGATCCATTGTTAAAACAGGGGATGCCGCATCCTACGAAGGTTCGTATGCGGTGTCCAACGGAGCCGTTATTTTTTCGGGTAAATCGGTATTCGGCAAAAGGCAGTATGATGCGAAGGACTGGCCCGAATTTAAAGCTGCCGTAGATGGCCAGAACAGGTTTGCCGATAAGCCGGTAGTTGTCGAATTATAAAAATCAGGATTCATCATAATAACTGTCTCAGATGAGAACACATACCCCTATTATTTTTCTGATATTCATAGCCATTTTTTTATCGCCGCAGATCAGGGCACAGGATGAAAAATACGATGCCTGGTATCTTTCCCTCACAAAGGAATACACCCTGAATTCCGACGGAAGTATGGACTACCGCTATATAAAGCAGCAAAGACTTCTTACATACCGTGCGTTTCATAATTTGTACGGGGAAACATTTGTGGTGTATAATCCTGCATTTCAGAAACTGAAAATCAATGAAGTTTTTACATTGATGGCCGACGGGAAAAAGATTGTTGCCCCGGAAAACGCATTCAATGAGGTGCTTCCCGGATATGCAGCCAACGCCCCGGTATTCAATTCGTTGCGTGAAATGGTGATCACCCATACCGGCCTGGAGCGCAATGCCACCATCAGCCTCGATTACCAGGTTCATACCGAGAAAGGAGTTCTCCCTGCTTTGATGGGAAATGAGCTGCTCGCCGAAAATGAACCTGTGAAGAACCTTGAGGTCCGCGTGCGGGTGCCTGCCGGGCAGAACCTCTATTTTCACCTGTTCAACGTCGAAAACCAACCTGTAAAAAGTGACGATGGCCAATTTATGGTGTACAGCTGGAAATTCACTGATGTGCCGGCAATTTCTGTGGAAGAGGCACAACCGGGCATAAATGAACGATATCCCAGGCTGATTTTCAGCACCTCCGGTGATCGCGAAAAAGTGTATTCCTTCCTGACCGGTCAGCCAGCCTTCAGATTTACCCTGACGGATGAGATGAAAAAAGCAGTGAATACCCTTGTAAACGAAACCAGGGATAAATTCGAGATTGCCCTGAAACTGCAGGAAATGGTTGTAAGTGATCTTCGTTATTATCCTGTTCCGCTGAGAATCGCATTATTCCAATGCCGCACCCCGGAGCAAACCTGGAACAGCAATGGTGGAACTGCGATAGAAAAAGCAGTGCTGCTCGCCTCCATGTTAAAATTTGCAGGACAGGATGCGCAGGTTGCCGGTATTGTCAGAACTGCTTTTATGGACGATAAAGTTGCCACGCTTGCCGACCTGGAAGATTTTGCCGTGAAAATCGAAAACAAGGAGCGCGGAACCTGGTACCTGTCAGTTACCGGGTTGAATTCAGCAAACCTGGATCTTACCCTTCCGGGGCGTTCATTTATCACCCTGAAACCCGACGGGAAGCCGCTTGCAGCCAAAGCCGAAAACCCAAAACAGATGGTTAAAGTTCAGGGAACGTTCATCGTATCTTCTGATCCGAAAATTACCGGTGAGATGTCCATTTATTATGATGGAAGTGTTTATCCTTTGGCCGGTCTTTTGAGGGATAAGAAAAAAATGAAAAACTCAATTTCCGGGGGGCTGATTGGTAATGACACCAATCATTTGAAAATAAGCACTCTGAATACCGAAAATGGATTCCAGACCTATATTGTGCAAAGCGACAAACCCTTCAGGAAAGATTCAAATTATTATTTTTTCAACCTGCCTGTTTCCACTTCCGGCGTTGAAAGCTGGGGGATTAAAACACTCTCGAACAAGCGTGAAACATCCTTTGAAATTCCGGCGATTGCCGACGAGAGTTACCGGTATTCATTTACAATGCCTTCCGGATTCAGCTTATTTACCCCGGCGAAAAACCTGGAAATCAGCAATAAGGCGGGAATATTCGTATGGGAGGTGAAAACAGACGAAGGAAAGGTTGCGATACGGAGACAGTTGAAATTCAGCAACCGGGTGTTTGACGTGGCGAATTATGCCGATTTCAAAATCCTGATGGATTACTGGAACAATCCCTGGTACCGCCAGCTTGTTTTTGTAACCGGAAACTGATTTCAAAATTTTTTCGCCCCTCCGGGGATTTTCATCGGGTTATGATCCGCCCCAGGCCGTCCTTGTTGATCCGGATGCTCTGTTTTTTCAGTTCCTGAAAGGTTTTCATCAAAGCACCCTGTTCTTCCGGGGAGGTTGCCCCGTTCAGTTTTTTCCGGGTTTCGGTCATGAGCTTGTCTAACTTCCTCGCCTTGAATGCATGAAGTGCGAGCATGACATGCATCTGCAGCCGGGTTTCCTCAGAAGTGACCATGATGTTGTTTTTCAACCAGTTTTCGCTGAGTTCATAAGGGGTAAATACCAGGTCGACGGCCAGGGAGGAAATCTCCCGGTTGCTGTGTGACAGAAACCGGGTACGATCGGGAATTGCGTCATTTTCAATGCCCTGTATATATTCATCAAAAATCGATTTATAGAGGGCGTTTTCGAAAGCCATCTCATCCTGGGTGATGTCATGAACCACATAATCTGCAACGCCCACAGGAACCTCCGCTTCATCAGCCGGATTTATTTTAATTTGGATCACCTCCTGTCCAAACAGCAATAACAGGCGGATGATCTCTTTTTCCTGGTATTCGGCCGAGTCGGGGTCAACATCAAACTGAGGCTCTGAAGGTATTTGCTCAGCCGGTACCACCTCCATTTCCCTGTCTGTTTCCGGCGAGTTTTTTTTCACCTTTGCGCGCAGGATTTTGTTCAGCTCATTCATGAGTACCTGCTCCGGGATAGTCATCAGGCTTGAACACTCCTTTACGTAAAGCGAACGCGAAATGCCATCAGGAATAAGCGCGATGGTATTTACGATCTCCTTGATGAGCGCGGCTTTTTTAATCGGGTCATTTTGCGTTTCTCCAAGCAGCAGCCTGGTTTTAAACAGGATAAAATTAACCGAATTGGCAGCTATGAATGATTCCACCTCTGTGGGATGATGTTTGCGGGCAAATGAATCGGGATCTTCCCCGTCGGGGAAAAGGACTATTTTTACATTCATCCCCTGTTCCACGATCATATCTATTCCGCGGAAGGAGGCTTTGATCCCGGCGGGGTCGCCATCGTACAAAATGGAGATGTTTGAAGTATACCGCTGGATCATTCGCACCTGGTCGTGCGTGAGTGAGGTTCCCGACGACGCTACCACGTTTTCTATGCCCGCCTGGTGCATGGATATCACATCGGTGTAACCCTCCACCAGGAGGCAGTTATCCTTTGAAATAAGCGCATTCTTGGCAAAATAGATCCCGTAAAGGGTTTTGCTTTTATTGTAGATTTCCGATTCGGGCGAATTGACATACTTCGCGAACGATTTGTCATTTCCCAGGATCCGTCCGCCAAAGCCGATCACCCGCCCCGAAGCGCTGTGGATCGGGAACATCACCCGGCCATGAAAGCGGTCGTACAGCCGGTTCTCTTTTTCGATAGACAGGCCGGTTTTTACGAGGAACTCCTTCTTGTAGCCATGCTTAATTGCATGTTCTGAAAAAGACTCCCATTTTCCCGGGCTAAATCCCAGCTGGAACTTATTCACGATATCGTCGCGCATGCCGCGCTCCTTGAAATAGCTCAGCCCGATGGCTTTTCCTTCTTCGGATTCCTGCAGGATTTTTGAGAAATACTGCTGGGCGAAGAGGCTGAGGTTGTAAAGACTCTCTTTTTCGTTGAGTTCCTGGAGCTGTTCGGGGGTTTGTTCCTCCTCTTCAATTTCAATATTATACTTCCGGGCCAGATATTTGAGCGCTTCGGGATAGGAGAAGTGCTCATGTTCCATGATGAAGTTCACCGAATTTCCCGCCTTTCCGCAGCCAAAGCATTTGTAAATCCCTTTTGCCGGAGATACCGTGAACGAAGGTGTTTTTTCGTTGTGGAACGGGCACAGCCCGATCTGGTTAACGCCGCGCCTCCGCAGGGTGACATAATCGCCGATCACCTCCTCGATGCGGGCGGTCTGGATGATGGTGTCGATGGTGTCTTTCGGGATCATTGGGTAGATTCGGCATGGCGAAATTACAACTATTTTAATGTTGAAGTTAAATAGCGTAACTTTGTGTTTGGATAAATCTCAATGTCATGAAATCATTAACGTTTAATGTACCGGATTCTGTCAATGAACAGGAAATAAAAATGCAATTAGCTGCTGTTTTGTTTGAAAGTGGAATTTTATCTTCAGGGCAGGCAGCGGAATTGGCAGGTATTTCAAAAAGAAAGTTTATAGAAGATATTGGGCAATATGGAGTTTCAATTTTCGGGGAGAAAATGGATGACCTTGAAAAGACAATAGAAAATGGATAAAACTATTATTTCTGATACAAGTTGTTTGATTGCCCTTGAAAATATCGGATTACTATATCTGCTAAAAGATTTATTTCAAGAGGTTCTTATTACCCGTGAGGTGAAAGAAGAATTTGGAAATAGCTTACCTGACTGGATCATAGTTTCCAAAGTTAATAATAAAAAAAAAATTGCAGAAATTGCCCTTAGACTGGATATCGGTGAAGCGAGTTCCATTGTTCTGGCGTTGGAACTTGATAATGTATTGCTCATTATCGATGAAGTTAAAGGAAGAAATGTAGCAAAATCATTAAACATTGAAATTATCGGAACTATCGGCATCCTTCTGATAGCATATGATAAGGGGCTTATTAATGATTTTTTAGCAACAATACGAAAGTTGATGACAAATGGATTCCGGGTGTCTGATGTTTTGGTTGAAAAGTTAACTGAAAAATATGGAAAATAATGATAGAAGGCAAATGGAAATCCTAACCTCCACCGACTGGACCGAATATGAACTGCTCGACACCGGC
>CAZVNF010000061.1:18249-20760 GCA_964628215.1 uncultured Draconibacterium sp.
AATGGAAATCCTAACCTCCACCGACTGGACCGAATATGAACTGCTCGACACCGGCAACCGTGAAAAACTGGAGCGGTTCGGGAAATATATCCTGATCCGCCCCGAACCCCAGGCAGTCTGGCAGAAATCACTTCCCGAAAGTGAATGGGAAAGGCTCAACCATGCACGCTATGTGCGCATGAAAGGCAAGAAAACAGCCGCTGATGACTTTGAACGCGGATCGTGGGTAAGAAAACCCAAAATGCCCGATCAGTGGACCATTGGTTACAAGTACAAGCAGATGAATCTCAATTTCAGACTCGGTCTCACTGCCTTTGGGCATATCGGCGTGTTTCCGGAGCAGGCGATAAACTGGAACTACATCTATGACCGTATAAGCCAACATGCAAAGAGCAACAAAGGAATAACTTCAAAGGTGCTCAACCTCTTCGCTTACACCGGGGGATCCTCTCTTGCCGCAAAAGCTGCAGGGGCGGATGTGGTGCACGTGGATTCTGTAAAACCGGTGATTACCTGGGCCAAAGAGATGATGGAAGCGAGCAATCTCGACAACATCCGGTGGGTGGTGGAGGATGCCATGAACTTTGTGCGCCGTGAAGTGAAGCGGGGAAACCTTTACGACGGCATCATCCTCGATCCGCCGGCTTATGGCAGGGGTCCCGACGGGGAAAAATGGATTTTGGAGGATTCCATTGATGAAATTATTGCCATCTGCAAACAGCTGCTCGTTCCCGGGCATGGTTTTTTTGTGCTGAGCCTGTATTCCATGGGTTTTTCATCGCTGATTCCCGAAAACCTGGTCAAAACCCGTTTCGGAGAGATACCGGGCATGGAAAGCGGGGAATTCTATTTTGAGGACAGGGGAAAAAGGAGGCTGCCATTGGGAACGTTTCTGAGGTTTTCCCAATAATTCCATTTTATCGACACTGTAGTCAGTATCTGAAGGTTTCACTTAATGTGACGCAAATTTGTTCAGAGGTTTCCTTGTCAAGTTCACCTAATTTTTTTACCAATCTGCTTTTATCAATACTCCTGATCTGGTCAATTGCCAATTGCCCTTTTTTTTCCCTGAAGATGCAATTTACACGTGTGGGATAAGGTCTTAAAGTGCTGGTAAGTGGAACAATAATGACCGTATTGAGATAGCGGTTCGATTCATCCGGCGACACAACCAGGCAAGGCCTGATTTTATTGATTTCAGAACCAACGGTCGGATTTAGTTCAACATGCCAGATTTCAAAACGTTTTACCATGTCCACTCAGTGTTATCAAACTCATTGGAAATGGTTTCAAATGAACCAGTCACAGGTTTAAAACCTTTTTTTTGTGCGAGGGCAAATTGTTTGTCCCAATTCTCACGTGGTTTTTCCTCCTGTACAGGTATAAAAAATACGCCACCGTCTTTTTCCTGAATATTAAACCTTTTAGCAGAACCAAATTTGTTTAATATTCTCTTGGGGATGATCAACCCCTGAGAATTGCCTATTTTTACCAAAGATGCTTCCATGAAAAATGTTATTTCGTAGCAAAGATACATCAAAATGTTATAACACGTTATAACATTTATTAAATTATTCCATTTCGGTCAAAAACAACTCCGCTGCAATCCTGTCTGCAAACAACTTCCCCTCGTCTGTCAGAAAAAAGACCCGGGCATGTTCTGTAAGCCATCCCTGCCGAACAAAGTAAGCAACCCGTTTCATTGCCAATTCTTCATTCTTCATTCCTAATTGATCATTTATTTTTCCCAGGTCACATCCCCACATTGTGCGCAGTGAGGTCATCACATATTCGTTGTATTTCTGGGTGGTGGTCAGTATTTCTTCTTCGTAAATGCATTCATTCTTATCAATACCCTCGATGTATTTCGAAAGGTTCGACACATTCCATCTCCGTGAAGTTCCGTTGTAGCTGTGGGCCGACGGGCCGAGCCCCAGGTAGGGAACCCCGTTCCAGTAGTTGGTATTGTGAATGGCATGCATGCCGGGTTTGCAGTAGTTGGAGATTTCATACTGCAGAAAACCAAGCTCTTTCGATTTTTTCATCAGCAGGTTGAATTGCGCTACCTGCGATTCATCCTTCACCGGGGCCGTTTTGTGTTTATCAATCATCCAGGCAAGCGGGGTTTTCGGCTCCACCGTGAGAGCATAAGCCGAAATGTGCGGAACACCCAGCGAAAATGCGATTTCAAGATTACGCATCCACTGGTCGTTATCCGCAGAAGGAATGCCATAGATAAGGTCGATGCTGATGTTTTCATACCCCGCTTCCTGAAGAAGCCTCACCGCCCGAAGCGACTGATCAGCCGAATGCGACCGGTTCAGAAATAGCAGATCGGCATCAGAAAACGACTGCACCCCCAAACTGAACCTGTTAAAAGAAGTCCCCCGCAACTCCGCCACAAACCCCTCCGTCACATCCTCCGGATTCAACTCCAGGGTAATTTCCATTCTTCCCGGAACCACCTTTCTCCCCTCTCCCCGGGGAGAGGGGTCAGGGGGTGAGGCATCC
>CAZVNF010000062.1:0-20509 GCA_964628215.1 uncultured Draconibacterium sp.
CCTCATGCTGGCCTCAGGCCCCTGGTATATCAACCAGTTGTATAAAAAAGCGTATGATTCTGATCCCATACCTCTTACACTTAACCAGGAACAATACAGGCAGGGAACCAATGACATCCTCCCTTTTTACGACATCGGCCTCGAGGGATATGTTGAATTGAAAGACATGATCGATTTTATTAAAAGCGACAACCCACAGTCCTACCTTACCCTGCAGAATGGAGAAAGAATGAAGTTCTTCCCTTCGAAAAAGGTAAAAATTACGGTTGATTCTGCCGCTTGTGTAAAATATGGAATTGTTCCGAAACACCTTCAGGGGAAAATGGTCGATTCAATATGCTGGACGATCCGGTCAAACCAGTTGTATAAAAACGACCTCATGCTGCTCGACCTGCTCGCATCAAATAAATGGGAGCGCCCCATCTATTTTGCTGCACCCTCAAGTGTGAATCATTGTGTTGCCATCGACTCTTTCTGCATGGTTCAGGGATGGGTGTATAAATTCATGCCGGTTAAAGCTGATGAAGCAGATTATATCCAGGGAATGGGCGGGGTGGATGCGCTTTCGTCATACGACATATTGAAAAACAAATGCGCCTGGGGCAATCTGAATGACCCGCATGTTTACGTTGACCCTGAAAGTTTGAATAATGCAGTCAGGCCGAAGACAAATTTCATGCGTGTTGCTCAATCGCTTGTATCGCAGGGAAAGAATAAGGAAGCCATTGAAATGCTGGACACATATATAAAATATTTCCCTGATTCAAAGGTACCCTATGATATGTACATGCTTCCATATGCGGAAATATACTACAAAGCCGGAGCTCCGGAAAAGGCTAATAAGCTGATTACCAGGGTTGCTGAAATATGTAGCCAGAATCTCGATTATTACTACTCCTTTTCCCCTGCATATTCACAGTATTTTGAACAGGATGTGCAAACTGCGTTGGGTATCATGAAACGTATGTCGCTGGTGGCTTCGGAAAACCATCAGCCGCAGCTGGCTGCGAAAATTGATACTTTGTTTAATTTGAAGATAAAATCCATGAATTAATGAGTGACACGAAATTTGTCATTCATCATGTGTCACTTTTTTTGATATAATTGACTACTCAGATATGCTAGTTTTATCGATCATCTGGAATCCCAGTCCTGAAATTTTCGAATTTGGCGGTTTTGCGGTCCGGTGGTATGGACTGTTCTTTGCCCTTTCGTTTTTCTTTGGCTACCTGATCATGCAGAAATTTTTCAACAAGGAGGGGGTTCCGATCAAATTGCTTGATGAACTTACCACCTACATGATCCTGGGAACCATTATCGGGGCCAGGCTGGGACATGTATTCTTCTATGAACCGGTTTATTATCTCGCTCATCCGCTGAAGATCCTGAAAGTTTGGGAAGGAGGATTGGCAAGTCATGGCGCAGCAATAGGAATCATCAGTGCCATACTGATTTTTTCCTATGTACGAAAAAAGCCTTTTCTCTGGGTCATGGACAGAATCGTAATTGTGGTGGCACTTGCCGGGTTCCTCATCCGCATGGGAAACCTGATGAATGCCGAAATTTACGGACTGCCGACAACACTTCCCTGGGGTTTTCAGTTCATGAGGTCCACAACCCCGTCAGATGCTTTGTTACCGCGACATCCAACCCAGATTTATGAAGGATTTACCTACCTGTGCATTTTCTTTTTATTGTGGTGGTATTACTACAAAAAGGATGGAAAACCCTCTCCCGGATTCATATTTGGCCTGTTTATGGTCCTTGTTTTCGGTATGCGGTTTCTGATCGAATTTATCAAAGAGCCCCAGGTTGGATTTGAACAAGGCCTCCTGCTGAATATGGGGCAGATGTTGTCGGTTCCGTTTGTGATAGCGGGATTCACGTTCATGTATCTTGCTTCCCGGAAGGGGCAGACGGTTTCATGATCTCACGTATTTGCATTTCCAAATCCTGGTAATTGTTCTGAATCATCATTCCAGGGTAATTTTTAGACATCTCAAATGCATACAGCAAGTCGAAATCAGATTGCCCCATAGAAAAATAGATTTTCTTCTCCATTAAATACCGCGCCAGGTATTCCTGTTCAGTTTGTCCGGGTGTAGGGATAAAGATGGCTCTTTTTCCCAGCGTCACCATGTCCATGATACTGGAGTAGCCTGACCTGCAGATTACCAAAGCTGACCTGTTGATCAGTTCATGCAGCCGGGATGAATCAAGGTGTGAAAAAACATGAATCCGGTTGTCCAGAACATAGGCTTCTTCCGACTCAGGCATGCCGCGTACCATAGCTATCTGCATGTTGATACTGACCAGCTGGCGGAGAATCTTGTCTTCGAGGATGGTTCTTTGCGGCTCAGGACCAGAAAGCATCACCAACAGGTCGAATTCAGGCAGGGCAGTCCGGTCAAAGGGCATAATACGTTTCGAAAAACGGGACAGGATTCCAATGTAATTCGCGTTAGCAGGCAATTTCCCGGGATGCGACAACTCACCTGCCAGGCCACGGTGAGCCTCGAAATCAGGAATCCAGCATGCGTTGTATTTCCGGATGAACCGGTAATTGATGAAATTAAGGATTCCCTGGAGAAATTTCAGCCTTGCCGGGGCCTGGATTTTTAGCTGATGGGTAATAAATACCGATGGAATGGTGGTATGCCAGCAGCCGTAGCGGTTGTCGGAAATGATGAGGGTTGCCCCCGACTCTGCAGCGATTCTTTTCAGCATCTGATGTTCGCGCCACACGCTGACCATCAGCCTGGGTAAAAGCTGAGTCATCTTCAGCGCTACCCGGTCGTCTTTTGGATAATGGATGTTAAACCCCGGAAAATCAATGACGCGTATTCCGGGGTATTCCTTCCTGATGAAATCAAGGGGGCGGCCGCTGGCAGCTACTATTACCTCGTAGCCGAGTTCCTTAAATTTTGAAATTACAGGAATACAGCGGGTTGCATGGCCAATTCCCCAATCCAGCGGGCATATGAGCACTTTTTCCTTAACGGGCATGAAAATCAGCACTTATTCAGATCAAATTTATGTTAAAATTTCAAATTTGACAAGAAAAGTTATTCACACTCTGTTCACTTTTCCGGTTAGAAACGATCAAGCAAAATATGACAGAGGATAAATTAATTTACCAGATCGGTCTCACCCTCATTCCGGGTGTGGGTGACGTATTGGGAAGAAAACTGGTCTCGGTGTGCGGAAGCGCTGAGGCCGTTTTCAAAGAACCGAAGCGGCACCTGAGAAAAATGCCCAGGATCGGAGACCTGCTGGCACTCGCTACCGGGAACCGGGAAATCTTACTACGGGCTGAAAAGGAAGTCGCATTTATGGAACGATACCGGATCAAAGCGCTGTTTTTCCAGGACAATGACTATCCGCATCGCCTGAAACACTGCCTGGACAGTCCATTGCTGCTGTTTTACAAGGGAACAGCCGGGTTGAATGATGTGAGAATCATCGGGATAGTAGGAACCCGGAAAGCTACCGATTATGGGAGAAATTTCACCCGTGAACTTGTTGCCGGACTTGTTCAGCAGCAGGTTCTCGTTGTCAGCGGTCTTGCCTACGGTATTGATAGCTGTGCCCATAAGTGTTCTCTTGAATTTGGATTGAATACCGTGGGTGTTCTCGCACATGGCCTAGATACCGTGTATCCATGGCTCCACAGAGCGTTGGCTGAGAAAATGCTTACCCAGGGAGGCCTGATTACAGAATTTCTGAGTAAAACAAAGCCCGACCGTTCAAATTTTCCAAAGAGAAACAGGATCATTGCAGGTTTGTGCGATGCTTTGATTGTTGTAGAGGCCGGGCGGAAAGGGGGAGCACTCATCACTGCAGATATTGCAAACTCCTATAACAGGGATGTTTTTGCAGTTCCGGGGCGGGTAACCGATCCTTTTTCAGATGGCACCAACTACCTTATAAGGACAAATCGGGCCGCACTGATTCAAAAGGCTGACGATATTGAATACCTCATGGGATGGAAAACAGATGCAGGCCCGAAGCAGTCTGTTCAGCGGAAATTTTTTATAGAGATGACCGAAACCGAGGAAAAAATAGTTGCCATCCTCCAGAATTCCGGGCAAATGGGTATTGATGAAATATGTATTCTGGTGGAGAATCAGATGAGCAAAGTATCTTCAGCATTGCTTAACCTGGAGTTTGAAGGAATTGTAAGATGTTTGCCGGGAAAGGTGTATTCCCTGATTTGAGGATTCTGGCCCCGGGTTGTAATTATTTTATACTTTTACACCTGAAATGTTTCACAAAGATCTGTGGAGGAGGAGAGCCTCCCGGACCGACAAAAAATTCAATTGGAAGGAATCGTTGTTAAATCGACAGGTAGCTGGATCATAGTCAGATTGCAGGATGGAACAAGGCTCGAATGTAAATTAAAAGGGCAATTCCGCTTACAGGACATTAAACATACCAATCCGGTGGCCATTGGCGACAAGGTTCATGTGGAACACTTGCCTGGCGACAGTCATGGTATGATCACCCGGATCCATCCACGCGAGAATTATATCATACGCAAAGCCACAAAACTGTCAAAAGTTTCACACATTATTGCGGCGAACCTGGATCATGCATATTTAATCGCCACGCTGGCAAATCCAAGGACATCCACCGGATTTATCGACCGTTTTCTGGTTACTGCAGCTGCCTACTACATCCCTGCAAGCATAATTTTCAACAAAATCGACCTGTATGGCCCAGATCTTCTGACCTTACTTGACGAAGTGACAGGGATGTATGAAAATGCCGGGTATTGTTGTTACCGGACCTCGGCACTCAGTGGGGAAGGTGTGTTACAGATAAGGAATCTGCTGCATGATAAAACAAGCCTTTTTTCAGGTCATTCGGGGGCGGGCAAATCTGCCATGATCAAAGCGATCGACCCCTTGTTGAACCCGCGTGTGGGAGCAATATCCGCAGTACACCTGAAAGGGATGCACACCACTACATTCGCGGAAATGTACGAACTGTCCGGTCATGGGTTCATTGTGGATACACCCGGCATTAAGGAGTTTGGCCTGATTGATTTTGAGAAAACTGAAATTCACAGGTGTTTTCCTGAAATGGACCGTTTGTTGCCGTACTGTCAATATAAAAACTGCACTCATACGCACGAACCCGGATGTGCGGTAAAATCCGGGATTGAAACAGGTTCGGTGAGCCTGGTTAGATATAATTCATATATTAGCATTCTCAATGATAGCTAAACAGTTAATCACCAGCCATGTTATTCCGCTGAAGCCAACAGATACGGGTATTTTCGCCCTTGTCCAAATGGAGGAGGCTCGTCTTTCGCATCTGCCGGTGGTGGATGGGACTGATTTTTTAGGAATTATATCCGACAAGGAAATTCTTGCAGAGGCTGAAGCCTCTCTCGAAATTGGCCAGATTAAAATTATTTTAACCAAGGTATTTGTAACAGAGGATCAACACGTTTATGAAGTACTGAAAATGTTTTCCCAGAATAATCTTTCCATGCTGCCGGTGCTTTCAGATAAAAACCGGTATCTCGGTGCGATAATTCAACCCACCCTGGTTCAGGCTGTTGCAGAGATAATGGGCGTAAATAATCCCGGTGGTGTGATTGTTCTGGAAATCAATGAGAAGGATTATAATCTTGCTGAAATTTTTCAGATTATCCAATCAAATGATGCCAGAATTCTGAGTTGTTTTGTTTCTTCCCATCCTGATTCCACCAAACTCGAGGTTACGATTAAAGTAAACCGGATTGAAATTGGCCCGTTGCTTCAGACATTTTTCAGGTTAAACATTGTGGTCACTGCATCCTGGTCGAAAGAGGACCATTACAATGAAGGTCTTCAGGACAGGTTTGATGCATTGATGAATTACCTGAGTATCTGAGTGATGTATCTCCGCTGTTTTTTCCTGATTATTCAATGCCTGGTTGCCTGTTGTATTCAGGTGATTTTTATTAATATGCCGGCAATAGCCTCGATTCCGGTGTTTGCTGAAGAATCTGTTTTTCAGCATGATACACTGATTATCAGGCATATATATACATGCGGGAATAAAATTACTGCAAAAGCAACAATCCTGAGGGAATTGGACTTTAAAGAGCAGGACTCCTTATCCCCGGCCCTGTTTTCAAAAAAACTGGTTTCGGCCCGGCAACATGTGTTCAACACCGGGCTCTTTAACTTTGTAACCATCGACACGACCTGCATGGCAGGTTCCGGAATTGTTGATGTCAGTATCATTGTGGAGGAACGATGGTACATATGGCCTGTGCCGTTTTTCGATATATCTGATCGCAACTTTAATGTTTGGTGGGAAACACGCAATTTGCAACACCTGTCATACGGGGTGGATTTTACTTTTTTCAATGCCCGCGGCAGGAATGAAACACTGCGGATGCTTGTTCACTTCGGATTCAACACAATGTTTGGATTTACTTATGGTATCCCTTATGTAAGCAATAAGCGGAAAGTTGGCATGGAGCTTGGCATTGCACTGGGATTTAACCATGAATTGCCGGTGATAACTCTCGATAACAGCCCTGTATTTATCAGAAGCAATTCTCAATACCTTCAAAAGGAGCTTCAGGGTTATACTGAGTTATTCCTGCGGCCTGATTTATATACCACCCATTCGTTTCGGATAGCATACTCGCGGTATAATTTTGATTCTGTGGTACTTTCTGTCCCGGGATTTGCGCTTTCAGATAAACCCGTTCAGCAATTTGTGGAGTTGAGTTATAAATTTAAAAGCGATCACCGGGATGTGCAATTCTATCCATTGAATGGGTATTGCCTGGATTTGGAATTAACTCATTCAATTCCATATGACCTTGCTCATAATAGCTATCTGCGGCTTAACTTACGGTATTACACACAGATATACTCCCGATGGTACTGGGCTTCAGGATTCACAGGGAAAATGAGTTTCGAAAAAACGCAGCCATATTTTTTCCAATCCGGGTTAGGATATAATCGTGATTATGTTCGGGGTTATGAGTATTATGTTATTGATGGACAGCATTACCTGTTGCTTAAAAACAACCTCAAATATGCTTTGATCCGGCCTCAGGTGAAAAAGATCGGTTTTATTAAAAGTCCGAAGTTCAACACCATTCCCCTGGCGCTGTATTTGAATGTATTTCTCGACATGGGGTATGCCTGTCATTATCTGGATTCTCAAACCAATGGAATGGTTACCGGAAATACCCTTGAAAATAGTTTTTTGACAGGTTATGGAATGGGGATGGATTTTACTACATACTACGATATCGTAATCAGGGCTGAAGCTGCAGTGAATCGTCTTGGGCAGCCAGGGTTTTATTTACATTTTATAGCACCAATCTGATGTGAGGGCCGTTCTTCAATAGAAAATTGATTTACCTTTGCACGCTGATTTGAAAATACACCTTACACCATGAATATTGCCATTTTTGGTAAAAATGCGACTGCCGCGGTTCTCCCATTCATACAGGAGTTAGTAAATACTTTATACCAGTTAAACGGAGTTGTTTTATTCTACAAACCATTTTTTGAAAGCCTGGGTCAACAGATTCTGTTTTTGCAGGAACCGGTTTTATTTACCAATCAGGCGGAATTGGAGCATAAAGTTGACTTTTTATTTTCCATTGGAGGTGATGGGACTATTTTAGACGCGGTGGGTTTGGTCGGTGATTCCGGGATTCCTATTACCGGAATAAACCTGGGACGACTGGGATTTTTATCCAGCATTTCGAAGGAACAAATAATTCCCGCAATTCAGGCAATACAGCAGGGTCATTATCAAATTGAAAAACGGACCTTACTCAGGCTGGATGCACCCGAAAAGTTATTTGGTTCATCAAATTGCGCCTTGAATGACCTCACCGTATCAAAGCCCAATGTAATGGCGATGCTGACAATTAAAACCTGGATCAACGGTGAATTTTTAAATGCTTATTGGGCGGATGGGCTAATAGTTGCCACCCCTACAGGGTCAACAGCATATTCATTAAGTTGCACGGGCCCCATCATCACCCCGGATTCAGAAACCTTCCTGATTACGCCCATTGCCAGCCATAATCTTACTGTAAGACCCATCATTATCAGGGATGATTGTGAAATCAGGATTCGCGTTGAAGGAAAGAATTCTGACTTTTTAGTCAGTCTGGATTCGCGATTTGAAAAAGTGGATCACGGGGTTGAACTGATCATCCGGAAAGCTTCGTTTAAAATAAACCTGTTGCGGCTGACTGATAAAAATTTCTTTCAAACAATTCGTGAAAAGTTAAATTGGGGGTTAGATAACCGGAATTAGCAAAATATTAGGTACTTCGCTGCCATTTAATCAAATAAAATCAAGTTCTGACCGTTATAATAGTTGTTGAAAGATAAGATCCATATAGAACCTTCAAACTGCATGTATATCAGTATCAGGAAACCACTCTTTTTGGTTTGCATTTTTCTTTTGCAATTTTATTCTGTCAAATCCCAGGACCTCGAAGTTGGATTCACTGCAGGGGGCTGTTATTACCTGGGTGATCTCAACCCGGGAAAGCATTTCGTGAACTCCCAGTTTTCATATGGCTTGATGACCAGGCTGAACCTGGATACCCGGTGGGCGGTTAAAATCAGTGCGATTCGGGGGAAAATTAAAGGGGATGCCTCTAATTCAACTTTTCTTCCCGACCGGGGATTGTCGTTCACCAGCGATTTGACTGATATTGCCGCGGTTGTGGAATTTAATTTTCTGCAATATTTCACAGGAAGCAGGATGAACGCAATATCGCCGTATATTTACGGCGGTATTTCCGTGTTCTTTTTTAACCCGGAATACAATGGAATTTCATTGCGGTCGATGGGTACTGAAGGACAGAACCTGGGCTATCAGGGGCGTACCCCCTATAGTTCCGTAAGTGTTTCAATACCATTTGGGTTAGGTGTAAAAGTTAGCCTGGCGAAGCGGGTAGGTATCCAGGCTTTTTGGGAGATGCATAAAGCTTTTAATGACTATCTTGATGATGTAAGTACTACATATTATCTTGATGGTCATTCAATTGCCCCTGGTGACCAGGTTGGGGAAGTTTCAGATCCAACACGTGACCATACACCTGGAATGCAGCGGGGAAATGCTTCTACAAAGGATTGGTATGCTTTTTATGGCATATCGGTCTCATATAAATTTAATCTTTTGTCAAAGAAAAAGTGCCGGGATTTGAACCATTGATTGCCGGATTTTCCATATGATAGAAATCAAAGATCAAATTGACAGAAAAAGGTTGCCGGTTCACGTGGCTGTGATCATGGATGGGAATGGCCGTTGGGCGAAAAAGCGCGGTTTTATCCGAACACTCGGTCATGAAAAGGGTGTGGATGCAGTACGCAATACCGTCGAAGCTGCTGCCGAACTGGGTGTTCGCTTTCTTACCATGTATGCTTTTTCCACTGAAAACTGGAACCGCCCAAAATATGAGATTGATGCTTTGATGAAGATACTGGTTAATTCTCTTCAGAAGGAGATGAAAACCCTGATGAACAACAATGTCAAACTGCATGCAATTGGAGATTTGAAAAGTCTTCCCCCTAAAAGTTATCGCGAATTGATGAAATCGATCAGGGAAACTGAAAATAATACCGGTTTAACACTGATCCTTGCCCTGAGTTACAGTTCAAGGTGGGAACTTGTTGAAGTAGCACGGTCGATAGCCCGTAAAGTTGCATCAAAGGAGTTGTTGCCCGACCAGATCGATATATCCACATTTACTTCTTTTCTTGCCACATCCGCATTCCCCGATCCTGAACTGCTTATCCGCACCAGTGGTGAGTTCCGGATCAGTAATTTCCTGCTATGGCAGGTTGCCTATGCGGAATTTTACTTTACCAATACCTTATGGCCTGATTTTGGTAAGGACGATTTTTACAAAGCCATCCTTGATTTTCAGGGAAGAGAGCGGCGATTTGGACTCACAAGCGAACAGATCAATGAATTTGAAGGAAAACTACGTAAATAAAACTGAATGAGACTTTACAAACTGCTGATTACATTGTTTTTACTTCCTGTTTCATTATTTGTGAATGCCCAAATCAGCCTTGGCGATGGCGTGATCACCGATTATAGCAGTCCTAAAGATTATTATATCGGGGGAATTACGGTTAGCGGTGTGAAATACCTTGATGGAAACGTACTGATTATGCTTTCGGGATTAACGGTTGGTGAAAAAGTTAAAATTCCCGGTGACAGAATATCACAATCTGTTCGTAAACTTTGGGATCAGGGACTTTTTGAAGACATCAAGGTTTCTGTTTCAAAAGTGGTTGATGACCAGGTGTTCCTGAACTTTTATCTTAAAGAGAGGCCACGGCTGTCCAAGTTCCAGTTCAATGGGATAAAAAAGTCGGATGCGGATGATCTCAGACAGAAAATAAGATTGGTCAAGGGCGACTATGTTACCGACAATCTTATAATCAAAACGAGGAATATCATTCGCAAGTTTTACAATGACAAAGGGTACTTAAATACAGATGTGGATATTGTACTGAAAAAAGACAGTACTACTGCCAATGAGGTTACCATGTATATCAACATCGATAAAAATGAAAAGGTAAAGGTTTTTACAATTAACATACATGGGAACCAAAGCATCGGATCAGATGTGATCAAAGCTTCGTTAAGCAAGACCAAGGAAAAGAGCCTGTTTAATCCGATGAACGACATGGACAAGGTCGTTTATAATTCCGCTGTGAACGCCGCAACACTCGATTTTGTTGAAATAGGGAATGTACTCGGCCAGCAGGCCAACGATAATATCCGGATACGAATTTTTAAATCTTCAAAATTCATTGATGAAGACTATCAGGCGGATAAACAAAAACTTATAGGCAAGTATAATTCGCTGGGATATCGCGATGCCCGCATTGTAAGGGATTCAATTTCGAAAAATGAGGATAACACGATCAATATTGATCTTTGGATTGAAGAAGGCCCAAAATATTATATCCGGTCGGTAACCTGGGTGGGAAATACGAAATATCAGTCAAGATTTCTTGACCGGATCCTTAAAATCGGGAAAGGAGATGTATATAATCAATCTGCACTGGAAGAAGCCCTGACATACAATCCCAACGGAGCTGATATCCGGTCGTTGTATATGGATGACGGGTACCTGTTTTTTGATGTGACCCCGGTTGAAACCAGGGTGCAGAATGATTCAATTGATATTGAAATCCGCATGCATGAAGGAAAACAAGCTACGGTGAACAAGGTTACCATAAAAGGCAATACTAAAACCAATGACCACGTTGCCCTGCGTGAAGTACAAACCCGGCCCGGCCAGTTATTCAGCCGCGACAGGCTGATACGGTCGCAGCGTCAGCTGGCGCAATTGAAGTATTTTGATGCGGAGAAACTGACTCCAAATGTAAATCCGATTCCTGAAGACGGAACCGTTGATATCGGGTATGATGTTACGGAAACCTCTGCAGATCAAATCGAATTGTCGGGAGGCTGGGGTTACGGTAGAATCGTGGGTACACTTGGGTTGTCATTTAACAATTTTTCCTTAAAGAATATCACAAATCTGAAAACCTGGAAACCGATCCCGGCCGGAGATGGGCAAAAGCTGAGTTTAAGGTTCCAAACATATGGCAGGGGGTATTACAGTTACAGTTTTTCGTTTACCGAGCCGTGGCTTGGCGGGCGGAAACCTTTGGCATTGAGTCTGTCCTATTTCCACTCGAAATACACAAATGGTCTGGCTGCAAATGACATAGCTTATGCCTATTTTAAGATTGATGGAATTTCAGTCGGACTTGGTACCCAGTTAAGATGGCCGGATGATTATTTTTCACTCTACCAGAGTTTAAACTATAACAGGTATAACACATTTAATTATGCATCGATTTTTACCTTTGGCGGGGGAAATGGTGTTTACAATGCCTTAAGTTATTCAGTTACCCTTTCGCGCAATTCGGTAGATGCACCCATCTTTGCCAGGAATGGGTCTGAATTATCCATGAATTTAGAGGTTACACCTCCTTATTCCATGTTCCGCGGTGATGTTGATTATTCAAGTATGAAACCCAATGAACGGTACAAATGGGTAGAGTATTATAAAATTAAACTGAAAGGAGCCTGGTATATTAATCTGATTGACAAACTGGTGATGACCCCGCGGTTTCAACTTGGTTTTTTGGGAACCTACAACCAGGAACTTGGAGTAACCCCTTTTGAACGGTTTTACCTGGGTGGAGATGGATTGTCCGGAACCAACAATATGGATGGGCGTGAACTTATAGGTATGCGCGGCTATGCAAATAATTCACTTACTCCGGGTTATCCCACCACCATCGGAGGTACTGTGTATACCCGTTATACACTTGAATTAAGGTATCCTATTTCCTTAAACCCGAGCGCAACGATTTTTGGTCTTGGCTTCGTCGAGGCTGGGAATGACTGGCTGAAATGGGATAATTTCAATCCATTCAACGTGTATCGTTCCGTTGGGGTAGGAGTCAGGGTGTTTTTACCCATGTTTGGACTGCTGGGGCTCGACTGGGGATATGGCCTTGATGCAGTTCCTCTCGTTCCTGGTGCAAATGGCGGACAGTTCCATTTTTCAATTAATTCATCGATTGATTAAATCCCTGGCTGGAGGACAAACTGTCAGGGGTGGGTTGTTGTAGAGGAAATGGGTTAACTGGTGAGCAGGTTAACTGGTGAGCAGGTGAATGGGGGAGGTGTTTTGTCACATTTTGCTTGTAAAGATTATGTATAATTGATAAATTTTAACCTATGAAAAAGAGAATATTAATTTTATCGGTGTTCATATTATCTGCGGTCATGATTCATGCGCAGAAATTTGCTTATGTAGATACACAGTACATATTGGATAATATTCCTGAATTCTCGGAGGCACAGTCACAACTGGATGAGATTTCTCTTCAATGGCAGAAGGAAATTGAAGCCAAATTTGCCGAGGTTGACAAAATGTACAAAGACTATCAAACCCAAGCGGTTCTGCTTCCGGATGATATGAAGAAGAAAAAGGAGCAGGAAATTGTTGATAAGGAAAAGGATGTGAAAAATCTCCAGCGTAACCGTTTCGGAAAGGATGGCGATTTGTTTAAGAAGCGCCAGGAACTTGTTAAGCCCATACAGGAGAAGATATATAATGCAATTCAGGAACTTGCCACCAGCAACAACTATGCAGTGGTATTCGATAAGGGGGGAAGCCTCACCATGATGTATGCCAACCCAAAGTACGATATCAGCGATGATGTTCTTGACAATCTTGGAGCAAATTTGAATAACAGGAAAGGAAAAGGCAAAACCGGGGGGACTGCTCCCTCCACCGCCAAGCCATCCGGTTCTAATGAAGAAATGTCTGGCAGCAAGTCAGGTGGCTCTAATGACCAGCAGCCTTCGGGAGGAACTGAATCCAGGGAACCCAAAAAATAAAAAAAATGTGTACTTTTGCATCACCAAATCCTAGTATTAACCATTTAATAATTGAAAATGAAAAAATTAGCTAAATTTTTTGCCGTTGTTGCATTAATTATTGGTTGCTCATTCACTTCACAGGCGCAAAATCCCGTCAAGATCGGATATATTGATTTTAATACGCTATTGGCTGCGATGCCGGGAATTGATTCGGTAAAGATTAAACTTCAAAACTATCAGAAAACGCTTACAGATCAGATGGATGCCATGAAAGCTGAATTTGAGAACAAGTATTCAGATTATCAATCACAGGCTGCCAGTATGTCGGATCTGATTAAACAAACAAAGGAAAAAGAATTGTCTGATCTTCAAGGACGTATCGATGCTTTTCAACAGAAAGCCAGTCAGGATCTTCAAACAAAACAACAGGAGTTGGTTGCCCCCTTTATTGATAAGGCAAAAGTGGCTATCAAGGATGTTGCCAAGGAAAATAAATTCACCTATATCTTAAATGCAATTGAGGATGTTGTTATTTATAAGGATGAGGCTGATGATGTGATGGCATTGGTTAAGAAGAAACTTAACATTCAATAATCTGATCGGGTGACAAAATAAAAGCCGGTATATTTAACATGTACCGGCTTTTTTATTGCTTTCTGTCGATCAGTTCTTTCCCTACATAATCGCTTTTGTCTTTAACAGAATTAAACCTGGAATTTAAAAAATTGGGAAAAAAGAAAAGCCGGAGAATAAAGAATAAAATGAAAAGTTTGATAAGAATAATAGTCCATAGCCGCTTCCCAACCGTCATGCCCCTGAACCCTTCATAATAAAACAACCAAATCCGCCTTATCACCCCATTTCGCCATTTCGCCATTTCACCATTTCGCTATTTCGCTATTTCGCTATTTCGCTACCTCGCTACCTCGCTACCTCGCTACTTCTTTACCAGCTTCCTCCGGCGCCCCCGCCACCAAAACTACCGCCTCCGAAACCTCCGAAGCCTCCGCCACCTCCTCCGCCAAAACCTCCGCCTCCGCCGCTGAAATCGTTCCAGGAACCGCTGTGGCCCCGTCCCATTGAGCCAAGCAGCATGAATGCCGTCCAGAAGGGAATGCTTTTCCCGACAGACATTCCCTGGGCCTTGCTGCTGCGAATCAGCATGAATACAACGCCAATGATGATAAGGGGTATTAGCAATCCGTAAGGACTTGATTTCTTTTTTTCTCTTTTGGTGTATTGGTCTGCAGTATATTCCCCTTTTGCCAGGGAGATCATTGTAGATGTGGCAGATTCTATACCTGCGTAATAATTCCCGTTTTTAAAATTCGGCAGCATCTCATTTTCGTAAATTCTTTTGGCCAGGGCATCAGGGATGGCTCCCTCAAGTCCATACCCTGTTTGAATGCACGCTTCCCCTTTTTCGTTCGGGTATTTTGGTTTGATGAGCATCACAGCTCCATTGTTTTTCCCTTTTTGCCCCACACCCCAGTTTTCTCCGATCAGCCTGGCAAATTCATTTTTATCATACCCGTTTAACGATTTCACTACGACCACAACAATTTGTGTTGAGGTAGAATCATTGAACATTACCAGTTTTCGCTCCAGGTTCTGCACTTCATCGGAACTCAGAACCCCGGCAAAGTCATTGACAAGCCTGGGAGGATCCGGCCTGGCAGGAATCTCCTGACCTTGCATAGTCAACGTAATCACAAAAAGCAAAGTCAGAATAATAAACCCTTTTTTACCTGTTAGCATTCCTGTATACTTAAAACTTAATACTTAATACTTTTTGTTCTAATCCTTTCCGAACGAAATATCATCCGGCAGTTCATTTACATCACCATGCAGATATGGGAAATGCTTTTTTAGTTGGACGCCCGCAGAAGTGATGGCCTCAATCAGGCCATCGGTAAACCGGTTTTCCCTGAAATGATTTAACATGTTTGCTTTGATATCGTTCCAATAGTTTTCAGGAACAACACTGTGAATGCCACTATCGCCAATAATGGCAAAGCGACGGTTTTTCACTGCGAGGTATATGAGAACACCATTACGAAGTTCCGTTTTGTTCATGCCAAGTTGTTTGAAAATAAAAGCAGCACGGTCCATAACTTCCCCGGTAAAGGTGTTCTCAATATGAACACGGATCTCGCCGGATGTGTCCAGCTCAGCGTTCATGATAGCTTGTTTGATGTCTTCCTGTTCCTGTTTGGAAAAGAAGTCGTTTGCTATAGTCCCCATTCCCTGATGTAGTTTTACTAAAATTGTACCTCGGGAGCTTTTTCAGCTCCGGACTGGGCTTTGAAATAGGCCTTTTGAGTAAAACCAAACATCCCTGCAAACATGCTGTTGGGGAAACGGCGTAAATAGGTGTTATACCCCTGGGCAGCTTCATTGAACTTCATGCGTTCAACAGTAATCCGGTTCTCTGTGCCTTCCAGCTGAGCCTGCAGCTCTGAAAAGTTCTGGGTGGCCTTGAGCTCCGGATATTTTTCAACTACCACCATAAGTCTTCCCAGAGCTGAACTGACACCATTTTGTGCTTCCTGGAACTTCTGAAGGGACCCTTCATCCAAATTTTTCGGATTGATCTGAACGCTGGTGGCTTTTGCCCTGGCTTCGATAACAGCGGTGAGTGTTTGCTGTTCAAATTTTGCAACTCCCTTCACCGTGTTCACCAGGTTGGGAATCAGGTCAAGCCTTCGTTGATACACATTTTCCACGTTGGCCCAGGCTGTATTTACCCCTTCTTCCTTGGTTACCAAATTATTGTTGATTCCGGTAACCCAACCTATGAGCAGGAGAATCAGACCGACCACAACGATTAAAATAATCCAACCTTTACTTAATTTCATGATTAATAGATTTTTAGTAATTATTTGCTAATTTATGTAAAATAAAATTCAAAAATTAAAATGAAAAAAACAATTGGACGCAGTATTCCGTCTGAGTTACATAATTCCCTTATTCGTCATTCTCATATTCGTCATTATTTTGATCTCATCCTTACCCTATCTGCTCAGTACTCCTCCTGATAAAATCGGCTAATTCTTTTCCTTTCAACATATTCTGGGCAAGTTGGGCAAGGTCAAATAACTGTCTGATGGTACCTTCCTGCTTTAATGAATCAGTTTCTAAAAGAAGTTTGCCAATATGGGGATTGTTGGAATTGATAACCAGGTTGTAGTTCTCAGGCATTTCGCCCATAAACCCGTATCCGCCTCCGCCGCCAAGAGCCGACATGTCTTTCATCCTGCGCATAAACTCATTCTGGGTTATCAGGAGAGGTGATTCCTTTTCACTCAAACTCTCAAAGGCAATGGTGAATTTTTTTGAGTCGATTTGTTTTTCAAACAACTCCCTGATTACTTTCTGCTGATCTTCATTTAGTTTTGAAGGAAGTGCATCCTCTTTTTTTATCAGTTTGTCAACGGTATCAGCATCAACTCTTGTGAACCGGGTTTTTTCCATTTTCTGTTCAAGGGTATTGATGAAATGGGCTTCCAGAACACCATCCATCATTAAAACGTCGTATCCCCTGTCTTTCACAGTTTCAATGAAACTATACTGTTCGTGCTGATTGGTCGCATAAAGATAAATGAGTTGACCATCCTTGTCTTTCTGGGCAGGTGCAACATGCGTTTCATACTCTTCGAATGTAAAATATTTATTGTCTACATTTTTGAAAAGGCAGAATTTCTTTGCACGGTCATAGAAATCGGGTTGGGCAATGATCCCATATTCAATAAAGACTTTTATGTCGTCCCATTTAGCTTCAAAATCCGGACGCGAATCTTTGAACAGGGACTCCAGTTTGTCGGCTACCTTTTTTGTGATGTGATTGGAAATCTTTTTTACATTCGGGTCACTTTGCAGGTAACTGCGTGATACGTTTAGCGGAATATCAGGTGAATCAATTACACCGTGCAGCAAGGTGAGGAAATCAGGTACAATACCTTCAACGGAATCGGTCACAAAAACCTGGTTGCAATAGAGCTGAATTTTGTCCTTCTGTACTTCCAGGTTCTTTTTTACTTTAGGAAAATAGAGGATCCCGGTGAGGTTGAAAGGATAATCCACATTCAAATGTATCCAGAACAGTGGTTCATCGAAAGTATAGGGATACAGTTCCCTGTAAAAATTTTTATAATCGTCAGCCGTAAGGTCAACCGGTTTCTTTTTCCATATGGGATCGGAATTGTTGATAATACGCGGTTTTTCCACTTCAACCCGTTTATCATTGCCATCCTTGTCTTTTTCTCCTTCAACGGTTTCCCATATTTTCTCAGTTCCGAATTGAATCGGAACCGGAAGAAACTTACAATATTTTTTGAGTATGCCCAGGAGGGTGTGTTCTTCCAGGTAATCTTTTGAATCGTCAGCAATATGCATGATCACCTCAGTGCCACGATCAGTTTTGTCGCAAACATCCATGGTGTAATCAGGACTGCCATCGCATTCCCAGCGAACTGCATCGGTTTCGCCTTTTTTCTGGTATGTTTTCGTGAGAATTTCCACTTTTTTGGAAACCATGAAACTGGAATAGAACCCCAGTCCGAAATGGCCAATAATGGCATTCATTTCAGATTCAGACTTGGTTTTGAATTTTTTAATGAACTCTTCGGCACTGGAAAAAGCAATCTGGTTAATGTATTTATCTACTTCCGCAGAGGTCATTCCGATCCCTTTATCCTTGACGGTAATGGTTTTTTTCTTTTTATTCAGGGTAACCTCAATGGTCAGATCACTGATGTCGCCATTGTATTTTCCAAGAGCAGCAAGTGTTTTAAGCTTTTGAGTAGCATCAACCGCATTGGAAATCAATTCACGCAGAAATATTTCATGTTCCGAATAGAGGAATTTTTTAATAATTGGAAAGATGTTCTCAGTTTGAACATTTATTTTACCTTGTTGCATAAGAATAGTTGTTTTTGGTTGTTGTGATCCTTCCTGTCAAAGGTAATGCCATGTCAGGTTGGCTGACAAAATGACAATGATTGCTGGAACAATGATTTTTTTATCATTTTGATTATCGGATAGGTAAAATTCCTAATTTTACAAATCTTTCATACTTAAACACAAACTAAAACTACACTATATGAGCACGATTGATTGGAAAAGCTTGCCATTCGGTTATTTTAAAACGGATTATAATGTCCGTTGTTATTATAAAGACGGGAAATGGGGTGAATTGGAAGTTTCCGATTCCGAAACCATCACCATGCATATGGCAGCCACCTGCCTCCATTACGGTCAGGAGGCCTTTGAAGGCATGAAGGCGTTTACTGGTAAAGATGGCAGGATCAGAATTTTCCGTATGGAGGAAAATGCAAAGCGCATGATCAGATCTGCACAGGGAGTGATGATGGCAGAGGTTCCTGTTGAGTTGTTTTCAGAAGTTGTTCTTAAAGCGGTTAAATTGAACCTGAAATATGTACCTCCCTATGGTGAAGGTGCCTCTCTTTATATCAGGCCGTTGTTGATTGGCACCGGGGCGCAGGTTGGTGTCAGTCCTGCAAAGGAATACATGTTCATGGTATTTGTAGGTCCGGTTGGCCCGTATTTCAAAGAAGGGTTTAATCCTGTGAAAATGCAGATTGTGCGCGATTTTGATCGTGCAGCACCACTGGGTACAGGGCATATCAAAGTGGGAGGGAACTATGCTGCAAGTTTAAGAGCCGGGCAGCGTGCTCACCAGGATGGTTTTGCCTCCTGTATTTTCCTTGATGCAAGGGAGAAAAAATACATTGATGAAGCCGGTCCTGCCAATTTCTTTGGTATAAAAAATAATACGTATATTACCCCCGACTCCAGTTCGATTCTGCCTTCAATTACCAATATGTCATTGCGGGTGCTGGCAGAAGAAATGGGAATGAAAGTGGAACAACGCCATGTTCCTGTTGAAGAACTGGAGGAATTTGAAGAGGTGGGTGCCTGTGGTACAGCGGCAGTGATTTCACCTATTTGCATGATTCACGACCGGGATACCGGGAAAGAATATAAATATTGCAAAAACGGTCAGCCAGGTACTGTTTCACAGAAACTCTACAGTAAACTCAAGGGAATTCAGGAAGGACTGGAACCGGATACACATGGCTGGATAACCATTGTGGAAAGGGACTAGATTATTTACTGGCAGAGTTATCCCTCATTCAGGCTTCGTTCAGGATTTTTTCCATCTCCTGTTGCATTTTCATCGCCTCTTCCCTGGCTTTTTCAGCGAAATCGAACCCGTTCGATGCATAAATAATGTTCCGGGATGAATTGACTATAAGTCCGCATTCTTTGATAAGTCCATATTTTGCAACCTCCTGCAAACTACCTCCCTGGGCGCCAACTCCCGGCACAAGCAGGAAATGAGCCGGTACAATTTTCCGGATATCGGTGAGCATTTCTGCTTTTGTGGCGCCAACAACATACATCATATTGCAGTTGCTGCCCCATTTTTGCGATTTGGACAGAACCTGTTCGAAAAGCCGGCTTTCGTTTTCTATTGAAAACTGGAAATCCTCAGCTCCTTTGTTTGATGTCAATGCAAGCACAATGATCCATTTGTCGGGATATGAGAGAAAGGGTTTTACCGAATCTTCCCCCATATAGGGTGCAACAGTTACCGCATCAAAGTCCATTCCCGATGATGCAGGATCAAACATGGCCCTGGCATATTGCTGCGAGGTGTTCCCGATATCACCTCTTTTTGCATCTGCAATGGTAAATACCTGTTTTGGGTAAGCTGAATTAATATAATTGATCGTTTTTGTCAGGCTTTCCCATCCCTTTGTGCCATTACATTCATAAAATGCAAAATTGGGCTTATATGCAATCACCAGGTCATGTGTTGCATCAATGATCGCCTTGTTGAATTCAAATGCAGGATCTTCCAGTTCGAGCAAATGCCCGGGAACCTTCGAAAGATCTGTATCCAGACCAATACAAAGAAAAGATTTCTTTGAAAAAATAAGCTCAATCAACCCCGTACGATCCATAATTTCACTATTTCACTATTTCACTATTTCACTATTTCGCTATTTCGCTATTTCGCTACCTCGCTACCTCGCTACCTCGCTACCTTAATTTGTCCCCGCCTCCTTCA
>CAZVNF010000063.1:0-20446 GCA_964628215.1 uncultured Draconibacterium sp.
GGGGGACAGCGGCGTGAGCCGCTTCCTACCCGATTAGAAACAATCCATACGAGTGAATCTAAGCAGCGTAGCTGCGAAATTAATCTATTCCATTGGTTGAAAAATTTTAACACAGGTATTACCTGTACCAGGTTGATTTTATGCCGCCCCGACGGGGCTCATAAAACACCGTGGCGTTTCTGGCTACAAAGATAACGCCCCTCGCCTTCAGGAGAGGGGGTAGGGGGTGAGGTGCTTTATTGACAAGGGAGAAAGGAGAAATCTTGGGATGTGATATGCGAAATCTGAAATGTGAAATCTGAAATGTGAGATGTGAAATTTAAAAAGGATACCCGATGCCGAAATTCCAAATGATATTCTTTATCTGCATTTTATCAAAAAACCAGCGGTCGCCCGACGGATAGGAAGGCACATATATGTGGATGGCGGGATCGAGTCTGAATATAAAGAAATCGAAATCGAGCCGGATACCCACGCCTGCATCAATTCCAAATTGTTTAAAAAATCCGGGGAATGTGAATTTACCACCGGGTAAATCCGCTGACTCCTTTAAAAGCCATATGTTTCCTGCATCCACAAATACAGCCCCGCGAATCCAGTCGTAAACCGGGAACCGGTATTCTATATTTGCCTCCAGCTGAATATCCCCGATCTGGTTGAACGAAACACTGCCATCAGTATTATTATAAGTGCCCGGTCCGAGTGTGTACATTTCCCAGCCACGCATACCATTCGCACCCCCGGCAAAAAATGCTTTTTCAAATGGCAGAAGGGTTGAGTTGCCATAGGGAACACCTATGCCACCATAGAAACGGTACACTATCGAAAATTTGTTGCCTAAGATATTATAATAGCGGAAATCGACATCGGGTCGGATAAACTGTGAGTAAGGCAACCCGAACAGCATATAGGAACTGCTGTCGCTTTTGGAAGTGTTGAAAATTTTATTACATGCATAGATGATATTTCCGGCCGTTTCAAAGTTGGCACGAATATACACAAAGTCCTTTATCTTGCTAATCTGTTGACTGTTAAACGTGAAAGTGTATTTCAGGCCTGCAATCATATGGTCGGTATACTGGTTCTTCAGCCTGTTATCCTGTTCACTATCCATTACGGAATCGAAGTAGGCATCTGTATAGACCTTTACCAGTGAGACTTCCACCGGGTTGAACATATGCGTCATGGTGTTTTTCTGCTGCCAGGAATAACCAAAGTTGATGTTGGAAATGTGCTGGTCATAATGTTGCTGGTGCTGATAACTGTAACCTATGTTTATATTTGTCTTGGGTTTGAAATTTTTCGGCAATGTTTCAGGCCTGATGGGAATGAGAAACTGAGGGAAGGTGATCCCGCCATTGATCCCAAATTGAATGGTATTGAAAAATGAGTTGCCTGTTGTTCCTCCTGTTGCCTGCATTTGAAGCGAACCGTTCAGATTCATTCGTAAAAGCTGGGCTCCGCTGAAAATATTCCGGTTTTGATAACCCAGGTTGGCCTGTACACCAAATGCGCCACCTGAGTTCGTTCCGTCCGTGGTTACGGAAAAAGATTGCGCAGGTGCCCGGGATAGTTCCACATGACAATCGACCAGGTCGTTTTTCCGCAATAAAAACTCTTTGCCTTCATCGACTTCCCTGAACTGGATGTTTATATATTTAAAAACTTGCAAACCGGATAGTTGAGAATAACTCTGGTTCACATCCGGCAAATTGTAGTTGGATAGGGGTGTGATAAAGATTGACTGGGCAATCGTTCGAGGTTTTACCTTGAATTTATCCTCGAAAAGAAAATAGTACGTGTTATCCGGTTGCCCTTTTACCGGGCTTTGATATGATTTCACAAGGGTATCATACTTCCCGGTAAAGGTAATAAGGTGGTCAAATTCAGGATAAATATATACCTTGTTAACAAAATACCGCTTGTGAGGTACTTGTTGAACCATTGTGAAATTGTTGAAGGAGGGCATAACTTTGTTAATGATTTCCAAAGTTATGTCACACTGCCGCTGGAGAAAGTTTGTATCTATCCGATATTTGATATAGACATTTGAGAACCGGAAAAATCCATAATTCAGCAGATTATTGGTGATTCTGGTACGTTCATCATCAAGGAGATAAGAGTCATAATTCTGTCCCTTTTTTATCAGACATTTGGTGGTGTCTTTAAATACAAAGACAGACAACTGAGAGTCGGTTACTGCATATTTCAGATTTCTGACCAGGTAAGGTTTTGATGTGGTAATGCGGTATTGTACAACGGCTTTCTTCTTCTTATAATGAATCGTATCCGTGATGATTGATTTAAAATACCCTTTATTGCCCAGGTACATGGTCATTTGCTTGATGGAAACCGAGATAAGGCTTGTGTCGAGAATAACCGGCTCGGAACCTACCTTTGTTCTGAGCCATTTCTTGAATTTGGAGTCTTCACCCTTGTTGCCCATATTGTAAAAAGCAATGTTGGTGCGAAATAATCCGAAGGACTTAGTGTTGGGTTTTTGTTGAATATAGGGTTCAAGTTCTTCAACAAGAATCTTACGGTCAGAAATTTTTATTTTATTTTTAATCAGAAGGTACTCGCCCGATTCGAGGTTTTTTGTGACATTGCAACTGCTGAATATCAGCATGGCCAAGATAAATGCACAAATACCGGTAAGTGTTTTATTGTTCAAATATGATTCATATTAATAGGTTTTACCCGTCCTGTTCACAGCCTTTTTCATCTGACCTGCCTGCATGGAAATCTACGACCGTTCCGGTAACAAAAATAAGGATTAAAATCTATATATTTGTGCTGCATAGTTAGTCACAACGGTCGAATTATTTAAAAAGCAATTTCTAAAATATCAATATTACCCGTTTATAGGTATTGTGACTATAATAACTAAATGATACTTTTGTGCTCTCATAATCTTGTTAGTCCAGCCAGATTATACATAGTGAGAATAATGGACGATAACTGTATTATACATGAAAATCATAAATTATTATTTATTTCTAAATCCAAAAAACATGAAAAAACAAATTTTACTTATTGCAGCTTTGTTTCTGGCATCCTTTGCCTACACGCAATCAAACAAAGAAGAAGTCGACCTTATGCAAGCCGCATTTGGCATGGATAAAAAGGCGATTGTTACTGATTTTGTTAAACCTTCAGCAGCCCAAAAGGATGCATTCTGGAAATTATATGATGAATATGAAACCCAAAGAAAAGTTCTTGGAAAGCAGAGGATTGAATTACTGAATCAATATGCGGATCAATATCTCACGATGACTGGTGAACAGGCCGATGCATGGACAAAAAAGGTGATTGAATTGCAGAAAAAAACCGATAACCTGATTACTACTTATTATGGTAAGGTAAAAGCGGTATCAGATGGTATTGTTGCAACCCAGTTTTACCAGATTGAAAGTTACATCCTTACTGCTATTCGGGCAGAGATTCTGGAGAATGTACCCTTTTTGCAAAAGGCCAAATAAGTATCTGAACCTTTAAAAAACCAGTGTACAGCAATTTGTATTTTGCTAATCATCTAAATTATTAACAAATAAATTCATCGTATGAAAACAAAACTAGGTTATTTATTCATTGGGCTGGGACTGGTGTTTACCCTCTCCTGCACAAAGTATCCTCCCGAATCTGACCGTTTACTCGAGGATCTTGCCGTGATTACCCAATACGACACCAAAGCCGTGTTTACCGATTACACAACGTATTATATTTACGACACGATTACGAAAATTACAGATGTTAAAACATCAACGATAAGTGCTGCAGATGCTGCACCGTCAATTCAGGCCATTGTGAAGAATATGAATGCGAGGGGCTTTGAACAGCGTACAAACGTCAACGACAATGTTGATATGCGGATCAGAGTTATTTACTATGAAAATACCACGGTTTACACTTATTCCTATAGCTGGTACGGCGGGTATTATCCTTACTATCCCTATTATCCGGTTTATTACTCTTCCTATACTGCAGGATTAGGGGAAATTCAGTTGGCTGACATGACCTCTGAGAACATTGTGAATAATCAGGTTCCTATTCTGTGGACCGCTGGTATCAGGGGCTTGCTCACTGGCTCCCATACAACTTCTGAAGTTACCGGCCGTATCGACCAGGCTTTTATTCAGACACCTCAATTAACAAGAAAATAACCTTCATCATCTTTAAATGATACAGCAATGAAAAAGATATTAGTTATTCTTACAGTATTTGTTTTGTTGGCCGGTTTGTCACAGGCACAGGATAAACCACCTTCATCACTGGGATTCAGTCCCAGTTCCTACTATACCTTTTCATGGAACACCACCTTCACGATGGGTGATTTCAATAAATGGGTGAGTGGAACCAGTCCGGCCGGGTTTGATCTTGGCGGACGCTACCTTGTTAACAACGGATTGACCGTAGGCTGGAACATGAGCTGGCAGCGGGTAAGCCAGATTTATGATGACGAAACTTTTACAATCCCTGACAAGGGAATTGCCATCAATGCCGAAAACTACCGGTTTACCTGGATGGTTCCTTTTCAGGCTGTGGTCGCGTATCACCTGATGCCCGGGAAAATGATCTCACCTTATGTCGGACTTGGCATTGGTGGTGACTATATGGAGCATCACTTGCTGATTCAGGAGTATGATCTCTATAAAACCCGCTGGGATTTTTCCCTTACCCCTGAAATCGGAGCTTTGGTTAAATTTGGCAATTACAGCAGCTGGGGAGCTCTCGTGGCGTTTAACTATAAATGGACCACCAATAAAATTGAACTTTACGAAACCACATCAAAAAATTTGCAGATGCTCAACCTGAAAGTCGGTCTTGCCATGATCATCAGGTAATACCTTTTTCAAGGGACAAATGCCACCATAACTGCCGGAGCCGGGATTGCAAATAATGCAACCGGCCCGGCGTTTGTTTTTACCGGAGTTGGGCAAAAATATCTTCAGGGATTTTTGCCGGCGAGAGAAAACCATTTGTACTTTTACAAAAACTAAAAACACAGGCTATGAAACACCAGTTTTCAAATAATTCAGTGTACGATACAACTATCCGGTTGTTTATTCTGTTATTGATCATTGGCTGGTGCCTGATGATCATGATGCCTTTTGTAAGTATCATTCTATGGAGCATGATACTGGCCCTGGCAATGTATCCTTTGCACACTTTACTTACTGAAAAGCTGGGAGGGAAACCCAGGCTTGCCAGTGTCATCATCATTCTTTCCATCCTGATCATAATCTTCCTGCCAACCTGGTTCCTGATTGATTCGCTTATTGAACAGGTAAAAGCACTAAAGGTGAGTTATGATAATGGTACGCTTTCCATACCACCTCCTACGGAAAAGGTTAAATCGTGGCCCATCATAGGGATTCAGCTGTATGATATCTGGTTTGCTGCATCAGAAAACCTTGAACAATTATTACTAAAGTATAAAGATCAGATTATCGAAGTCGGGGGCAAAGTAGGAAAAGGAATATTTGGTGCGGTAGGAGGGGTAATCCAGATTATGGTATCGCTTTTCATTGCTGCTTTGCTTCTGGCAATAGGAGGGACAGGGGAAGAGATTCGCAAATTTTTCAGGAAGCTGGCAGGTGAAAAGGGTGATGAGTTTGCCGACATGACACTCAAAACGGTTGCCAGTGTGGTAAAAGGGGTGATTGGTGTTGCCCTCATCCTGGCTCTGCTAAACGGAATAATTTTCATGCTGGCAGGTGTTCCTTATGCAGGAATATGGACTTTACTGGCATTTGTATTAGCGGTGCTTCAAATACCATTAATTTTTGTTACCCTGCCTATCATCATCTATTTGTTTGCAGAGAAGGAACTTATTACAGCGATAATCTGGTCAGTATTGATTTTTGTTGCCGGTTTGTCCGACAATGTTCTCAAACCTATTTTACTTGGAAAGGGCGCCCCGGTACCCATGCTGGTAATATTCATCGGTGTGATAGGCGGGTTCATCTTCTCCGGGTTTATCGGGCTTTTCACCGGTGCCATTGTCATGTCAATTGGATATAAGTTATTTGTGGGCTGGATTGATTCAGAAAATGAAACGGAGGAGGTATTATGATGGTTGGTAAAGGACCGATACTTACCGTTCTGGATGAGTTTTACAAGATGGGGCCAGGTCCGTCGAGTTCCCACACCATGGGTCCCATGAGGATTACCTGCGATTTTTTTCAGCGCATATCAAATCTGCCTGAGGATCTGCTTAAGAGAGTGACTGCTTTGAAAGTTCACCTGTTCGGAAGTCTGAGTGCCACCGGGAAAGGTCATGGAACTGATATCGCCTCACTTGCCGGATTACTGGGGAAATCACCTGCAGCCTGCCCGCCTGAATTTCTGGATGCAATTGCAGCAAATCCTGGCCGGAATTACCCGGTGACCATTGGCCCTGTTACATTGAATGTTTCCCTGGCTGATATAATATTTGATTCAGCAAAGGGTGACTTCTTTCATCCGAATACTATGACTGCCCGACTTTTTGCCGGCACGGAAATAGTATACGAACTGGAGTATTATTCCGTGGGGGGCGGTTTTATTGAATGGAAAGGGTATGCCCCGCCGGAAAAGGGAATGCCAAAGTACCCATATGAACATGCCCGTGAACTGAAAAAATATTTACTCGAGGACCAGATTCCGCTGGCGACGATATTGATGGAAAATGAAATGGCAATCTCCGGCAAAAGTGAACAGGAAATATGGGACTTCCTTGACCAGGTTGCCGGAGTGATGTTGCGGGGTGTGGATAACGGTTTGAGCGTGAGCAGTATTTTACCAGGCCCGATCAAACTGCATAGCAAAGCTGCAACACTGCATGGCAACCTCATGAATTCAACAAAAGGTGCGGCAGGGCTGGCTATCAGCCAGCTGGCTTCCTATGCTTTTGCGATGAGCGAAGAAAATGCCAGGGGACATATCGTTGTTACCGCGCCAACAGCTGGTTCTGCAGGTATTATTCCGGCAATTCTCAAATCGCTGCATATACTTAACATACCTGTTGTTAATATACGGGAAGGATTGCTTGCCGCTGCGGCCATTGGATACCTGTGTAAACACAATGCCACCCTTTCGGGGGCGGAAGGCGGCTGCCAGGCAGAGGTTGGGGTTGGTTCTGCCATGGGGGCCGCTATGATTGCCCAGGCGATGGGGTATGGGCCCAAAGTTGTCTCCAATGCCGCTGAATCAGCACTGGAACATCACCTTGGTATGACGTGCGACCCGGTTGCCGGGTACGTTCAGGTTCCATGCATTGAACGTTGCGCATTTGGTGCGGTAAAGGCCTGGACTGCATTCTGCATTGCCAGTGAAGAAATTCCGGAGCAGCGCCGGGTTGATCTCGACGCCACCATTGCAGCAATGGCACAAACGGCCAGGGAGATGAATTCAAAGTATAAAGAAACATCTGAAGCGGGGTTAGCAGTTTCAGTTGTACTCTGCTGAACAATATGCATTCAGGATCGGGAGACAGAATATTATTCTTTTCACAGACCCAAGGATTCTTTATTAGATTTGACATCCCATTACGAAAATTATTATTTTCGCATTTATTTTTTAATATCCTGTGATATGAACAGCAAAATTATAAAATGGTTTCCGGTATATATTGGATTGATCTTTTTCCAGCTGGTATCAGGCCTCGCTTATTCCCAACAGGCTGAATCATCAGGAAAACCAGGTACGCCGGGATCTGACACTCTGAAACCAAAGCCTGAAAAGAATTGCGAACAGCAGGCCATTGGCGATTTGTTCCGAAAGAAGGAGAAAGCCCCGAAACCTCCAAAGAAGTTCATGGCGCTCATCCTGCCAAATATTAGTTCAAATCCCTCCAATGGTTTTTTACTAGGAATTGGGGGAACATTCGGATGGTACATGGGGCCCAGAACAAACACGAGAGTTTCCTCTGCCCCCTTTACCATTGCAGTGACTTCAAAAAAACAGCTCATATCTTTTGTGAAATCCAATATTTATACAAAAGAGAATGATTTTTTCCTCCAGGGCGACTGGCGCTTCTACCTATACAGCCAGCCAACCTATGGGCTTGGTACCAACGCGCCCGATACAGGCAACCTGCCCAGTAATTTCCATTGGGCGGGAGAAGGTGGTTCGAATGATTCATTATCCTTCCCAATGAAATACAATTATGTGAAATTCAGTGAGATTGTAAACAGGAAGATCGTTGAGAATTTCTATGTTGGATTGGGGTACCATTTTGATTATTACTATAGCATTGACGATGAAAAACTTGACCTGGATTCATCCACCCAATTATTAACCCCGCATTACGGCTATTCGATCAAAAACAATTACAATATATCTCAGTATATGATGTCGGGATTGAGTGCCAATGTAGTCTACGACAGCCGCGATAACCAGGCCAATCCATATAAAGGTATATACGCAAACATCAACTACCGCTATAATTTTAAATTCCTCGGAAGTGACCAGGATGCTTCTGAACTCTGGATGGAATTCAGAACCTATGTGGGCCTGTCGAAAAAGAAACCCCGCCACCTGGTGGCTTTCTGGGCATTCGGCGATTTCAACCTTACCGGTGACCTGCCTTATATGACACTTCCCTCGCTGGGTGGTGACCAGCGGGCCCGTTCAGGGAGAGGCTATGTGAATGGAAGGTACCGCGGGAAGAACCTGGTGTATGGCGAAGCAGAATGGCGTTTCCCCATTTCCCAGTGTTCCCAGATACTGGGAGGCGTGATTTTTGTTAATGCCACAACCACCGACAACCCAGCCAGGGATATTGCCCTGTTTCAGTACATCAAGCCTGCAGTGGGTTTTGGGATCCGGTTGATGGTTAACAAATATTTCAGGACAAATATCAACCTCGACTTCGCGATAGGTTCCAATTCACAGGGATTCTATTTCTCAGGTCAGGAGACTTTCTAATCTGTCTGGCGGGGCCTCCCTGTCTATCGAACGCACGTGGATGTCCCTCTGCGGAAAGGGTATTTCAATATTGTTCTCTTTAAAGACTTCAAACACCTTGAAGTAAACTTCACTTTTAATCCTTCGTCCCTCGGCGTAATCGCCAATCCAGAAGAGCAGGGAGAAATCGAGTGAACTCTCTCCAAGGCCCCCAAAAAAGACCACAGGTTCGGGATCTTTGATAATCTCCGGGTGATTGTTGAGAATATCCAGCAGCAACCGTTGAACCAACGCAGGGTCAGAGTTATAGGAAACCCCCACAGGGATATCTATCCTTCGTTTTTGATCGGATAAGGTCCAGTTGATCACTTCGTTGGAAATCAGCTGCCCGTTAGGCACAATAACCTCTGCACCATCGAATGTGCGGATATTGCTGGAACGGAGGTCGATGGATTTCACGTTGCCGGTTAACTGCCCTACCTGTACCGTATCCCCTAGCTGAATCGGACGTTCAAACAGCAAAATTAACCCTGAAACCATATTGTTAAATATGTTTTGAAGGCCAAAGCCGATGCCAACACTGAAAGCTCCCAGTACGATGGTCAGTTTGTCAATGGGAATGCCGGCCGCGTTCACCGCCAGGAAGAACCCGGTGATGATCAGGGTGTACTTTGCCCCCATGGCAATGGTGTGTGGTAACCCTTTTGAAAGGTTGTACCTGTTCAATACATCCTCCTCCAGTAAGATCCGTGTGAATTTTGCGATAAGTATCGAAAGGTAAATCATCACGAAAAAGATGACGATCACATCCGGAGAAAAGCTGGCTGACCCTATTGTGATCTGCCGGGTTAAAAAGAGCGTCAGCTGATCGTAAAGAAAGCCACTGATCCGGAAGCTTTTAAGGATCGTGATTAACCATATATAAACTATAACGAAGTTGACCAGCTTAATGGTTTTTGAACTTATCTGAAACTCGTAGTTCTTAAGGAGATTTATTTTCTTTGCCTGTTTCGAATCAATGCCTATGATAATCAGTCCGTTGAAGATAAGTGCCAACAGGAAAAGGAGCACGCCGGTGAAAATATTGGTGAAAACTGCTGACAGGATCAGTTCTGCAAGGATGAGAAATCCGGTTAAATTTGCGGCCAAGGCAATAAATGACAGGAGAATATGCAATAATGTGAAAAGTAAAATCAGTTTGCGGTATCTCTTCGCCATCCCGGTATTCCTTCTGAAATTCCAGAAAAAGTGAGCCAGGAGCAAGGTGTCGGCAAGGGCGATAACCATAGCAAGGATCCGGTATGCCAAGGTATCAATGTTGAAAAATATCAAAGATGCGTATATCAGGATTATCCCGGCAAAAGATGCCAGGTATCCCCGGAACCGGTTTTCTATCAGCGAACGTATCAGGTTCAGCAGGGGAAATGCAATAAGATAGGTGGAGAATTCCCGGAAGATCATTGGCCGGTCGGGAAACAGATAGGTTGTCAGGAACAAAGTGAGAAGGAGGGAGGTACTTACAGGTTGTGAAATGATCTTTATTAAACCCTGATCATAGATGCCGGTATTCGTTCTTTTGCTGATGTTTAGCTGTTTCCTGAGATTTATGAAAAACCAGATGAAAAAGAAGAAGAGGAAGAGTGTAAAATACCCCAGATCGGCATGTTCATCCAGGTAATTTCCAAGTACCCTGAGACGATAATTCCACAAGTTGTAAAATGAAGTTTCGATCTCTGTTGCGACGGGTGCCTGTTTATTCATGCTGAAAAACGTCGGATGATCGCGTTTGAAGGCGTTTTTCTGCATCATGGCGATCTGACCATTCACCTGTTCTGTCGCGAGGTCAACCTGCACACCTACCGAAATGGTTTTGTCGAGGATATCTGCAAGGGAATTGATTCTGCCGGAGATCAGCATCACTGCCGAGTCGATATACACGATGGTGGAGGTAACCTTTGCAGGGACCACAGAGGGCATGCTGTCGCGTAAAAGAAAACTACGGGTATTTTTCCAGACAATGGATTCTTTCAGCAATTTTATCTTCAAGCCTTCAATCTCAGCTATCGTCGCAGACAACTCGGCCTGACCTTCATTGATCTTCCTCTGCTCCATTTGAAGCCTGATCCTGCGGCCTTCGAGATTGCGGATATTCAACGACGGGTCTTTCAGATTAACGGGCATGAGCAGGTCCTCATCAATGGAAGCTATCAGCAAAGTATTGGAGGTTTTTAGTTTACTGATAGCCTGAGAGGAAATAATATCCCTGATCGCTTCCCTGGTACTGATGAAAACCTTCGAAGACCGGATAGATATTTCACTTATATCAATTTTATCTTTAGCTGATTTACTATTGTCCTTGGGAACCAGTGGGTTGTTTTTTGCTGCAATTATCCTTGTCGGGGCGAGTCCCGCAAGCAGAAGAATTAAAATCAACAGATGTTTTCTCATGGCGAGTGAGTTTGGAAACGGGGTATTGAGAGGCAAAAATAGTTTTTATCCTGTCAAAACAACATTATTGAACACGGGATAATAATTTATATTTTTGCCGATAAGTTAAATTGTGGGTTTTACCCTTTCCTTTAGTAACTGAATGCATTAAATATGACCTACGACCATGAGTGAACAACTGCAGGTTTTCGGGAGCATTATCAAGTTGAAACCGGGTAATACGGTGCAGTATAAAGCCTTGCATCGCAACACATTTCCGGGTGTAATCGACCGAATCGAAAAGTCCAACATCAGCGATTACACAATTTTCCTGTCCGACGGGATTCTGTTCAGTCATATGGCCTATGCGGGAGCCGATTTTGAGCATGACATGAACGAGATGGCCAGTGATGAGCCTACCCGCGATTGGTGGCTGCTTACCGATCCTTTGCAGGAACCTTTTGAAGGATGCAGGGAAGGAGAATGGTGGGCTGCAATTGAACATGTACTGAGTTTTAACCAGGGTGACCCGGCTTCCCCTACCGCTCAAAGGCACGCATTTATGGTGGAATCCGGTGTAATTGCCCCGGAAATCATACTGGATTTGCAGAAGGAATTGCCTCAGAAGAAATATCCATCCGCCTTTAAATTGAGAATATTCAAAGGTTACAGCAAATATTTCATCTACCTGGAAGTTCCGGAAACTATTGACCTCAAACGTCAATTCACCGGATTGTTGCCACTCCTCGAAGTTGCGCAACCCATGGAGGAAGTTTTTCATACCGGTTCACATATATCTGAAGTTCAGCAACCTAAGAAAATATTTGTATCCGGGTGTTTCGATATGCTTCACAGTGGCCATATTGCCTTCCTACAGGAAGCCGCCCAATATGGCAATTTATATGTCTGTATTGGTTCCGATGCTACTATCGCACAGCTGAAAGGCCGGTACCCGGTAAATTCGGAACAGGAAAGGAAGTATATTCTGGAAGCACAGTCCTGTGTGTATCGTTGCCTGGTAAATGCAGGTTCGGGAATAATTGATTTTGAAGCAGAGCTTAAAATGATCAGGCCGGATATTTTCATTGTCAATGAAGACGGACACACCCCGATAAAAGAGGCGTTATGTGCAGATGCAGGAATTGAGTACAAAGTGTTAAAGCGAATCCCCTCTGCCGGATTGCCTACACGTTCAACCACGCTGTTGAGAACCGAATGCACTATTCCCTTCCGCATCGACCTTGCGGGTGGCTGGCTCGACCAACCGTATGTTTCTGCTTTCTGCCCCGGTTCCGTACTGACCATCAGCATTGAACCCACCATCGGGTTTAACGAACGCAGCGGGATGGCATCGAGTACGAGGAGGAAAGCCATCGAACTCTGGCGCAATGAACTCCCTCACGGTGATCCTGAACACCTTGCGAAAATATTGTTCAGCTTTGAGAACCCTCCGGGCACCCAAATCATTGCCGGAAGCCAGGATGCATTGGGAATTGTCATGCCCGGATTAAATAAATTGCATTACACCGGCGGTTACTGGCCCGACCAGCTAACCTGTATCCATGATGAGGAAACCCTGGAATGGATTGAGCAGCATCTGTACCTGGTAACACTCGGACCGCGGGTTAAACAGTATGATGTTCTTGCCAATACCGATATCACTGCAGAAAAGGCACTTGCCCTTGCCAATGCTGCCGAAGATTGCTGGAATGCCATACTCACCAGGAATCTGGAAGCTTTTGGCAATGCCTTCCGGCGTTCTTTTGAAGCACAGGTGGCCATGTTCCCTTTTATGGCAGATGAAGAAATTTATAAAACTATCGAACATTACCGGGACACGGCTGCAGGGTACAAACTTTCGGGTGCGGGTGGGGGAGGATATCTCATCATGGTTGCCGAAAAACCCCTCAGGGATGCCATGCAGATACATATCCGCAGAAAAAACAACCTTTGAATCCGCTCAAATGACAAAAATAACACTCACCACACGTGAATACCTGAAGCCTTTTATCCTGATTACCTCCCTGTTTTTTCTCTGGGGTATCGCGCATGGATTGGTTGATACACTAAACAAGCATTTCCAGTTGATCCTGCAGCTGTCAAAGTCGCAATCAGGGCTGATCCAGTTCGCACTTTACGGTGCATATTTCGGGATGGCATTGCCGGCTGGTTTTTTTATGCGCAAATATGGGTACAAGAAAGGCATCCTGCTTGGCCTTGCACTGTTTGCAGCCGGGGCTTTTTTGATTGCAGGGACCACGGTTTTTGAGTCTTTCTGGGTTTTTCTCACTTGCCTGTTTATCCTGGGATGTGGCCTCGCCACGCTGGAAACAGCCGCCAATCCTTACACAACCCGGCTCGGTCCGGGTGAATCTTCTGAACGCAGGATTAATTTTTCGCAATCATTCAACGGGCTTGCCTGGGTGATCGGCCCGTTGATCGGGTTGGCCATTTATGGCGACCAGGGGGTTGCCCCGGGCGAAAAACTCTTTTCCCTGATCATTCCTTATATCGTTATCGGGCTGGCAGTGGGGGCTGTTTTTATCCTGATCCTGATGACACCTCTTCCGGAGATCAAGGATGAGCATGAGCCGGGAGAAAATAATGACAAACATTCAGCAGCACCGGGTCATATCAGAATTTCCCTGTTCCGGCAAAGGCATTTTGTACTTGGAGTTCTGGCACAGTTATCCTATGTAGCGGCACAGACGGGTATTTTCAGTTACCTCATCAATTTTATGACAGATGCCGGACAAACGCCTCATTTTGAAGTCAGGAATGGTCCGTATTTCCTGTCGATCGGATTTGCCCTGTTCATGGCAGGGAGGATGATCAGCAGTTTTATCATGGCATACATCCGTCCGGCAAGATTGCTTGCGTTGTATGCCCTCCTGTGCATGGTATTGTTAATTCTGGTCTTTGCCAACCTTGGCTATATTTCCGTGGTGGCACTTTACGGTATTTTCTTTTTTATGTCGGCTATGTTCCCAACCATCTTTGCCCTTGGAATCAAGAACCTTGGGCCGGATACCAAGCGGGCATCATCTTTTATGGTAATGTCTATCGTCGGGGGTGCCATCTTCCCAATCCTTATGGGGTATATTGCAGACCATCACGGCATAACCACAGGGTTTCTGGCACCCTTGCCGCTTTTCGGTTTTATATTATACTATGCTTTGTGGGGGAGTGGCACCCGTGCAAAAAATTTACAATAACTCCGGCCCCGGGATGGGGTATTTCCTCTGCTATTTCCTGATACCTAACCTGCGGTCGGGTTCCCGGCCATAACCCCGGATCAGGATACTGTCGTTCGTTAATGTGACTTCAGCGAAAGCATTCACTCTGGTGTTGACCATTCCCACGAAATTCACCAGGTGGATACCTTCTTTTTCATGGTAATATCCTTTATGGTAATGACCCGTGAAGTAGGCCTTCACACTATGATATTGTGTTAACAGGGAGAAAAGTTCATGGTTATTGAAGAGGTTATGATCTCCTTTGGAATAAAGGGGGAAATGACAGGCAACGATGATTTTTCGCTTCCCCTTTTCAGCTTCCTTCAATTGCTCCTCCAGCCATTGCATCTGCTCACTGCCAATGCCTCCATTCCATGGCATCCCATTTGGCTGAAGTGCTGAAAAAAGTCCGCCAACCATTTCATTGCGCTCCCTGCGTTGTTTCGCGGTTTGTGGAGCAAAATAGCTCAAATCGTCCCCGTTAAGGACAATGACTGACCAAAGGCCAAAATCCACTTTGTAGTGCCCGCTCTCCAAACCGATCCTCCCGATTAAACCATTCTTCATCTTTGAAGCGATCATGTAATCATGGTTGCCCAGCACCAGGTGCAGGGGTGCGCTGAACTTACCGAAGCGGGGCAGCACACTGTCATAGCTTTCATATCCATGGTCGATCATGTCGCCCAGGTGAAAGACGCCATCAAGGTCCAGGGCATTGAATACAGTTATGCAACTGTCGAGTTTCTGCAGTGATAAGCGGTAGTGACGGATTCCGCTTTCGGTGCAGTTGCAATACTGGCAATCGGTAAATATCCCGAGGCGGACAACAGGCTGCTCCTGGCAATGCCCTGCCAGGCTGATAAAGACCAGCAACCAGGCCATCACGGAGACTTTAATTTTAACTGGATGCATCGGGAAAACGATCAACAAAAATTACGTTGGTTTTGCTGATGCAAAGGTCATAAAGAAATTCAATAATCAATATCAAGTTTTGAAAAATCTGTATTGGGATCCATTTGGTACGTTTCCAAAATCGGAAACTGACACTCCGGCAGCCAAATTATAGTCATATTGGCAAAATAAAGGTCTCAGAAATTCTGAAACCCTTGATTTTACTGGTTGGAGCAACAGGATTTGAACCGTCTCCCGGATGGGTTGATTTTATTGATGTTTCAGAACTGCTCTTAAAAACTCAGGCAATATCTTAGGTGGATTTTCGATAAAAACCAGAACGGTGTGTTCATAAGTTTCTCCCGGTAATCCTTTGTTTTCGCCAGTAATTCATTGTCAAATTTATTCAATTTTCAGGTTCTTTATCAAACTGAATGGGTAAATTTTCAACAAAGGAATACAAGGCCATTTCCTTAAAGAACCGACCACCATGTAGTATTAAATGGCAAATGGTTAAATAGTTAAAAAGCCCGGATAGCCCGAACAGAGATTATGTAGAATTTATCGCTCTCGTATTGCTCACCATTGAAGAAGACGTGGACCCATACCTCTGTAGCGCTTACCTCTGTGGAACTCCAATAGGTGCCGGTAGTAAAGTTACCCACCACGGTTTTTTGCAGGTATAATAAATTCAATTCATGTTTTGAAGGTAAATACCAATCGCCATAAGTAACACCATTAACTGTAACTGTATACTCATTGCACAAAGTAGCAGCAAATGCGTTACCATCAACCGGCCCCTGATTGGCGATGATAATGGCTGTGTTTTTTAATCCGGCACCAACGCCATCAGCCCTTGCACGAGTATTTGTATTAGTACCACCGTACCATCTGATGTTATTACTTTGGTCGGTCGTGGCTGCTATCAGTCCGTGCCTTCCCCCGTCATAAACATAAAACACGATACCACCACCATAAGTATCGCCGATGGCATGGGTTGATCCATCCAATTTGGCTTTATCAGCAGCGCTCATACTACCGGCGGCACTGGCAGAAGCTGCAGAAATTGAAATGGCAGGTGTGGTGGTTCCGGTAGCTACACTTATCGGGGCTGTGCTGGTTACCGATGTAACCGTGCCATTACCGGTACCGGCCCCGATCGTTGTTCTTACAGCGGCTGCATTGGCATCATCAAGTATTGTAAAACCAAAATCGGTGATAGGGTTAGCAGTTATATTTCCGGTGCTTTTCCTGGAAGGAAATGTGTTGGCAGTAAGCGAAAAGTCGGTTGGCGCTACCGCTGAGGCTGTATTGTTTACCTTGATGGTGTTGGCTGCCATAATGGCCATCTTGGTGTTTGACACGGCATTTGCAGCAATGGTTGCCGCAAAACTTCCTGTCCCCGATCCTGTAACATCGCCAGTAAGGGTGATGGTTTGGTTCCCTGTGTTGGTACCTGTTATGGCATTTAATTTGGTTTTATCCGCTGCACTCATGCTTCCCGGTAAACTTGTAGTAGCCGCCGAAATTGAAATAACCGGAGCGGCTCCACCGCTTGATACGATTGGCGCCGTTCCGGTAACACCGGTAACTGTTCCTGTGGTTGGCGTTGACCACTGCGGAGCTGTTGCACCTGAATTCATCGTCAATACCTGGCCAGCTGTTCCTTTTGCCAATAAGGCTGTAGCATTTGCCGCAGTTTGGTAAGGTACAGAACCCGCTAATCCTCCTGCAATATTGGTGGAGGTTGATGCTGTGGTTGCATTTCCTGTTAAGGCTGCAGTTATAGTTCCTGCCGAAAAATTGCCGGATGCATCGCGGGCAACAAGCGTACTTGCTGTATTGGCATTGGTTGCTGCATCTAATTCTGCTTTATCGGCAGCGCTCATGCTTCCAGCTGTTGAAGTTGTTGCCGTCGAAATTGAAATGGCTGGAGCGTTTCCTCCGGATGACACAATGGGAGCTGTTCCCGTAACACCGGTAACAGTTCCACCCGTGGGAGCAGTCCAGCTTGTACCGCCTATGCCGTCTGTGGTAAGAAAATTTCCGTTTGTACCACGAGTTGCAGGCAGGGTCAGGCTTGTTCCTGTTCCGTTTCCGTTTAAGGTAAGAGAACCTCCTATAGTGGTGTTAGCGTTTTTAAGTATGGTAAGGGCATTGCTTCTCAAATTTCCTGCGGCACCGGTCCCATTTCCAAGAGTAAACAACCGGTCGGTTGCAACCCAATTATTTGCTGAGCCATAACCCACAGTGGCATATTGCCCAAAAACTGATTCCAAATAATCGTTTGCAAAGTTATGCGAGCCGGCTGCGAAACTATAATCCCCATCGGCCGTTGTGTAGTTGCCCGATGCGGTAGAAAACATTCCGTTTGATTCGTTGTTCGCACCAAAGGCTACCGATGCAAATCCATTGGCAGTGTTGCTTTTTCCGCCGGGGATACAAGAGTAGGAACCAAAAGCAGTATTGTTGCTGCCGCCGCCAATTGAGGTATGGTTGTTACTGGCTTCGTTCCAATAACCTCCGGCAATAACCGAAAAATTCCCACTTGCTACCTGACTTGATAGACCTCTCGACAATTGCAAATCTATGGCAGCCGTACCGCGATTATCTCCCCCTGTCGCAGTTCCGTCAGGTTGTTGTGCTAAAATGCCACCGCTTCCCTTGGACGAAAGCACAAAGTCTACATCAGGCTGGGCATCGTTTCGTGCCAATAGTTTTACTCCGTATTTGGAGTTAAAAAGATAATTGCTTTCAGTGAAGTTGGGGGTAAATTTCACGAATTTCGTTCCATCGTATTTCAGCAAATCACCCGTAAGTGAGCCACTAACATCAATAGCGCTTGTAAAAACCGGGTCGGTTTCAGCTTGTATTCCTGAGACAATACGTGTCCAGGCAGCGCCATTGTAATAATAAAAACCGGGTGTCACATCGCCTGCGGTTGCGGTATTGAACACCAATAAACTTGTAGCAGGAGAAGTTACAGTTGTCACATCATTGGTCCCTGTAAGCGCTCCCGTGGGATTAACACACCCTTATTTACTGCACTCACATCGAGCATGGCGCTGTTGTCAGCATTGGATCCCGTGCTGTTGATCCCCACCTGGGCTTGTGCTGAAATGGAAACCGCGAAAAGAAAAATTGCGATAATTCTGCTGGTCATTTTCATTATAAAGGATGGTTTTTTGAGTAATACAAATTATTCTATTAGCGTTTTATTTTGCCCTGGCGGCTGGTTGTTTTATAGGCCAGTAAACCAACGATCAATGCACCTGCCACTACCGAAAAAACCCAATCGTACCAGTGAAAGAACGGAAGGGCTGTAAGGAATGTTACCGTACCGAGCGGCAGCAACAAAACACAATTTGTGATCAAACCGGGATTATAGACAGGCTTATCGGGTTGAAAAATGATGGTATGCATTAAATTGTTGATCGTTAATTCAAATAACATCATTGAAAAACCAACCCAGGGTGCAACGTTGTAAAGTAAAGCGCCGATAATGACCATCGGCCATGCAATGATAATGTTTACCTGAAAAACATAGCCTTCATCAAGCGGGTAGTTGCGATCGGTTCCGGAACCAAAAGGAGTTTTTAAATTAAAAAATTCTTTAAAACTCAAAGGGGATAAAACATACTCCTCAATTTCATGAATCATTAAAAAGGGGAGATGAAGCCATAAAAGAAATTGATAAAAAGTCATGGTATCTCTGTAATAAATCAGAATGACCAATAATACCGGGGCAATGAACAAATTTGCACTTTGCCAGAACCTGTTAACTTTTTGAATATTCATAAAACCTCCTTTTTAGAAATTGAATTTAAAAAAGATGAAATGTCTTTTCCCATTAAATTCCGCAAAAATAATGATTCACTGTGGGCAATATCCGGACTGAGGAAGGTATGAGCCTCCTTTTTGTACCGATTTTGAAAAACGGTACAAATATGCAATGATTGGAGACTATCCGGTAAATTGAGTCGCAAAAGCCCCTGGTGAAGTTCCTTCAGCTTTTTTAAATGCGGTAAAAAAGGTGTTTCGCGATGAAAATCCTGACAATAGTCCGATCGCTTCCAGGGTAAGTTCATTGGCTTTCCCCTCTTTCATGAGGTTTTTGGCATGGTTGATCCGCCACTCATTGCGGAAATCATTGAAAGATTGTTTTTTTTCTTCCCTGTAATAGTAGGCGAGATGGTGAGCCGGAATTTTTATCAGTTTCGACAGGTAGGCAAGGTTGCAATCCGGTTGAAGATAGGGTTGAAGCTCTTTCATACAGGAATCTGCTTTCTGCCCAATGGTAAAAAGGTAATCAGGCTCAAGATTCAACATGTTCTTTTTTACCTCTCCGGGCAGCGGATCCGATGCTGTTCCAACAGGCGTCCAGGATACAATTTTTGAAGGAAACCGGGGCAATCCGTATAAAATGCCGGGAAAAAATAACGGTAAGGTAAGCAAACCTGAAAGTCCTAATCCCGATAGTACCTGCAAAAGATCAAAAGTGAAAAAATATTTTAGATCCTTAGTTGAAATGGATTCCAACAAGACCATCATATGGCTTACAATCAGCACAAATAAAAAACTCAATAGGTAAGAAAGCCATCGGGTCATATAATGCTGTTGAGAAAGAACCTGCGATTCCCCCCTTTGTTTAATATACTTGAGAAATATTCCGGTTGCCCAACATGTATAAGCCAGGATCAAAACCGGGCGGCTGAGAAAAATCACCTCATTTGGTAAAAATTGCTGCAAAAATGTAGCTTTATATTCTACAATGTAATCTGGGTTTTCAACCAGCTTTGTTGCAATGAGGACCTTGTGCGACCATGGGCTGAAAATGTGTGGGAAGGCTGCAATCAGGAATATCAGTGCAGGCAGTAAATGCCAGGTGTCTCTCGCTTTCAGGCGTGACTGGTCTGTTAAAATGCTACGTACATACAGGTAAAGTGCAGGCCCTGTGAGATATGAAAGAAACCCGATATTGACAAAAACGATGCTGACAAGAC
>CAZVNF010000064.1:0-9107 GCA_964628215.1 uncultured Draconibacterium sp.
TCGCTGATAGATTACGCCCCATTCGGGGCTGTGTTCCGATTAACATTAAGGATCAAGAGGAATTTCTGGGGGGAATTTAGCAATGCATAAAATTCCTTTTGATCCAATATTAACCCCGAAACTTGAGATAAATAAAAGAGAGAATGTTATAAATTTGCCAATTATTCAATACCTGTAACACATTAGTTGTGAATACGTCTAAGTAACTTAAAATGTACCTGTAATATAAACAAAAATGAAAAAACTAATCAAATTCGGAGAAGATGTTGAAGGATATGACATCCCGGTTTTAAATGAACGGGAAATCAGGGCAGCGGCCGGAATTCTTTTTTTTGCCACCTTTCTCTCATTGATGTTCATCCTGTTTAAAGGAAACTTCGTCCCGATAAAGTATATTATCACATTTTTCTTTGCTGATTTTTTAATACGGGTTTTTATAAATCCCGCTTTTTCCCCAACCCTGATTTTCGCACGTTTGATTGTCCGGAATCAAACACCGGAATACGTTGGGGCTGCCCAAAAAAAGTTTGCCTGGATAATCGGGGTGATATTGGCGGCTGCCATGTTTTTCTTTTTTATTATCGTGAATGCCTATTCTGCAATTACAGGCATAATTTGCCTGTTTTGCCTCATATTCCTGTTCTTTGAATCGGTATTCGGAATTTGTTTAGGATGCAAATTGTATCCCCTCTTTTATAAAAACAAAGTCCAATACTGCCCGGGCGAAGTGTGTGATACAAAAAACAAACAGGATATTCAAAAAACGTCTAAAAGTCAGTTACTTGTTTTACTTGCCTTTATCGCATTCATCCTTCTTACAGTCTGGTTAATGAATGCCCGGTTCAGCGAAAAACCGTATGATTTGTTTGGGAATAGTGATGTTGAACAAACCAGCTAACCAATGAAAGCAAACGATAGAATTGAAGCCTTTGCAGAACTTGAACGGGGCGTGTATGCAGCGCTGGAGACCTATTCGAACGTTCACAGGGGCAGCGGGCACAACTCGATGGTTTCGACCCATTTATATGAACAATCCAGGGACATTGTCCTGGAATACCTGGGTCTGGACAAAGGGAAATATATGGTCATCTTCTGCACTCCCGGAAGGGCCGCATCCCTGATGGCACAACTGGAACCAAATAGTTTTCATTGTGTGTCAAGCCATGATTTAGGACTGGCAATAGGTATACAGGCAGTGGCTGTCAGGAAAAATGCTTTGCCCGGAGGCATCCCCGGCCAGACCGGCGGGGGAACGGCCAGACTTCTGTCTGAAAGCTGGGTCGTTTGGGCCGGGGTGCCCGACAGGTTCGAGGCAGGAACACCCGCTGTGATCAATGCCATTGCGCTGGCAAAGGCACTGCGCCTGACACAGCAATATGGAAAAGAGATCTTTCAAGGCGGCACCAACGAAAACCTTGCAGCCGCCGAGATCCTGTACCATGACGAACTGGACAAATACACCGGGCGTGAACTGCTGGATAAACTCCGGCAAACCATGCCGGGCCGCGGTATGTGTGTCCCAACATGTGAAGGAAACACCCCGTTTATCAACCTTGACAACAGCGCCAGCACCCCGGCATTTTTCCCGGTTTGGAACACGTTTCGCCAGGTATGTCGCCAGTCCGGAGCAGTTCAGCAGGAGATTGTTCAGGAGGTAAAGGCCATTTGCGCAGGATCATTCAATGCCCCCACGGCTGACTATGAGGTGATATTTACTTCCAACACCACTGAAGCCATCAACCTGGTATCCGGCAGTTTTACCCATGATTCTGGAGAGGACACCGAGCCTGTGGTGCTCAATACACTTCTCGAACACTCCTCGAATGACCTTCCCTGGCGCATGATTCCACGACATTCCCTGATACGGCTGCCGGTGGACGCAGAGGGCTTTATAAATTTAAACGAGTTGGAAAACATCCTGTGCTCATACAATGAAAAGGGTCAGTTCGGCAAGAAGCGGATTAAGCTTATGGCTGTGAGCGGTGCTTCAAACGTGCTGGGGGTATGCAACAATATTAAAGAGATCAGCCGGATTGTTCATCAATATGGAGCACGACTGCTGGTGGATGCAGCACAGCTGGTCGCGCATCGCAAGGTTGACATGGCAGATTGCAACATTGACTATCTCGCCTTCTCGGCCCACAAGGTTTATGCGCCATTTGGCAGCGGAGCGCTCGTGGTGAGGAAGGGTTTGCTAAATTTCAACACCGCAGAAATGCAGCTGATCCGGTCATCCGGGGAAGAAAACGCCGGGGGGATCGCCGCATTGGGCAAGGCGCTGGTGCTTTTACAACGGCTTGGCATGGAATTAATCCGTGCGGAAGAACAGGCGCTCACCGTGAGGGTATTGCGTGGTCTGGCACAAATCCCCGGACTGAAAACTTACGGGGTACAGGACCCTGAATCACCCCTGTTTGCCGGTAAGATTGGCGTCGTTGCATTCGCACTGAAGAGCATGATGTCCAACCAGGTGGCCAAAGAGCTGGCTTTACGCGGCGGGGTCGGTATCCGGTACGGGTGCCACTGCGCGCATATCATAACCAAGCGGATTTTGAATATCAGCCCCTTTCTTGAAAAATTTCAACGGGTTATCGTGTCCCTGTTCCCTAAATTACAACTGCCCGGTATTGCCCGGGTGAGTTTGGGAATTGAAAACAATGAAGAGGATGTGGACAGATTCATCCTTATCCTGGGACAAATTGCACGGCACGAAAAACAGGCCCGTTCCGCAAATAAAATGACACCAGGCCTGTCAAAGGCGGACGTTCAGCGGCAGGTGAATGATTTTGTCAGGAAGGCAGCCCTCAGGGTTTTCTCATTGTAGAACAAGCTTCTTTATCTCGGTTTTATCCGTGGTGCGGATCTTCACAAGATAAACACCCCTGGGATATTGCGAAAGATCGAGTAACAGCGATTTTCCATCCCAATCAAACTGGCCGATGATCGTTCCGGTTGTTGAAAGAAGCTGCACCGGGAACGACTGTTTGGCAGGTGTTCCAAAAGCATAGACTTCAACACTCCCGATGGCAGGATTAGGCCTGATGCTGAAACAGGGGGCCGATGATTTCCGGTTATCCAATCCGGTCAATACCGGGTTTTCAGCAAATACCACCAGGTTGCAGGCAACATCCAGGATTGGGTTGAATCCGTCGGCACAATCGGTGCAGGTAACACCGGTTACGCAATTCGGGTTGTTGGGATGGCAGAGGTCAACATAGTTTTCATAAAAAACATATTTCAGCTCCACGTTACTCCCTGCAACAAAAGAGGTCATACTATAGTCAAACCACTGGGCAATGGCACCCGGACACCACCCGGCCCGGTCATAATACCATGTGCCGTTCTGGGGCTGGCAGGCATCGGGATTCGGATTGCAGTCGTACCAGTTTTTCTGTTCAAAAGTCTGAACGCCATTTACCCAGATGTGGTGAGTGGCATTGTAGAATTCAGCCGCATTGCTGGTGTTCAGGTCTCCCCATCCATGCCCGGTTGAGATAAGTTTCAGTTTGGCAGCAACCGCATCTGCGGGAAACTCATAGCTGCTAACCTCTACCGGCTGGAGGTTGGCATAATCGCCGAATGCATAGTTGTCATTCCACACTTCATGAACCGTACTGTATAAATAGGTCGGGATGCCTTTGGTATAATGTAACGTCAGCTTATAATTGTAGCCATTATCGAGGGTGCTGCAATTAAACCTGAACTCCGCCTTTCCGAGCAACATCGACATATAGTCAGTCAGATCGATGTTGTGCGAGCAGGGTACGCCATAGGGGGTGATATACCGTATAATTTCATACCATTTGCCATCATGGCCTTTCAAATCCACGCTGGCCACCCTGTCCCATTCGCCGCAACCCCCTGTAGGGCATGTTACAGCAAGGGTGGCAGTTATCTTGTCGAAAGCCCCGAGATAGGAGGGCATAGTCGCCATAACGGTTTGCGTGACATTATTGGGATTCAGCCATACGCCCTGCGCCGCCACCACGTCCATGGTGGCACCTTCGTTAACGATTTTTATATTGATCAACTGCTCCGCTGAAGCCCCGTAGTTATTGGTGGAAACAATGGTAAGGGTGTAATCTCCGTAGCCGGGGGGCGACCACCAGCCGATATAGTGTCCGTTTTGAAAGGTTTGCGCCGGAATCGTCTCTCCGTTAATTTTGAACTTCACCTCCATTACATTGAACAATGACGGATATTCGATGGTGGAATACGTTGAAAGGAGGATCTTTGAAAGAACAGGCACATACACATCGCCTGCAAGCGGATGCCTGGCTTCAATAGCAGGCACATGCAGCATGGGATCAAGTACCATGAACTTGTTGGTTACAGGATCTGCCGGATCGAAGGTTGCATTGCCGGGTTGCGTCGCCCTGATGCTTACTTCACCCGGGGCACCTGTGAGGGTTACCGTGTTGCCGGTGATGGTGGCAGGCCCTGACAAAACTTCAAAAGCCACGGGAAGTCCCGACGTGGCGGTTGCTTCAATATCGAAGGGAGGGTCGGTGGTAAGATGATGCGGGATCAGCGGGAAAGAGATGGCCTGGTAGCCCGGGTCGAGCGTGCCATTGAAATTGGATGTTGCACCTATCATGGCGAAATTCATCAGATCGGCATCCCGTTCACCGTTTCCGATTTCGCACTCAAGCTTGGTAATGGAGGCGTTGTTTCCTCCCGGCACACCCTGGTTGAACTTGTAATAAAGCTGCAGGTTCGCTTCCGTTCCGGTCAGCTCATTGGCCATGATATCCTGGATCTCGGTTTGTGTGAGGGCCTTATTCCACACGGAAACCTCATCGATGCGGCCGCCATATACAAAGTTAAAGCCCCCCAGAAGACTTTTTCCGATACCGAATGTGACGGTTGGTCCAAGAAAATTCCCGGAAGCTGGTTTGCTGCCTTTCAGGGTTCCGTTCACATACAGCTTGATGGCGGTGCCGTCGTATATCCAGGCCATATGCTGCCATACCTGCGGAACGGCCGTATTGGCAGGTGCCACATATTCAAAAAACCCTGCGGTGGTAACTATCCGGCATTCCATCACCCCGGTATTCAACTGGAGCATGTAGAATTCAGCCGTTCCCGATCCTGCACGAAACCCCATGTATCCCTGTCCGTAGGCAAGTGCATCACAAAAAAACCATCCGGTCATTGAGATCTGATTGCCCCCCGACACATACTGCGAACCGTTGGGCAGCTGTGCAAAATCATCCACCTTATCAAAATGCAGATACTGGTTGGTCTGGGAAATCATCAATAAAGGCTGCAGTATCAATGAGATGAACAACAGCAAACTGAAACTGAGATTGGTCTTTTTCATGGGTTTTCAATTTAAATGTAAATTCTATGTCTCTATCTTTTTTCTTCGTGGTTCTTCGTGTCTTCTTCGTGTCTCTCTGTGAAATAAAATTACACGAAGGTACACGAAGAAGACACGAAGAACCACGAAGAGCCATCATAATTGATATTTAGTTTGGTATCCACCATATCTTGCTATTGGTTCCATCCCCGCCTTGACTCGAAATGGCCTGTGCGCAATTGGCCGAATTGTATTCAACCTCCGATGGCGGATACGGCAACCGGAAATGGCTGATTGCCGAACCCTCATGAGGTGTTTTGCCCGTGCGTCGCGCCAACGCGTAAGCCTCCCACGGCTGGCGGAATGCATCCAGCATCCACTGGGTATAGATGAACTCCAGTTTTTCCTCCTCGGTTTTGGCATTCCAGCTTCCATATTGAATCTGTACCGAGGATGCGTTCAAACCTTTGGGAATGCCGATCGTTTCAGGAAAGGTCATTCCTGAGAGCGGGAGTTTTAAATTTTCGGCCGTTTTCATCCACCACCCAACCGATGAATTGATCCCGTTCATGTATTCATTGTCGGCAATATCCTTGTTCACAGCAACCCCAATTCCCCTGAAATAAGCCTCTGCCTTGATAAAATGAATCTCCGCACCTGTGAAAAGAACTATGGGCATGTAATTAATGTCGGCGATGATGAAATAATCGAATGGGGAATAGAGGCAGGTTTCGCCTTTGATATTGAAATACCCGGTCGCATCTCTCTGGCTTGCATAAGGAATCCCGCCTTCGGAAGGGGTGGTGGCCTCCGGGAACTGGGGATAGGGTGCCCATTGGCTTTTGTTGTTGGTTTCGAAGAAGATATACGCCCGAGGATCGAAGATTCCGCTTCCGCTGGTACTGTCATTGGTTGAAAACAGGTGCCATATATTGGACCCCATCCTTAGGTTCTTATGCTCGCTGAAGGACCATACCAGGCTTTCATTTTTGAACCCGATGGCGACAGGCCATAAACAAACACTTTCAAGCACCGGACCGGTAAAAGTATACCCGACCAAAACCGGCCGGTTGTTTTCAATTACATCTTTGAGGATCTCGCCGGCAATAACAGGCTCTTTCTCCGCCATGCGCATGGCATGCCGCATTCGCAGGGAGTTTGCCAGTTTTCTCCACATCTTCATTTCACCGTGAAAAAGCTGGTCAAAAACAACGAACGATTTATAGGGCTCAACCAGCGGGGCGGATTCATCAATATTGTCATCAGCCCATTTCAAATCATCCAGCAAGGCCAAATAAATATCCCTTTGCTTGTCAAACCGGGGCCTTAGGTATTCCAGGTTCTGAAATCCGTACCCTGCCATGCTGAACGGGATATCGCCGAATAAATCAGTCACTTTAAAGGTTTTCATCGCCATGAGGATCTTCACCATGGCCTTCATGTTCATAACTCCCGGGATGGTGTCATATTTGCTGAAGCGGCTTTCCAGCTCGCGTATCTCAGGCAGCGCTCCGTAATAATTGCTCCATATCTCTTCTGTGCCCAACGAAAGGTTACCCCACTCTTCTTTGGTTAATGCGGCCATCTGGGTTTGTTTATAGAGGACCTCATTGTTGACATAAAACTGTTCATTCCACCCCAGCTGCAGGGTCGAGATCACTTCGTTGAACAGGGAACCATCACTGGCAGTGGTAAATGAGTTGGGACTGGTATTGATCTCTTCAAAATCCTTCTTGCAGGATACCAGTAAAACCAGCACCATTAGCAATAACCCCGCTGTTTTACTGCTATGTTTAATTATCAGATGGCACCTCTTTATAATTTTCATCCGTAAATAGTAAGTCCTGTTCAATCGTAAAGTTCTAAAATGCGGCTGTAATCCCAAAAGTGAGGGACATGGTGCCCGGCAGTGATGCCCACTCAAATCCCTGTGCATTGCCCGAGCCCATCAGTCCTTCGGGGTTGATCTTGTCGGGAAGTGTGGTATAAATGTAAAACAAGTCTCTGCCTACAACAGACACAGTGAGTTCCTTGAAAATCTTCAATTTGTCGGTTAACTGGTTCTGGAATGTGTAGGACAGGGATATTTCCCTCATTTTCACCCAGGTGTTCTCAAGAATTCCGGGGGTGGATAGCAACTGGCCCCATCCCCCAGCATTGGGCAGGTATTTGTAATAATAATGAACAACCTTGTTGTTTGGGGTCCCGTCGGCATATACTCCATCGAGGATAATCCCGATGTTGGAAGTATGACCCGAAGGATCTGTATAAGGCAGCCCTCCCCCTTCCCGTTCGAGCAATGTTTCGGGGCTTTGCCCGGTTTGCAGCGAGATCACATACGAGCCGCAGTAAATATCTCCCCCCCATTTTGTATCAATCAGCACGGAAAGCCTGATCCCTTTGTACATGAATTCAGTTTGCCAGCCGGCAAGAAAGTCGGGTGAAGCATTCCCGATCGGAACCCTGGTGTCGGTGAAAAGATACTTGGTGCCTTCATCATTTACAATGCGTTTGCCTTCGCTGTTGTAAACATAATCGTAGCCATAAATCGTTCCGTATTCATCACCCGTTCGCAAAGCCATTGCGGGTCCGTTCAGCCCCCAGATATCCGCCAGCGGATAGATTTCGGCATAATTACCCAGGCTCTTCACAATGTTTTTGTTCCGTGCAAAATTGATCGACGACTTGATCACGAAATTCCTTGTCTGCACAGGGATGGTATTCAATATGATCTCGAACCCGGTATTGGTCATCACGCCTTCGTTGATCGATATTCCCGACGCCCCCGAGCTTACCGGGACCGGCAGGTTCTTCATTATCTGGGAGTAACAGTATTTATTATAATAGGTGAAGTCAAGATCAATGCGGCTTTCAAACAGTCCGATGTTCACACCTCCCTCCCAGGTGTTCACCCGCTGCGGCATTAACTGGTAGGGAGGAATGACCCCCGGAAAGGAGGCCGTTTGCTGTCCACCGAACAATCCCGAATTATAGTTAAACGCCAGCATATAGGGATCTGCGTCTGTAGCGGAGTTCGAAAATCCGGCCCTGATCTTGAGAAAATTGAGCCACTTGATCTTCTGCTGGATTTTGAATGCCTGCGTTGCAATAAAACTGGCCGATACAGAAGGATAAAAATAGGAGTTGCTTTCACTCGGCAGGGTGGACGACCAGTCATTTCTCCCTGTTAATTCAACAAAAAGATAATCATCCCAGGCCAGGTTCATGTAGGAGAACACCGAATTGGTCCTTTCGCGGATCACCGAATCCCCGGGAACAATATCCTTGGGCAAATCTCCGGGATTGCTCACGCAGGTTTCGCCCAGGGCATTGGTGTAATAGGTGGGCGAAGTGAAATTGTCGAACGTATAGCGGTTGGGAAAATACCATGTACCTGAATGTCCCCGGATCTCATAAAAATAATAGTTCCACCGGTTGGCCCCAACCGTAAATCTCACATCCATTTTTTCGTGCAGGAACCCCTTCTTGTCTGCAGTGATCAATCCTTCAAAAATATCGGAATAGGTTCTGTTAAGGCTATTGGCATAATATCCGTCTTTGAGGCCGATCGCATCAATGGGTTTATTGTTGGTAGTGTACTGGTCAAGGTTGAAATCTCTTCCGGCCCGGGCGGTCAGGTTGAGCCACGGGGTGATGTTGTAAGTGAGCGTGAGCGCACCGATATACTTATCCCTTTGCAACTTTGTGCTGTTGTTGTAATAGTCCCACCACAACGTTTTGTTGATGTATAAAAACGGGGAACCCTCCTGCGGATTCTGTGATCCGTCGGGGTTGGCATAATTTT
>CAZVNF010000064.1:9207-20414 GCA_964628215.1 uncultured Draconibacterium sp.
AAAAACGGGGAACCCTCCTGCGGATTCTGTGATCCGTCGGGGTTGGCATAATTTTCCTTGTCGATCCCCTGGTAACTCCGTGGCCAGGAATAGAGGAATCCCTTGTTGAACGATTCTTCCGATTCGCCAAGCATGGGACTGTTAAACCGGTTGTAATTGATATACGACATGGTGAGATCAACAGCAACTTTGGAAGATATTTTCATCCCTGCACCCAGGTTGATGGTTGTCCGGCTGAAATTACTGTTACTGATAATGGCATTATTGTCCTGCCGGGTGATGGAAACGCGCATTGTTCCCTTTTCGTTCCCGCCGGATGCCGATATGTTATACGTTTGAGTGGAACCATCCTGAAACACCGATTTGTAATTATCCGGCTGCGGAGAGTACGCCCGCATCTTGCCATCCCACCATTTCACCATCTCTCCGTTCATTTTCGGGCCCCAGGAAACCGCTGAACCGTAATACCCGAATTCCTCGGTGGTGGAACGGGTCTCGCCTTGCTGATTGATGATCAGGTTGGTGTTTCCATAAACGCCCGGGTACAGCATGGTGTCCCCTTCCATCGGGAAGGAAGGAGGGGTAAATGAGATCGGCCCGCCTGCACCATAGGTATTTTGCATCTCGCGGAACCGGTATGGATGAATCCATTTGTAGCTGTAGTTGAAGGTGACGCCCAGCCCTTCCATTTTCTTCCCGCGCTTTGTGGTGATCAGGATGACCCCGTTGGCTCCCCTGGAACCGTAAAGTGCGGAGGCAGCACCTCCTTTGAGTACCGTATAGGTTTCGATATCAAGCGGGTTGATGTCCGAGATCGGGTTGCCCCAGTCAACGCCCCGGCCAATATTCTCCTGTCCGGGAATGTTCTCCAGCGGAACGTTGTCAACCACAATGAGAGGCTGGTTTTTTCCGCTCAGGGTATTGTTGCCCCTTATCACAACACGGGTGGAGCTCCCTTCAATCCCGTCACCCTGCGACACATTCACACCCGCCGCACGGCCGATCATCCCATTCAATATGTTGGGAGGATTCGACTTGACGATAACGTCCGCTTCAATACGTTGCGTTGAGTAACCAATTTCACGCAGCTGCCGTTTGACCCCGAATGCCGTGACCACAACTTCCTTCAGATCCATGGTTGACACCAGGAGGAGCAGGTCAATTTTCAACTGTTTTCCAACGGCAATTTCACGCGTTTCATACCCGATATAACTGAATTTCAAGGTGTCGCCCGGAGTGACTCCCGGCAAAGCGTAATTGCCGTCAATGTCAGTAGTAGTTCCTTTCACGGTCCCTTTGATCACAACGGTAACGCCGGGGATGCCCGTATTGTCTTCTTCAGAGCTTACTTTCCCGGTAATGGTTACTGTTTGAGAAAATGTAAGATGACTGAGCGCTATAAGAAGGACGAGCAGAAGAATTTTGGCCGGCATAATGGGTTTTTCAATGATCAACCTTGTTTCACAGGCACAAATATATAAATTTACTTCATTTACATCGAATCTAGTATCGTTTTTAAAAAATGATACAATAATTTTGTAAGAGCCTGTAAATTTAAATACACTGGATTGCATTCTTCATTAATTTTGAATTGTCTCTCTATTAATGCATCTGATAATACTCATCAGTCCCATGAAAAAAATTACTCTTGTGCTTATTGCTTCCATTTGCGTATGCCTTGCATCCCACGCCCAGGAGAACAGCCCTGGCGAAAACAAGGCCAGGCCTGTTTTTACGGCCGGAATCTCGTATTCTTACATCACGGCCGAACTGCAGCTTTCAGATTTATCAAATCATTCGGTTTGGTATGGAACCGACTTAGGGACCTATGAGCTTACCAGCGAAGAGATTGACGATTTGAACGACCATATTGACCGTAAAAATACAGTCAATAATGTAAACCTTGAGTTCGGGATGACCCTGTTCGGCCGTCAGGATTCCAAATGGAAAGCAGGTGTTATCCTCCTTGCCGGACTTGCACGCAGCAATGCAACAATCTATAATTCCATTACAGATACCAACGAATACCTGTTTGATTCCAAACTTTCCAAACCATGCCTGGGTGTCGGGTTTGACGTAAGTTATGCTTTTAATGCACGCTGGGGGCTTGTTATGAAACCCTACTTTGTTTGCACATTCGGACATGCCTCAAAGATCACCGACAACATCAATTTTGTACCAGAAGGATTCACCCAGTCAACTACCGATACCTACCGTTCTTTCTACCAGAGGTTAAGCCTCATGGCTACCTGTTCAGCCGGTCGCTTTGTTTTTTCTGCCGGACCCGGATTGTACCTGTTGATCTCCAGTCATGAATACACAATCGAAAGGGTATATGTTTCCAACGGGGACCTTTTGCTGGATGAAATCCATTCCAAAAGCATGAACAGGTCGTTTATTGATGCCAGTGTATCAGCCCGCTGGAATGTCGCAGGTCCCTTCAGCCTGTTTGTTTTCACCGGAATAGGGAAAGATATCATTGTGAATGGTGGATTAAAGGTAACCTTTTAAACAGATTTGAATATGTTAAGTCCTAAAAATCAAAATTATATGAGATATCGACTGATCATTATCTCCATGCTTTTCCCCTTGTTGATGACCGGCCAGGATATCACACCGGATTTACTCTGGCATGACGGGAGCAGTGTTTCGTGGTACAATGGCAGTGTGGGAGGTTTGGGGGTGTCATGCGCGTCTTACAATGGCCTTATGTACGTTTTCAATTTCCAGGACGCAGGAACAGGCAAACAACGTCCCTATGTGTACACATTTCGAAAAAATCATTCCAACGCAAATCTTTCCGCTTATACGATGGGGCCTGATGCAAGGAATTACCTTACTTTCGGATATGAAAACGAAACCTATGTGTACGGGGACGGAATCGATTTGTGGCGGGTTTGCACCTTTTTATTTAACGGACGCCTCTGGTACTATCAGCAAATTAAAAACTACAACGGTACCGACAAGTACACCGATTGTTTTGCACAAATGCCCCTCAGCAACACAGAGAATCCATACACCTATTGCACAGAATCGACAACAAATCCCTTAAAGATGAGAAGAAGGGCTTTTCAGATGGGAGATAAGCTTTTCTTTTTGACGGATAACAATAACTCTTCTGACGTAAATTATGGAAAAATGATGGTTGAACAATTAAGCTGGGACAGCATTGCCAACAGGTTCACCTTTGATGCCTATACCGAGCAAACAACCTATATTTCAGGCGAAATAAGCGGGAACATCATCAAACGGCTTGATGCAAACGGAAATGAATATGCTATGATGTGTATCGCCGGTGACAATTATACCTATGTTTATAAATTGGTCCCAACCACACAGTCAGGATACACTACCTTCTCATTCGAAAATTGTACAGATGTAAATTTTCCAAGCGGCACAGAAGGAGCCGGGGTTCTGATTGAAGGGTCAATAATGGGTAAGAAAACCAGTGAATCTGCAAAAACCTACTCCGACAGGATCACCCTGTTTACCATCGATTATGCCACAAGTTCCGACGGCAATCATCACATGCAGTACATTGAATACCGCGATGATAATGACTATTTCAGGAAAGTCAACCAGGGCAAGATCGTTTTGCCCTCCTCCATTTCACCTCCCGGGAAACTTTCCAAAGGCATGCAGATGTGCGGCACTTTTGAGCTGGTTCCAACTGACTGGACTGAATCCATGGACGGACTTGACGGTTACAGGCAATACAACTGGCTGATGTTTCCTGACGGCAACAAGCATTTCAACTTTTCAGGGTTTCAGTCTGATAACTGGATGCCTGATCCCGACACCATTGTAACCAGTTACACGCTTAACGACACAACCAGATGGGGCGCCAAAATCATGGGACTCTGGTCATTGATTGGCATTGTTGACGGAGCACCGCCGGTGAGCATGGACTGGTATGCGTGGGATTCGACACATTATACTTCGGTCAGCGAAGCAAGTTCGCTTGTATTCAGTACGGAAACTACCGAAAAAACAGAAGTTTCAAACTCTACGGAAGATCAGTGGAGCGTCGGGGAAAGTATTGATATTGAAGGGGACCTGGAAAAGCTAACGGGTTCCATCAGTGAGGAATACCTTCGTTCAAACCTGTTCAAATCGAGTGTTTCAAATGGAACGACCACTACCGTGACCTATGATCGCGGTTTTAAGTTAAGGCCTGAAACCCAGGACTCGGGGTTCTTTATCTATAAAGTACCCAAGATCAAGCGCTACAGATATTCAGCCTACCCCTGGTGGGATACAATCAGTTTATCCTATCCCATACCCGGTTCCAGGCAATATATGTTCAGAACAGAAGGGTACCAGGTTGTAACCCAGACCAGGCCGCTCAACAGGTTTCCGTTTTATATAGATGAACCCAACGGGGACCTGCTTACAGACTGGAAACCGGAGGCAAGGCTGGACTTAAACACAGCGATAGATCAAAACGGAGTAGATCCGGCCATCAACCTCTCGTGGGTGACCCATACCGGAGGTATCAGCGGCACCGTGAGTGTTTCCAGTGCATCCAGTTACTCATACGATACAACAAGCACCTATGAAATCAAGGCTAAAACCAGCGAGGTACTGAAAATCCCGGAAGTGTTCCGGATCCAGTCTGACCAAACCGGCTCCTGGGAAGGAACCTATGTTTCGGAATCAACCATTACCTCTGAACTTAAACAATCGATTTTCGCATCGCTGGAACCGCTTGAAAATGCGGAGGACGGCATTAAACTGGACCTGCTGACCATTGATGTATTTCTTTTAACACCAGATAATTGCACCGGTTTATGGTACCTCGACAGCACCGGAACAAGTAAACCCTGGTATGTAGGTTACCTGGTCAATACTGCGCTGGAAAAGATCGGGCTGCTCAGTCCGGGAGAGGGAGCCGAGATCAATCCGTCAGAAATGGTTTGTTCCTGGGAAGCGGAGATTGGCCAGCTTGACGGTTATACCCTGTTCATTTCCAAAAAACCAAACCTGCGGCCCGAAAACATCATTTACCGTGATTCGATCGGGGACCAAACCTACGCGGTGGTTCCCGGGCTGAGGGTAGAACCCGGCCAAAAGCTATACTGGACGGTGAGGGGGTATAATTCATCCCGTGAACATATCCGTTCAAAATGGAATTCATTCTCTATCAGGGAAGAGCATGATATCCGGGAAGTTTCCGACCTGAAAGCAAGCATTTTCCCCAATCCCGGTAACGGATATGATTTCCACATCAACATCGACAACCCCGGTGGCGGCGCTGTGGATATCAGCCTGCGGGATATCACCGGGAAACTTCTCGCATCCGGGGATTCAATGAATCCGGGAACCTTGGCCCCGGGAGATCTTTTTCCGGGCCTCCGGTTATCTCCGGGCCTGTACCTCCTGGTAATCCGTTCAGATCATGAACAGGTGGTGAAAAAAATTATTGTCAATTAAGCTGTTATCCATCAAAATTTCGAATTGTTATGAAACTTTATCTGTTAATCATAGCCCTGGCCCTTCCACTGGTCTCTTCTTCCCAGGATCTCCATCCTGAAAAATCCTGGCGGGATAACACCAAAGTCTCCTGGTATAACAACGGTGCAGGCGGATTGGGAGTGGTAAGCGCGACATACAATGGAACAGTCTATATTTTCAACTTCCAGGATGGAGGCAAAGGCAAGGAATTTCCCTATGTATATACCTTCCGCAGTGACCACAGTACCGATGCAATTTCTCCTTATGTTATGGGGCCTTCTAAAAGAAACTACTTACTTTTCAAGTATTACGATGAAACAAATGTTTCGAGTTACTATAATACAACTCTTTGGGAGGTTTGCACATTCAACTTTAACGGACGGCTATGGTATTACCAGCAGATCCAGCAGCACGAGGATTATTATGGCAATGATTATTATCACTATATCGATTGTTTTGCACAATTGCCAACCGACAATACAAAGGATCCCCTTACGTATAGTACACAGGTCAGCACGAATCCGCTACGTCAGCGGATAGGAGCTTTCCAGTGCGGTGACAGCCTCTATTTCATTTATAATGATATTAATGCAACCTCTCCCTCCGCATATAAATGGGTGCTGGAAGAATACCGGTTTGATTCGGCGATAAATCAGTTTATTGCAACCGGCTGGACCAAAAATACCGGGAAGGTCGCCGGGCCATACCCGAGATCGATTATCAAAAGGCTCGACGAGAACGGCAATGAGTATATGATTGTGAGCAGCACTGAATATACTTATACTGATATTTACAAATTCATCCCCTATATGAATAATGGCCGGAGAGATTTCAAATTCGAACCCTTTGCTGATGAGATCTTCGACCCTGCCGTGGGTGTCGGGTCGGGAATCGTTTTTGAAGGTTCAATCAAAGGGCAGAAAACACAGGATAAGAAAGAGAGTTGTCCGGACCGGATAACCGTGATGGGTATTGAGCATACCAAGAATTCCGGCGATGGAACATACCATGTAGACTATATAGAATTCAGGGACAGCAGCAGTCATTACATCAAAGTGAACGAAGGCAGGATTATTATTCCTGGCACCATATCGACTCCCGCGAGCCTTTCGCTGGGGTTGCAGTCATGCGGCACATATGAACTGGTACCGACCGACTGGACCGGTGCAATAAAAGGTATAGACGGCTACAGCCAGTACCTGTGGTTCTTTTACCCCGATGGAAACAAGTACTTTAACGGGATAGGGTTCAAGTCTGACAACTGGAGGATCAACTCCGATTCCATTGTTAAAAGCTACGATCTTGCCGACACGAATTACTCTGGGATCAAGGATCTCTGGACCCTGGTCGGCATCGTTGACGGGGCGCCTCCGGTGAGTGTGGACTGGGAAATATGGGATTATGCAAATGCCGACTGGGTTACTCCGGCCAGTTTCCTGAAATTCAGCGCTGAAGGCCAGAAAAAGGTGGAGATCAGTACTTCAACAGAAGACCAGTGGAGTGTTGGAGAAAGTGTTGAGATCGAACGAACCCGTAAGCTGTTGAAAACCTCATTGAGTGAGGAGTTCAATTACTCATACGCCTACAGGAATACGTATGGTGAGGAATTCGATACAATTGTTGAATATGAACTGGCCTTTTCATTACGGCCGGAGCCCCAGGAATACGGGTATTACATTTGGAAAATTCCCAAGATCAAACGGTTCAGGTATTCGTCCTATCCGTGGTGGGATACTGTCTCGCTTCAGTATCCCGTACCTTCCTCGCTCCAGTATCTGTTCAGGACAACAGGGTATAACATTCTGGCCGAGTCAATCCCCATTGAAGAATATCCGTTTCAAATACAGCATCCCAATGCATCAAACATGCAAAACTGGAACTACGAATCGAGGGTTGGATTGCACGGGGCTACCATTCAGTATGACATGGATCCTGCTCTTACCATCGGGTGGAATTCGGGTTCAACAGGGGCTTCTGGAACCCTTGCCTCGGCTTATGATTCCGCCTCATCTTATGAAACCACGAATAAATATGAAGTCAAAGGTTCAATTGGCATGGAGTATAAGGTTCCGAAGGTGTTCCGGGTGAAAGCAGATATCAGCGGAGGATGGGAAGGCACCTATGTAACTGACAACAAAGTGGAGACTGAATTCAGTGAATCGGTGCAAGCTTCTCTCGGTCCTTTGCTTACGGTACACTCTGGCATTAATGTAAGTTCGCTGGCCCTCGACGTATGGCTGTTCGGTCCGCTCGGAAACAAAGACCGGGATTTCTGGTATTACGACAGTCTCGACGGGGCCCGGCCCTGGTACCTTGCGTATACGCTTAATACCGGGAAAGAAGACAGAATCACTCAATTATCACCGGGAGAGGGAGACGAGGTTACACCCTCAGAGTTGATTTTCAAGTGGGAAGCTGAAAATGGCATGGTTGGTAATTATACCCTGATCATATCAACCACCCCGGGTCAGTACACGGACAGCTACCTGGTGTATGATTCTACAGGCAACAGAACCTTCACCTCCGCACCCACGTTCAGACCAGAAACAGGAAAAACTTACTACTGGACGGTTAAAGGCACCGACAGTGAGAACAACCGGATCAGGTCGCGATGGAGATCCTTTACGGTGAAAGATGCAGAAATCATGCAGCAGGAACAGGAAGTACTCAAGGCGGTGGTTTGGCCTAATCCGGCGAAAGGATCAGACCTTCATCTGCTGATAGAACCAAAAACCCCGGGTAAGATTTCTGTGAGATTGTACAATACTAATAGTATCCTGATAGCAGAAAAAGAAATTACCCCGGAAGATAATTCTTTAACAGACTTGACTTTACAAGATCTGGATCTCCCGTCCGGAGTGTATTTCGCCGTAATCAGGGCCGGAGATGAACAGGTTGTGAAGAAAGTTGTGGTGGAATGATCCCCTGCCGGCATCGGAGCGTTCCCTGTAATGGTGATTTTCGGTCGTCCTCCCTGGAAGTGCGTGAAAAAATCTATCAGACACATGTAATTATTGATATATTTGTCGGATAAACCTTAAATACTTTCCATTTTGCCGATCGGGATAGGTATTATTGCTCCTTTCTATGATAGTTACCAGTACCAGGATGAATTCCATTTGCGGTTCAGAGCTAACCATAGGCAGTTTACCATGGCCTCCTTCCACGAGCTTGCGCATAAGGGATACTCGACAGATAAATTGTCAAGGGGATTTACATATGAAGACGATCTTCCTTCGGCAGGATATTACCTGGAAGGGCTGATGCACCAGGAGGGTTACGAAGCTTTCCTGACCAGCAGGTATGACCAGGAGACGCTACAAAGAGTTGCAGAACTGGACCCGATGGCCATTCTCGTATCCACGACCATGGTGTTAAGTGTTGACGGATTGATCCGCATTTTAAGCGCGATCCGAAAGGCAATGCCCGGAATTACAATTATCGCTGGCGGGGTGTTTATCTGGAAGAATTATCTCAGTTACACCCTTTATCCCGAGGCAGAATCTCCCTGGGATCAGCTATTTGACTCAAAATTTTCCTCCATAGATGCTGATTTCCTGGTCGCTGCACCTCATGGCCGTAGTTCACTGCTGCAGATCCTGGAAGAAATGAAAAAGGGAAGCAGGGGGTCATTCGATGACATACCCAACCTGGTCATGCCACGCAATGGTAAATTTTTCTTCACGCGCAGGGAAGAAGAGATTGTTGATTACAATGCAGATTTCACCCGATGGGATCTGGTCGAAAGAATCGTACACAAGATCCCGCTTCGCACTTCCATCGGATGCCCATACCGTTGTGTTTATTGCGATTTTAACAAACTCCATCCGAAAGTCTTCCTGCGTTCGCCCGAAAGCATTGCCGGGGAGCTGCGACTTGCAAACGACCGCTTCGGCAGAAGCCCTGCCATCGTTCATTTTTCCGATGACAATGTTTTCATTAACAGGAAAAGGGTAAATGATATCTGCAATGTGGTCATGAAATCCGGATTCAGGAAGTGGATGGCCTTTATCAGGGCCAATGATTATACCGAAGCTGAATACACCCTGATGGAGCGATCGGGATTGATGCTGGCTTTCATTGGTGTTGAATCGGGTGACCAGGGCCAGCTCGACAGGATGAAAAAGCAACAGGATGTATTGAAACTTAAAAGCACCATTGAAAACCTGGATGCCCACTTCATCAGCACGTTTAACACCTTTATCGTGGGGTATCCGGGCGAAACAAAAGAGACCCTTCAGAACACGATTCGCTTTCTGAATGAGCTTTCTCTGACTTACCAGACTGTAAGTTATGAAGCATTCCTGCTAAGAATACATCCCCTTACCGAACTAACCGAACCCAAAAATCGTTTAAAATGGAATCTGAGGGGTTTCAACCAGGATTGGGCGCACAATACCATGAACAAAGATGAAGCTTTAACAGGCCTGTATACCCTTTTTAAGGAAGTTAACAATGTTCCGACTCATTATGCCGAAGAAAGCCATTTCTTCAATCGGGCGAATTACAGTTTTGACTCCAAGAGGTCATTTTTCCAGCTCAGGCATCAGATGACAATTAAACTTATTGAGAATGAGCCCTGGCAGGAAGTTGAAAATATCCTGAAAGATATGGCAATGCAACTCAATCTGCCTGTTGATGGTCTTGATGGCTCTTTGCGTGATGAAATCATCAGGCCGTTGGGGGTTCGTAAAGACTGACTCCATGCCTTTTCTCTTCCCGGGGAAATTTAAATCAGTCAATAGATTTTGATGGGTCGAATCTTTCAAACCTTCTTTCGCCCTGATGCCCGAAGTTTTCAGATATTTTCTTCATCAGGCGGAAAATCTTTAAAATATTTGTAACATTTGCGCAATAATGACATCTAATAACGTTTAAACAATTAATTCAAATCCTATGAAAATGATTAGAACATTCTTATTGGCTATGACCATGATGACAATTGCTTACTCAACATCAGCCCAGCAGCCTCCGTTGCTGGACCGTGATCTCTTTTTCGGGAATCCGGAAATCTCTTCGGGTCAGTTAAGCCCCGACGGAAAATTTATCTCGTTTATGAAACAGAACAACGGGATCATGAACCTGTGGGTAAAATCTTTCGACGAGCCCTTTGAAAAGGCCCGTCCCCTGACCAACAGCACGCGTCCGTTTTACGGATATTTCTGGACACGCGACAGCAAATACCTGCTTTATGTGAAAGATAAAGACGGAGATGAGAACATGAATATTTTCGCGGTTGACCCCACGGCCAAACCAACAGAAGAGGGAGTTCCCGAATCGAAAAATCTCACGCCGCTGAAAGAGGTTGCCGCGCAAATTTACATGGTGAGCAAGAAGGATCCCAACATTCTCTATGTTGGGCTCAACGACCGCGATGCCGCCTGGCATGATCTCTATGAACTGCAGATAGCCACGGGAAAACTGACAAAGCTTTTTGAAAACAACGACCGCATCACCGGGTATGATTTCGACTGGGACGAGAAAATGCGGGTCCTGAGTAAAACCGATGAAAAGGGCAACACCACCATGTTTCGGGTTGATGAAGGAAACAAGCTAACTCCGATCTACGATTTCAACGTAAATGAACAGGCCTACATTGCCGGATGGAATGAGAATAATTCGCAATGCTACTTTGTTACGAACAAAGGAGACATTGACAAATCGACCCTGTTTTTGATGGATCCGAAAACCCAGAAAATGAAATTGATGGAAAGTGATCCGAATAAAAAAGTCGATTTCGGCGGACTGATGCT
>CAZVNF010000065.1:0-20178 GCA_964628215.1 uncultured Draconibacterium sp.
TATGCTCCGGAACATCGGTTACATATACAGCAACGCCCACCAATGGAGGAACCACACCTGCTTACCAGTGGAAAGTGAACGGAACCAATGCACCAGGAGCAACCAATGCCAGCTATTCCTTTGTACCAGCCAATAATGATTTGGTTTCCTGTGTTCTGACCTCCAATGCTACCTGTCCAACAGGTAATCCGGCGACCTCGAATACGATCAATATGACCGTAAATCCAAATATTCCGATAAGTGTTTCGATCGCGGCATCAGCAAACCCCGTCCCGGCAGGCACTACAGTCACATTTAATGCCACCCCAATCAATGGCGGTATATCACCGGTATTCACATGGAAGGTAAACGGACTCAATATCCCGGGTGCAACATCATCAAACTATACATTCACCCCTTCTGATGGGGATATTATATCATGTACTTTGCTGTCAAATGCCACGTGTGCTGTAAATAACCCTGCTGTATCAAATGAAGTGATCATGTTGATTGCAGGTATTCCTGCAGAGTTGGTACTTCAAAATATAAATATTACAGAAACAATATGTTACAATGCAATTGGAATAATTACTGTTGCAGGTGCTGGTTCCACATTCACGGTTCAAAACAATGGCAATGTTACCATGATCGCGGGGCAAATGATTAAATACCTCCAGGGAACAAGAATAATGCCGGGGGGGTACCTGCATGGCTACATCACTGCAAATAGCCAGTTTTGCGGCACCAAGTCGCCTACCATCGGCTCTGTTACCGATAGTGTCACGATCAATCAAATCAGTGCGACCGAACTTTTCTTCACAGTGTACCCCAATCCTACTGATGGTCAATTTACTCTTGAATTGACAAAAGCTGGCAAACAGGATTTTATCCGGATCGAAATGTATAATATGACCGGTAAAAAGATCTTTTCAAGAATAACTTCCGTTGTTGGAAAGCAAGTCCTTTCATTGTCCGGAAACCCCTCCGGAATATATTTAATCAAGGTCGTATCCGAAAATCAAACAGGAACGGCAAGAATAATAAAACGTCAATAAATACCCCGTTTCTTTCAGCTGTGAATTTGCGTTGAACCCCAAAATCAGCCTGGATTAGCTTATCTCCGGCGTGGACTTGTTACGCCAAACAATATCTTTATACTACTGATATTTAATCATTTACCAGGCATTCCTTCGGTAACGAATAGTGGTTTTCCAGAAAGAAAAATTACAAATACCCCCAATTGCGTTCGCCTCATTTCCAACCGATATTTACTGAAGTTATTTGCATCACAAAATCAGATCGGAGAAAAAGAGAAACCACACAGTACTTTTTGAAAATCAACCAGCACTAATATCTCATCTCATGAAATCAAAACTACTCAGATCCGGAATCACACTCATCCTTATCACATTCATAGCTCTTATTGGGTGTCAAAAAGAGGTTGACGAAATTCAGCCAGATCCTGAAGCAGCCCAACCAGGTTCAGGTTTGAAAGTAAATGCAACCGGAAAAATATTGTCGGGAGTGGTAAATGGCACTTATAAAGCAGGTACCAGATTAAATCTCAGCAACACTATTACCCTTAAAGTGAATGTTTATACAATTGGTTATTACACTATTATAAGTACCACCGCCAATGGAATAACCTTTTCAAAAAGCGGGAGTTTTGCATATAAAGGGATACAGGATGTAATTTTATACGGTAATGGCACCCCTCTTGCCACCGGAGTTAATGCGTTCAATATCTCCTTCAATACAGCTATTACCCTGAATGTGGTGACTGTAAGCGGCACTGGAATTGTTCAAAGTTCATGCAATAACAGTTATACCTATTTTCAGGTTGCGAATCACAAAACATTGAAAGTATGGCTCGACCGTAATTTGGGAGCTTCCCAAGTGGCTACTTCCGCTATTGATCACCTTGCATATGGTTCATTCTTTCAGTGGGGTCGGTTAAATGATGGTCATCAATGTGTTTCATGGGCAAATGCATATACCGGGGTTGGTTTGAATGGAACTACCTCATCAACGAGTTCGTCAAACACGCCAGGACACTCCCTTTTCATTAAAAGTTCAGGAACTCCCTGGGATTGGCGTGTACCACAAAATAACACTCTGTGGCAAGGTGTATCAGGCGCAAACAATCCCTGTCCATCAGGTTTCCGCCTTCCCACTTCCGCTGAATTGAATGAAGAAAGTTTATCCTGGGCCTCCAGAAATACTGCCGGTGCGTTTAGTTCCCCGCTGAAATGGGCTGTGGCCGGATACCGCGAATTCTATGACGGGACCATTTATGATGCCGGGGTTTCAGGTGCTGTATGGTCGAGTACTATAGCTAATACATCCAAATCAATGATTCTTTGGATTTCATCAGAAGAAGCATATACCCTGGATGATTTTCGCGCTGAAGGATATTCTGTACGTTGCATTAAAAATTAACATTTGGATATAATTCCTGAGGCAGGATAATTTGCCTTTTTTAAGTAGCTTTTCTAAATTGTGGTTGGTTTAGAAAATTCTCCCCCCGTGAAACCCCGAAAAGCATTTGCTTATTTGGGGTTTCCTTTTTTCACCGGTCACTTTTTTTTCTATTTTTGCAGACTGGCCCACACTTAACTTGCTGCACAATGCTTTCAGGTTTTTTTTTTGATATTCAATCATTTACAATAGAACATACCGACGAAATCCAGCAGAAAGTCATTGCATTGCTGCTACTCAATGAATCCCATCCGATATACCTGGGACACTTTCCCGGGAACCCGGTTGTTCCAGGTGTATGCCAGATCCAGATGCTTAAGGAACTTGTTGAGAAAACCCTGAATTATCAGGTTAACCTCATCGAATCGGACAATATTAAATTTTTAAAGATGATCAATCCGCAGGTAAATCCCCTCCTGGAATGCAACCTGCTTCTCAGTAAAAACAGCGACCAGCAATTTATTGTCAATGCGACCATCGCATCCGGACCTGTCATATTCTTAAAATTCAAGGGAAAATTCGAAATTGCCGGATAAATGTCGAAAAAACTATCCATAACCTTTACTGCCAGAGGCTACGAACTTGATTCCTATAATCACATCAACAATGCGGTTTACCTCAATTATTTTGAACATGCCCGCTGGGAATTCTTCAGGGAACTGGATTTGTACGGATTTCTGAAGGGAAGTGACAATTTTCCCGTGGTAACAGATGTACATATTCGGTACCAGAGGGAAATCCGGTTGTTTGATGAACTCAGAATCGAATCTTTCTGTATTCAGCACAAACCCTATCTCATCTTTCAACAGAAAATCATCAATCTGACCACCGCCTATACCGCCGCCCGGGCCACCACAAAACTCATTTTTATTGATAAGGATAAAGTACCCATTGATGTTCCTGCTGAAATTTTAATTAAAATTTAAACAGTAAACAACACTGGGTCAAACTGTTATAAGACCATCAATTAACGTTAAACAGATGAATAAAATGGCTGCAGTAAAATTTGAGGTGACCGATTCGATAGGGATCATTTCCCTGAATAATCCACCCGCCAATGAACTGCAACATCCTGAATTTATCCCGCCCGGACAATTCACCGAATGGACCTCTGCTCCATCTCTCAAGGGATTGATCATCAAAGGTGAAGGGAAAAATTTTTCGGCCGGCGGCAACCTGCAGGCCATTTTCAGTGCCGGACACAGCCCTGGCGAACTCAACTCCATGATGGAAAATGGTCTGAAATTGCTCAATCAAATCCAAAACCTGGAAATACCTGTAATCGCTTCAATTAACCGTGTTTGCTTTGGCGGTGGACTTGAAATTGCCCTGGCCTGTCATATCAGGGTCGCATCAGAAAATGCACTGCTGGCATTTCCGGAATCAAACCAGAACCTGATGCCGGGGATGGGAGGATCTGTAAGGCTTTCTGCCATTGCCGGATTGGCTGTGTCAGCGAAGATGATCCTTGGGGGTGATATGGTCAACGCTGCTGATGCGAAAGAGATCGGCCTTATTGATTACATCGCACCAAAGGACCAGGCTTTTGAATTTGCCTGGACTCTGATGCAGAAAATGACCCATAACCGTCCTGTTAAGGTCATCAGGGCCATCATGAAAACCCTCAGAAATGCATCCATACTTTCACCGGAGGAGGCCATGAAAGAAGAGACAATCCTGTTTTGTTCCCTGGCAAAAGATGAGGCAAACCGCCGAAAAACCGGGGAGGTCTGATTCATGACAATACATTGGATTATCGAAAACAATATCGGCCGGCTAACGATCAATCAGCCTCCCGCCAACAGCATGACCATGGCGTTTTTTCGGGAATTCCGGCTATTGATGAACCATATTCAATCGATACCCCGGTTGAAAGCCATCATCATCACCGGAAATGGCAGACATTATTCCTCGGGTGCAGATATAAGTGAATTGCTCGAACAGGTTGACCATCAAACCATGCTGGAGAATTACCGGGCATTTCTTTCTCTTGAGCAATCAGCCATTCCTGTTATTTCCGCCATCCGTGGTGTGTGCCTTGGTTCTGCAATGGAATTGGCTTTGTGCAGCCATTTCAGAATATGTGTTCCGGATTCAGTGCTTGGGTTACCGGAATCAACCTATAATCTGATCCCCGGAATAGGGGGAGCACACCGAATTGCGAAACTTACGGGTAAAGCACAAGCAATATCCCTGGTCCTCGGTGGCAATACTTTTTCAGGAGCTGATGCGTTGCAAATGGGAATTGTCGATGCTATCGTCTCAAAAGATAAACTGATGCCCGTTGCATTGGAATTTGCAGGTTCATTGCCTGGATACATTCAAATGAATGATCGCAAATTATTGATATATAAATATTTAAAACCATTACTTGCGGATGCATAACTCTAAAACATATGTGAGGGTGGCAGGCAGTGGTTCGTTCCTGCCCGGGTTACCGGTTCCCGCTGATGAAGTAGATCTCTACCTGGGAGAATTGACACATGCTCCTGAAAAAACCAGGAAATGGCTCAGCCGTGTCCGTTTGTTGATGAAGGAGTTGCTGGAGGTGGAATACTATCATTTTGCCCTGGATCCGGTCACACGTAAGTTTACCGAAGATAATGTCACCATGTCGGTAAAAGCCTCACTTGAAGCCCTCAGCAATGCCGGTATGAAACCCGGTGAAATTGACCTGATCGTTTACGGAAGTGCGCACCAGGACCAGATGCCGACTGCCAGTGTTCGCATCCAGGAAGCGCTGGGAATAGAGCAATGTGCCGAAATCTCTGTCCATGCCAATTGTACTTCAGCCTATAAAGCGCTTCTGCTGGGGGCCGACCTGATCCGGAATGGCCGTTACAAGACGGCGCTGGTGGTATCTGCAGGAATCTCATCTTCAGAATTGGTTGCCGAATACTACAATCAACCGCTGGTTAAAAAAGAAGAGCTGTTTTTACGGTACTTCCTCAGCGACGGTGCAGCTGCACTCATTCTCCAGGCTGCAGATACCTGTGAAAACGGTCTCTTTGTTGAATATAACTATATTGAATCCATCGGCGGCAGCAAACCTTCCGCCATGGGTAATAAACGGCCGGCTTACTACATGAATCCTAAAGAGGAGTTTGAATTGGGGTATCATCACCTGGCCCAGATGTTCCAGCAAGAACTCCGCGAAAATTTTCACGAACCCGACGGATCCGTATTCCTGAAGGGCTTAAAGCGTATGCTGGCCAGGTACCCTGTTGATCCGGGTAAGATCAAATTCTTCCAGGTTAACTTTCCATCAAAACATATTGCAGAACTGATCATGGATGAATGTGCCATGCTGGGAATTGACCGGGAGAAACTCTATTCAAAAATGGCTTCAATGGGGTACATCGGTCCGCCAATGGCATTGCTTTGTCTCGACAGGATCAGGAAAGAAGAAACCCTGGCTGCCGGGGATGTCATTCTTAGCTTCGTAACGGAGGTGAGCAAGTTTATGCAGGGGGGATATGTGATGAGGCAGTGGTGATGGGGTGGACGGGTGGACAGGGGGACAGGTGGACAAGGGGACTTGGGGAGTGAATGAATATTTATTGCCGTCAGCTTTAGCTGACGGTTTAAGGGATAATTATACGAATCAGGGGCTTCAGCCCCATTAATTTTTCAGTTTTGTCTGATAATAAAAAATATACACTTTTTCTCATTTCACCGCGGCAAAGGTTTGTTAATTATCCGGCGCATAGTGAGATGGCCAAGATGTTTGGCAAGAAAAGGCTGATGATCCCATTGGCGCTGCCTACCATTGCTTCGCTTACCCCTGACCATTACAGGATTCATATTTACGATGAAGAGATCGAACAACTTCCCAAAAAAGTACAGCCTGATATTGTTGGGATCACCACACTGGCTGCCACCGGCAAGCGTGCTTTTGAACTTGGCGACTATTACCGGGCCCTGGGTGTCAAAGTGATTTATGGCGGTCCATATGCTTCGTTCATGAGAGAGGAGGCCCTGAAGCATGGTGACTGCGTGATAGCCGGTGAAGCAGAAGGCAAATGGGAACAGGCATTGAAAGATTTTGAAGCAGGTTGTTTGAAATCAGTCTATGAATCAGAAACGTACGTCGACTACAAAACCCAAAAACCACCCCGCTGGGATTTGGTAAATACCCACCGGATTTTTCAGTTAGCTATCCAGGTTTCACGAGGGTGCCCGTTTAACTGTGATTTTTGCCTTGTATCCAAAAATTTCGGAAGGAAGATGCGCTACCGGGATATAGATAACGTAGTGGAAGAGATACGCGCAGCGCCGTCAAAATATTTTTTCTTCGTTGATGACAACCTTACCATCAATAAAAAATATGCAAAGGAGCTGATGCGGGCTGTCATCCCCCTGAAAATATCATGGGGATGCATGTGCAGTCTCGATGTGGCTACAGATGAGGAGCTTCTCGGCTTGATGGCTGAAGCAGGGTGTTTCAATATTCTGGTCGGTTTTGAATCACTCAATCCGGCCAGCCTGGACGAATCACAAAAACATCACAACCGTGGCGGTAGTATCTACGCTGAGGCTATACGTAAAATTCAATCTTTTGGCATTCATATCAATGCCAGCTTTGTGGTTGGTTTTGATAATGACACACTGGAGGAATTCGACCGTATTTTTGATTTTACCATGCAGCATAACCTGCCCAATGTCAACCTTCACCTGCTGAATGCTCCTCCCGGTACTGAGACCCACCGGAAATTCAATGAGGAAGGGCGATTACTTTCCTGTGATCCTGAATTAGGCGTAGGCCACTTCCCTACCCTGCACTATATGAACATGTCGCAGATTGAAATCTTTGACAAATATATGGAGACAGTTTCGAAGCTTTACTCTTTCGACACAATCAGAAAAAAAGGAGAAGCGCTGCTGGGCAATGGAGCTTTTACGAAACCAGGTGGAGAAATATCAGCCCGGATGAAAGCCCGCCTCTCCTGGATCACGTTTAAGGAATTCGTACTCACACGTGACCCCGACCGGAAAAAATTGTTTAAGTTTATCGTACATCTCATTCGTACAAAGCAGATTGCCATAGATAAAGGCCTTGGTTTTTTATTGTCGATGCTGGGGTATAACCGGCACATCAGGGAACATCAGAGGCACATGGCCGAATACCGGAAAATTGTTATGGATCAGGACCAGGGAGCATGGAAAAAGGAATTATGAACAGGATTAAACAAATCGGTATTATCGGTGAGGGGAAAATGGGAACAGGTATTTTTCAATACCTGCTCGATTTCGACCTTGACCTTGTATGGATTTGCAGTGCTGATGCAGACACGAACAAACTGAACCGGCAATTTATCCGGCGTATCAATCGCTCTTTTGAAGCAGGAATCATTTCCCGGCACCAGTTTGACACATTACAAAATACATTGATTACCAATGACCTGTCAGCTCTCAGGCAGTGTGATCTGATCATTGAAGCCATTCCCGAGTCGGTACAACTAAAAAAGGATGTATTTGAACGACTCAATATCATTGCTAAGCCCGAAGCAATTTTCACTTCAAACTCATCTTCTATAAACCCTTCAGAAATTGCCCCGCCGGGTGAAAGGGCAGGAAAATTCGCAGGACTCCATTTTTTTTATCCTGTTGCACTGAAAAACATTGTGGAGTTGACTGTCAGTGCTGAAACAACCACAGGAACCATCGGGCTTATTGAATCCTTTCTCCACCAGATTCAACGACGGTTTATAACCCTTGATGAGCAAAACAGTTTCCTTCTGAACAAGATTTATCTTGATTTTCAAAATGAAGCTTTTCTGATGGTTGTGGCCGGAAAATGCAGCATTGCTCAGATGGATCAACTGGTCAGGAACCATTTTTTTCCATTCGGTGTATTTGATTTCTGCGACAGTGTAGGACTTGACACCATGCACCTGTCCATTCTCAATTATACCCGGGATTATCCTGATAAGATGCATTACTCCCGGTTCACTGATACTTTGCATGAACTGGTTTCACAAGACAAACTGGGAAAGAAAACCGGAACAGGCTTTTACACATATCCTATGGTGGAAGTAAATGTTGAGGAACCGTTAAATGCAAGAGAAATCCAGGGCCATCTGAATCAGGTATGGATTGCCTCTTCAAAGCGATTTACCTCACAGGCAAAACTTCCGGCTCATGAGGTAAATCACGCGATTCTGGAATATTTTGGCACTTCCGGCGGGCCTTTGGAATAGAGCAATGAGGTGAATAATTTTTCTTTCCTTTGCAAATTCAACCTATCTTTGTAAAAATAATCCTTGAATCATGAAAAGAATTGCGCTGTTCACTCTTATTTCACTGGGTGTTTTGATTGCAGTTGTGCTGGTTATGAATCCACGCGAAGCATTCAGTTCAAAGAAACCCATGCCTGCCGGCCCGGGAACCGAACTTTCTGACAGTGTACAGAAATTCGTGCAGAAAGCCTGTATGGATTGTCATGCAGATGATGGATCATCTATGGCAAGGGGAAAAGTTAATTTCTCAAAATGGAACACCTATGATGCTGAAAAGCAGTCAAAAAAGGCGAATGCCATATGTAAGGAGCTGACTAAAGGCGACATGCCTCCAAAAAAATGGCGTGCCAACAACCCCAATGATGTTCCTACCCAGGCTGAGGTGGATATGATTTGCCGGTGGGCAAAAAGTTTGCAAAAATAAATCGTCTGATGTCAAAAGAAGTAGTGATTACAGGGATGGGCATAATCTCCTCCCTGGGTTTATCATTGGCAGAAAACTGGCAAAATATCATTACCGGGAAAAGTGGTGTAAAAAACATCACCTTATTTGATGCCAGTACATTAGCCACAAGAATTGCCGGTGAAGTATCTCCCGGATTTGAAGAACTTTCCCGAACTTATATTAAAAAACGAGCCGGAAGTCAGATGACAAGGGTTACCCGGATGTGCCTGACCGCTGCAAAAATAGCTGTTGGAGATTCCGGCATCGATTTCACTCAGGTCGACCGTTCGCGATGTGGAGTGATCATCGGTGTGGTGAATACGGGAAATTCAAGTGTTGAAAAGGAGACAACCACCCAGAATACGGTTTTTAAAACCATGACGAACTCCATGCCGGCATGGATATCGCTTGAATACCAGCTGATGGGACCTGCTTTTGCTGTAAATACTGCCTGTGCATCATCAGCCTATGCAATTTCATTGGGATATGAAATGATAAAAAATGGTCAGGCAGATGTCGTTATCGTCGGGGGAGCCGATTCTATTATAAATTATGAGGAGATCGAGGGATTTAATGCGCTGTATGCATTATCTGTGGCCAATGAGACTCCGGAAGAGGCCAGTAAACCATTTTCAAAAGACCGGGATGGATTTGTGATCGGTGAAGGTGCGGGAGTTCTGGTTCTCGAGTCAAAAGAGCATGCGGCAGGCAGAAATGCCTCCATATATGCCCAGGTTGCAGGATATGCAATTACCAGTGAGGGACACAACATTATGGCGCCTAAGAATGATGGGGAAGGCATGGCACAAACCATTGAATCAGCCATTAAAAATGCAGGTATCCGGCCGGAAGAGGTAGGATATATCAATGCACACGGCACCTCCACTGAATTGAATGACCGGTATGAAACCATGGCCATTAAAAAGGTTTTCGGGGATCATGCCTACAGGTTGGCCGTATCCTCTTCTAAATCGATGCTGGGACATACCATCGGAGCTGCCGGTGCTATTGAAGCAATCATTACCGCTATGAGCCTGAAAGAGGGTATCCTCCCTCCCACTATCAATTACAATCATCCTGACCCCGACCTGGACCTGGATTATGTACCAAATTACGCGAGAAAAGCCGGAATCGGGGTGGCTTTGTCAAACTCGTTTGGCTTTGGTGGTCATAATGCAACGCTTGTGCTGAAAAAACACCCGATTTTATAACTCATGCCGGCCGAAGGTTGGTCAAGGTTAAACTGCACTAAAGCACCCTTGCAGTAAACTAAAAATATTATAATTTTGCAAAAAAAGTAAAGAAATCATGGCTATAATAACGGATAATATCAGGAACGAAGTCAAAGAGGTTGTTTACAGTTTTTTTTCTGAAGAATGTGAAGTTGATCTTGAAAAGATTACCGACAATACCAGTATCATCAATGACCTTGATGGAGACTCCCTTATGTTTCTGGAACTGATAGAAATTTTTAAGAAAAAATACAACCTCGATATTGAATTGAAAGTCATTGGCAAATATGCTGTAAAACACCCCGTGTCCACCATCGGGCAATTGATTACCATGCAATTGCTCATTATTGAACATGAGAACAGGCTGCTCGAACTGGATCAATAAACTGAAAGTATCAATTTGTCTGATAATCATTTAGCTTTCATTTTTCCTGCATTTACAAGCGATTATTCCGATCCTCCAGGGAGAAATCTGCCCGGATTCGAATCCCTGTTTATGAAATTGCTGACCAGGGCCGCTGATTGCATTGAACCGGAACTCGCAGGTTTTTCCTTCACTGAAAATGCCCTGCCCGAAAATGAGTTATATGCTCAGTATCTCACATATATTTACAGTTGCACCGCTTCAGAAATAATCCGTGAAACAGGTTGGTCACCCCTGATTTCAGCGGGATACAGCATGGGTATTTATGCAGCTCTTTTTCACACCGGATCTGTTTCATTTGAATCCGGATTATTACTTATACACTCGGCATACCGGTCATTGAAGGAGGCCCTGCCTGATCAGAATTATGGCATGGGAACACTTATCGGACTGAATGGCAGCGATATCCGGCAGATAATTGATCAATTCTCCCTGAAAGTAGAAATCACAAATCAGAATGCTTCCCATTCCTTTGTAGTATCGGGAAATGGAAAGGATATTGAAAAACTAATGGAACTTGCTAAAAATGAAGGTGCTTTGCATGTGCGTGAACTTCCGGTCGGGATACCCTACCACTCCGGTTTATTGAAGCATGGAGCCGATGATTTTGCCCGCCAGGTGATCAGTTTGAAAATCGATGCGCCCAAAACCCCGGTCATCTCCATGATCGATCAGATACCTTTGACAACCTCTGATTTGGTAAGGAACGAACTGGTCAGAAACCTTTTTACCCCCTTGAACTGGTTTGAGATGATGAAATATTTACTTTCAAAAAATATCACCCATTTTATTGAATGCGGGCCCTCCCGGGGATTGGCCAGAAATGCAAAGTTCATCAATGGAAATTACCACTTTTACACATTAAATTCCATTCCTGCAATTTAACCGGGGGTATTGCATCATATTCTCCCGGTTTCTCTCCATTTAACTCTGATTCTCAGCAGAGTCCTGAACATGGGTTCATCCTTCGGCAATTGTTTGCGAAGTTCAATTGCTTCTTTAATCATTTCGGCAGGAGGGGCGGTTTCCAGGGCATGAATGCAGTGATGACGGACTTTTGAAGCCTGATAAATCAACTGGTCGAGGCGGGCTTTTCCAATCAGCGGCGAGTAATAATATGCCGGGGGGTGAAATACTGATTGGGCTGTAGTGATCATTCCCTCCTGCAAGGCTATGGAACAGAGAGGCGTGTTTGGATAGATCCTCAGTCCGGCATTCATATACACCAGATCATCAGGGTTGATGAAATTATCAATAAATTCAAGTGTTTCCCGAAAAGTTTCTTCATCCTCCCCTGGCCCGCCGAAAAGGAAAAACCACATCGTCGGGATGTTAAATTTCCTGATCCAGCCGGCCATCCTTTCAATTTCGGGCAAACCGAAGCCTTTGCAGAGGTTCCCGAGCATTTGGGGTGAAGCGGTATCGGGAGTAACATCAATTTGCACAAATCCGGCAGCGACCATCAGTTCAAAGAGTTCCTCACTGGCATGCCGCGGATTGATTCCCATGGTTCTCAGTTTGACACTGACCTTGCGGAGTATGATCTCCCGGCAAATCGATTCTGCATGCCCTTTCGGGTCATTGAAAGTTGAATCAACGAATTCAAAGGTAACATTTCCCAGCCGCTGGTAAGCCTGTTCTATCTCATCCACTATATCGGTAGGCGTCCTCGGCCGGAATTTCCGGCCTTCTATCATGGGATAGGAACAATAAATGCATCCGTGTGAGCATCCCCTTTTCGTTTGAATAGAATAAACACCTTTCTGCCGGTAAGGGGCAAAATCAATCCATTTATCCACCTCGGTAAACCTGCCCGGAACGGGTTTGAGAAAATGATATGCATTTCCGGTCTGGACCTCCAATCCATTTAACGTGATAATATTCGGAAGATCAGCCGTATTCTGATGGCCCAGGATGCGCTCCAGTAAAACCGGCAGAATGGCTTCAGCTTCGCCAACAATTCCGAAGTCGGCTCCTGTCATTTTCATTAATTCAACCGGAAACATGCTGAATCCGCTGCCGCCCAAAATCAACGGAACTCCGGTTACCGCTTTAACCGGCCTGATGAATTTTTCAAGAATCCCATCCACATAAAATATTTCACGATCCATTACCACATCATCGATATTTCTGATGCTAAAGCCTATAATGTCGGGATTAACCTCCTTTACCATTGTGATAAGGTTTTGCCCTTCATCAAAAACCCCATCATACAGATGCACCTCGTACTGATCCCTGAGCGCAGCAGCCAGCATGCATAAGCCAAGCGGCGGCACCGGATACGGTGCTTTCTCGATATTGGTGTTTACCAGTAAAATCTTGTACATCATATGACATCCGTTCCTTTTTTTATCAGCCATAAACTACCGATCCGGGTGTGAAATTCATCATGTGGCAACGTTGTGGTCATTACGGAATTGAAGAAGTTATACTTCCGGTAATTATGATCAATTATCTGTTCTTTAACCTGTTGATAATATACAGTACCTGGCATGGGGGTTAGTACGGTGTACCCTGCATATACTACGCGATTGCGGTCGGCATATTCTGCAAGCGCCTCAAAATCTTTTACAGTATAATCAGGTGGAACCACATAGTTACCACGGACCATGATCCCGTTTTGCTCAAATACCTTTACTGCCTCCCGGTTATCTGTGGCAGGTGAGTCTTTATGGTATTTCTTCAGTTCTTCGTCACGAAAGGATTCAAAACCGCAAATCACAACTTTTAACCCGCCCCGGGCAAGTGTAGCGATAATATCCGGGCGGTTTGCAGCCACATCGGCACGGATATCCATGACAAATGTTTTACGGATACCCTCCTCCTCTATCCTTTTAAACAGCTGGAGCATGAATTTTTCATCCACCACCGTATTTGCATCAGCAAAGCGCACTACCGGGTATTCATCAATGCTTTTTAATTCGGTGATCAGACTTTCCACAGTACGCTGGTAATATTTACCCCTGAACTGAGTCCAGATGGAACAGAAGGTACATTTATAGGGACATCCCAGTGAAGTAAAAACATAAGTACTCGGAAACGGGCTGTTCCCTACTTTATAGGTTTCAATCCAGCGTTTCAGGTGACTGCGGTCAGGCATAAGGTAATCTTGCCCGGCTGTATCCCACGGGGCAGGTATTCCAACAGTTTTTTTTAGAATCCCTGTGTGGTTTATCAGAATTCCCGGAATGGCAGCAAAATCTCCATTGCCTTCTTTCGCTCTTACCACATCCCTGAAAACGTGGGGGCACTGCCCGGGAATGATGATGTCGAAAGACGGGTCGGTAAAGTCATCCGGACAAAGGGTTGCATGCAAACCACCGGCCACAGTGAGTATGCCGGGATTAAACTGCTTAACCGTGCGGCAGATGTCAATACAAAAATCAAATTCAGAGGTGATTACGGTCACTCCAACAAGGTCTGGCTGGTATTTTACCAGCAGTTCATGAACGAGTACTGTCAGAGTGGGTGTTTCCGGAACCAGGTCGTATTCCCCTTTCATATCAAAAACAGTCACATCATGGTCCTTCACGGCAGCCGCTATGGTGAGCAGTCCCAAAGGAGGGCCGATCAAACGTTTATGGATGAAACGTTTCGCCTCTTCAGGTGCAAATTTCAGTATATTGTTTTCCGGGGACCGTGGCGGGTTGATCAGCAGGATTTTCATCCGGCAAATTTAGCTGATTTATGCTAAATTTGCCATGTACTGATTCATACCTCATTTAATATGCTTTATGCCTGATTTACAAATGGTGAAGCAACAATTTACCACCCTGCAATGTTGCTGCATCATTCCCACATACAATAACGACCATGCCCTTGAAGATGTTATCAGGGGGGTTCTGAAATACACCAGCAATGTGATTGTGGTCAACGACGGGTCAACAGATCAGACCAGGTCGATTCTTGAACGGTTTCCTGACATTCAGAAGCTTCATATTCCTGTGAATACCGGTAAAGGATGGGCCTTGCGGCAAGGCTTCAGATTTGCATCGGAACTGGGCTACCGTTATGCAATAACGATTGACAGCGATGGCCAGCATTTTCCGGAAGATCTGCCGTTATTTCTCGAAATGGCGGAGCGGTATCCTGATTCTATGATACTTGGAGCCCGTGACATGAATACAGAGGAGGTGCCGGGGACCAGTAGTTTCGGGCATAAATTTTCCATTTTCTGGTTTAAGGTTGAAACCGGAATCAAGGTGTTAGATGTACAAACCGGTTTCCGGCTCTATCCCCTTCGCAGGATCAGCGAGATCAGGGGGATAATTTCCAGAAAATACGAGTACGAAGTGGAAATACTGGTCAGACTTGCCTGGCGGGGCGTGAATGTGGTTTCGGTACCGGTGAAGGTTTATTACGCCCCCAAAGAAACCCGTGTATCCCATTTCAGAAAATTCAGGGATTTTACACGTGTGAGCATTGCCAACAGCATTCTTGTTTTCCTGGCCTTACTGTGGGTGCGTCCGATATCCTTTTTCCAGGGATTACGAAAAAAGTCTGTCAGGGAGTTTATTATGCAATATCTTGTTAACAGCGAAGACAGCAATGCCAAACTGGCAAAATCAATCTCCCTGGGACTTTTCATCGGGGTAACCCCTATCTGGGGCTGGCAGATCGTTACCACCCTCGGGCTGGCCCATGTATTCAAGCTCAATAAATTTGTAGCAGTTACTGCCTCCAACATCAGCCTTCCTCCCATGCTGCCATTTGTCATTTTCCTGAGTTACGTCATTGGTGGCTGGGTTTTGGGGGTCAACACAACCGAAACGCAAAACAGTTCATCCCTGGGGCTTCAATGGATCAAAGAGAACCTGCTTCAATACGTTACCGGCAGTGTAATCCTTGGAATAATGCTGGCAGCTGTTTTCGGACCCGTTTCTTACTTTCTCTTAAATTTGTTCAGAAAGAAACATGTCTGATTTACTGATACATATATATCGTTTTTTCAAAACCGCGAAAGGTTTTTTTTACCTGCTGTCAGCTGTCTTTGCCTTCGCAGTGACACTCCTTGCCTCCCGTATCAGTTTTGAAGAAGATATCTCTCAATCAGTATCCGGCAATGATAGAAATGACCTGACCGGAGTGGTGGTCAGAAATTTAAAGACCCCGGATAAACTGGTTGTGGATATTACCCTCAAGGATTCACTAACCCCTGCCAACCCCGAACTGCTGGAGCATTTTGGACAAAGGCTGGTCGATTCTCTTGCAGTACATTTTGGCCCGGATTATATCCGTTCAGTCACTTTCAGAACATCCGACTCGGCAATGACCAACCTGATGGAACTGGTAATGCGCCATCTCCCTGTTTTTTATGATGAACAGGATATGGAGTCATTCGACAGTCTGTTCTTTCCGGAATCGATTGACATTGCCCTGCAAAAGAACTATAAGATACTGGTCTCACCAGCGAGCATGGTTTTGAAAAAGCATATCCGGCAGGATCCATTGGGAATTTCCAACAAAGCGTTTACCGGTCTGAAGTCACTCAGGGCCGGAGAAAATTTCGAAATCCACAATGGCTCTGTTTACACGAGCGGACTTCGGCACCTCCTGATATTCATTGTTCCTGCAAATCCGGCGGGTGAAACTTCCAGGAATGATCAGCTGATCCGGGGGATTGACGATATCCTTTACAAGTTACACCACGAACCTGACAACCAGGTAAGCGCGCAATACTTTGGCGGTACCGCCGTAGCTGTAAGTAATGCAAGGCAGTTGAAAAAGGATATTGCAGTGACCCTGTTTATCGCAGTTTCGCTGATACTCCTGCTCATCGGATGGTACTTTAAAAGCATCAGGATTCCTTTGCTGGGACTGCTGCCTGCACTTTTTGGCGGGGCAATGGCCCTGGCAGTTTTATATCTGGCAAAGGGCAGCATTTCTGCTATTTCTCTCGGAATCGGATCGGTAATTCTCGGGCTCATCGTTGATTACTCACTTTACCTGGTAAACCATTTTCGGCGAAGCCATGATATTGAGCTCACACTGAAAGAGATGTCGCTTACCATAATACTGTGCAGCCTTACTTCTGCCGGAGCATTTCTGTGCCTTACCTTTCTTAATTCGATGGTGTTGCACGATCTGGGATGGTTTGCAGCCATCAGTGTGTTGGGTGCTGCCCTGTTCACCCTGCTTATCCTGCCGCAATTGCTGACAGTGAAAATGGTGCCCGACAACCACACTCTCCGTCACAACTTTATCGACCGGCTGGCAGCCATCCGCTACGAGAATAAAATGTGGCTGGTTGCAGGTCTGGTGCTACTTGCCGGGTTGAGTTTTTGGTTTGCACAAAAAGTGGAGTTTGAAAAAAACATGTCGGCCCTCAGTTTTGTAACACCTGAACTTGCAAGAGCCGAAGCGGATCTCGACAAGATCAGCAATTATAAATTGAAAAACATCTACCTTGTGGCCACCGGTAAAACTACCGAAGAGGCACTCAGAAGCAAAGAACTGATTCGCGGAAAGGTTGACTCCCTGATTAAAAACGGCACCATCAGCGGGATCAATCATGCAGGGCCTTTGCTCACCTCTGATTCACTGCAACGACTTAAAATTAACCATTGGAACAATTACTGGACAACTGAAAAGAAAGAAAAAATTAAGGAAGAGATCATCACCCGGTCGCTCAAACTCGGTTTTCGGCCAGATGCCTTCGATCCATTTTTCAAATTGCTTGACACTGATTATAAACCCCTCCCGGTAGATGAATTGGATGTCAGCAACAATCCGATGGTGGCCGATTGGCTTGCTGTAAGTCCTGAAATTGTGCTTGCTCCCATGATCCTGAAAGTGAAGGAAGCCAATAAAGAATTAGTTTATCAGGCTTTTCCGCCAAATTCGCAACACCTTCTTTTTGATAAACAAAGCCTCACCAGGCGTTTTATCGAAAAGGTAAAATATGATTTCGACTTGTTGGTAAAATTATCGATGCTCTTTGTTACCCTGCTTCTTATATTTTCATTCGGCCGGCTCGGACTTGGGCTTCTGGCTGCATTACCTATGTTTGTGAGCTGGCTGATCACCCTCGGATTTATGGGTGCCACCGGCATTCGCTTCAACATTTTCAACATCATCATCTCCTCTTTTATTTTCGGGCTGGGTGTTGATTACAGCATCCTGATGATGCGCGGGTTACAGCATACCTTAATCACGGGAAAAAACGACCTTCATTCGTATAAGGTTTCGGTGTTGTTATCGTCATTCACGACCCTCATCGGCGTTGGTGTGCTCTTTTTTACCCGGCATCCTGCACTTCATTCCATAGCACTGGTTTCCGTGACAGGAATCCTGGCAGTGGTAATCATCAGTTTTGTTTTCCAGCCTTTGATTTTCAATTGGCTTTTTCTCGACAGGAAACAAAAAAACAAATACCCGGTCACCCTTCGCATTCTGATCAAAACCGTGGTAACATGGGGAAACATTGTGATGATTGCTGTTCTTCTCATGATCCTGGGAAGTATGATAAACATGCTGCTTCCAGTGAAGCGAAAAAGCAAGGAGATGCTGTTCCATCGCCTTTTTTATTGGCTGACAAAGGCGTATATCGCCTTTACCTTTGCATGGGACCGTAAACTGATAAACGAACCCGGTGAAGATTTTACCAAACCGGCCATTATTATCAGCAACCACCAGAGCCTGATAGAGACACCTGCCTTTTTGAGATTATATCCTAAGATCATCATCCTGACCACATCGTGGGTTTACCGGTCGCCCATATTCGGTCCGATCGCCCGACTGGCCAATTTTTACAATGTGGATGAAGGTATCGACAGCATCATTCACCTTTTACAGAAAAAAGTGGATGAAGGTTTTTCAATCCTGATCTTTCCCGAAGCCCATCGTTCAACTGATCAGCGGATTCAGCGGTTTCACAGGGGGGCTTTTTACCTGGCCGAAAAACTAAAGGTCGATATTTTGCCCATAGTGGTATTCGGCACCGGTGATTTTCTGGCCAAAGGTGTTTTCTGGGGAAGGCCCAACAGCTTCAGGATGAAGATACTAAACCGGGTGGCCTGTGATGATGATTCATTCGGCAGTACATACCAGGAGCGTGCCAGGCAGTTCAGGCAGTTTTATATTTCTCAATACTCCCAATTCAGGGCATCAGAGGGAACCGGACAGTATTACCGCAGACTGCTTGCCCTGAATTATGTGTTGAAAGGCCCTGTTCTTGAATGGTATATGAGGGTAAAACTGAAACTGGAAAACAATTACGAAATATATAATCAGCTGATGCCGCGGGATGGCAACATTCTTGACCTTGGATGCGGTTATGGTTTTATTTCCTACATGCTGATGTTCACCTCGGAGGCGAGGCAAATCACCGGGGTGGATTATGATACTGAAAAGATAGAAGTAGCAGAGAACTGCTTTTCAAAAAATGAAAGGATCCACTTTTCATGTTCAGATGTTTCCGATTATGAAATAACTCCCCACAATGGGTTTTTGTTGAGTGATGTCCTTCATTACCTTACACCTGAAAAGCAGTCGGACCTGTTAATCAAATGCTTTCTGAATCTGAAACCAGGAGGGACGATCCTTATCCGTGAGGCCAACTCCTCCCTGTCCGATCGGCACAAAAAGTCATTGGCAACCGAATTCCTTTCCACCCGAATTGGATTCAATAAAACCCAAACCCTTGAAAAACAGCTATATTTCACATCTGCAGAACAAATTGCATCCCTGGCATCTGAATACAACCTGACCATAGAGGTCATCGACCATAAAAAAATCACCTCTAACAACCTTTTTGTTCTCAGGAATCATAATTTAGCTGACCAGAAATTAAATAATACCTAAAACATAACTCATGCTCCATTTTTCAGTACATCACAAGGTTGTAACATGCTGGCTCGTAATCCTTTTTTCAGCAAGCCTTTCCAGCGCAACACTGGCTCAAAATACAAAACTGTTCACTGATTATGTAAACCCATTTATCGGTACGGGCGGGCACGGGCATACCTTTCCCGGGGCCAGTGTACCATTTGGCATGGTGCAACTCAGTCCCGACACCCGTCTCGAAGGGTGGGATGGTTGTTCGGCCTATCATGGCAGCGACTCGGTGATCTATGGATTCAGCCACACCCATCTGAGCGGTACCGGTTGTTCAGATTATGGCGACATCCTTGTGATGCCAGCTACCGGAACAGTGAACCTGAAAGGATACGGCTATGCTTCGCCGTTCAACAAAAAGGATGAAGTGGCTTCGCCCGGATATTACAAGGTGAACCTGTTGCAGAATATGGTAATTGCAGAATTGACTTCCACCGCAAGATCCGGCTTTCATCGTTACACTTATACTGCAACAGATCAGGCAAATATAGTATTTGATTTAAAGCATCGCGACAAGGTAATTGAATCGGGAATCCAGGTCACCGG
>CAZVNF010000066.1:0-20105 GCA_964628215.1 uncultured Draconibacterium sp.
ACCGGACGGGACTCGAACCCGCGACCTCCGCCGTGACAGGGCGGCATTCTAACCAACTGAACTACCGATCCTCAATTGTGATGCAAAAGTAACCTTTTTTTCTCAAACTACAAATTTCTTTTAAAATTCTTTTTCAAATGCACCTTGCTCTGTAACCGCATGAAATGCAACCTGTAACAGGGTGGCTTCTTTCTTCCAGCGCAGGATATTATACCGGGAATTGGTTGCATCAACAATGATTTGTGCCGGATGAAATGTCGCAATTGCATCTGCAAGGCTTATTTTGGGATTACCCGACAGGATCAACAGGTCAATTTTAATCTGCTTTGTAATCCCTTTGGGGATCGAATGGTCAAGTATGACGATCCTGCTATCTGCAAAGAAGATAAAATTCCCTACTTTTATCAAGGGAACAAAATTCTTTGCCAGTTCAGGAGATCGCTCCCCTTTGCCTAACCAGAAATCCCTGCGGTATTTTATCCCCCTGGCAATTAATCCTCCATATGCCATTTCATTAATCAACTTCAATGAACCCCCTCCCTTGCCGGCATATCCATTATACAACAGGATGGCTCTATCCTGATGGCTGAAAGTAAAAAGCGCTTCTCGCCTGGCATTGTACACAATTAACCTGGATGACCGGAGTCGTTGAATCTGAAAGTCAAGAAAAAGAGCGTTTAAAAATATGCATACTACAAGAAAAATATGCAGGTATAAAATACGGTTCAGGGTCAGAAACAGAAAGCCGGAAGCAATGACAAGGTATAGCAGAATCATTTCCGGGGTCGAAATAAAGACCCCCTGAATTGTAGAAAACGGCAGTTGCTCTATCAGATGGATTATGGAATTGAGACCCCAGATCAGGAATATCAATAGTTTTGCACACAGCACACAGATAACGGGGACATTCCCGGCTACCAAAACCAGGATGCCCACATAGATAATGAGACTGGAAAGCGGTACAACGAAAATATTGGTCAGCATGAAATAGTTTGGAAACTGGTGAAACGTATACAGGGTTATGGGTAGTGTGGCAATTTGTGCGGCTATCGAAACGGAAACCACCGACCAGATTTTATCAGGCAACCATGCCGAAGTCACATACAGATCATATACAGGTTTATACAGGATAATAATACCTGTGACCGCGAGATAGGAAAGTTGAAAACCAACATCCAGTATCAGAAAAGGTTCCATGGCCAGAATAAAAAGAATAGAAGCAGCTATAATGTTAAACATGTTCGGAGATCTGTTCATAGATTTCCCGATGATGGGCAAACTCAGCATGGCTGCTGACCGCAAAACACAGGGAGAAAGTCCGGTTATCATGGCATAGAACCAGATAAAGACCAGCAGCAGGATCGCTTTGGCCGTTCGTCCGGATCTGCTCTTATTGAGGAAACCCAATAAAAATTCCAGAAAAATATAGATAATCCCCACATGCATCCCTGAAACTGACAGGATGTGCATGGCACCGGTTGCAGCGTAATCTTTTCTCAGATCGGCATCTAAGTCATCAACATAACCAAGTAATAATGCCGCTGCCACGGCAAACTCCTTTCCTTCCACTTTGTTTTCACGCAAAACATCGAGCAACCTGTCACGAACCTGGTATGCCTTCTGCCGTATCCATCCTGAAGGCTTCAGATTGATGATTTTCCAATCATAAAATTCGGCGTAAACCTGGTGTGAAATACCTTTGTTCGCCAGGTACCTGGCGTAATTAAAGGTATTCGGATTCGAATTGTCAGGAATTCTATCAAATCCTGCCCGCAGTAATATATGGTCGCCAAACTTCAATGATGGAGGGTTGGTTCTGAATTTAAGGAAACCCATGGCATTTCCTGAGGCACCTCTCCAGCCCCCATTTTGATAATAAAACCGAATTTTTAAAAATGATTTTATTCCTGAAGTCCTGGTTACCGGAGGTTCGGAGAGGGTTGCAACAAACAACCCGTCAGGAAGTTTATCCAGGTAATCCGGGGCATTGGAGGGTCTGTTTACAGTAGCAATAGCAAAACCAGCCATGGCCATGAAACAATTTATCGCCAGTCCGGTAATCCATCGCAAACGATAACTGGTAACCAGCCATGGAATAATAAGAGATGTGAGGAATAAAAGTAAAAGACAGAATATCAGCCAGTTAAAACGACCCGCCACCGATGCGGTAAATCCTTCGGCACTGATCCCGGCGACAAAAGGAAAAACAAGCCGCAACAGCGGATAGGGCCTCCAGGAGTTCATAGTGAATTACCATTGTTCTACCTGCTTAATCGGAAAAGAACAAAAAGGTAATACGCTATTGTTGACAAAATTTCAATAAATATTGCCTGGCTTTTTCAGAACCGAGTCCTGACGCTATTTTCCAGTCTTCACAGGCTGCATCTTTTTCATCGAGGTAATGCCAGGCAACTCCGCGGTTTGCACGTGCTTCTGCATCCGAAGGGTTTGACTGAACTACCTTGTCATACAAATTAACTGCCTGCTGGTAATGTTTAAGATACATACATGCCAGTGCGAGATTCATGCTGGAATTGAGGTCCTCAGGATTTATCGCCAGGGCTATGGAAAAATCAGCTGATGCTGATTCATAATCACCTCCTGCAGCTTTGGCAGCCCCCCTGCTTGAATAATATTCAAATTGCGTGGTGTCGAGTTTTATTGCGTCATTGAAATCCCTGATGGCTTCCGGAAGACCGTTCAGATTGAAATAACTCAGTCCCCTGTTATAATAGGCCTCGGCAAAGTCGCCTTTGTAGGAAATTGCCCTGGAAAAGTCCTTGATTGCCTCTGCATACGAACCAAGATCAAATTTCGCAAGTCCGCTGTTGTGCCAGGCATCATGGTAATCTGGTTTGATCGAAACGGCAATGTTGTAATCCTTTATCGCCCCCAGGTAATCTTTCAGGTAATCTTTGGCAAGTCCCCTGTAATAATACGGCTCGGGATAGGAAGGCTTCCGGTCAATTACCCGGGTGAAATCAAGGATTGCCCCGGCATAGTCATTCATTTCACTACGAACTATTCCACGGTTATAATAGGGTTCCGCCTCATTTGAATCAAGCGCAACCGCTTTGTCAAAATCTTTTACAGCTTCCTTAAATTCACCCTCTTTTGCCTTCAGGATGCCGGAATCTATCAACTCCTTCTGTGGCGATTTTTGAGCAAGGGAAACAATACTCCAGGCAGGAAGCAACAGCAACAGCAGGGTAATTCCTGGCAACAAAGATTTCATAGGAAAAAAGGGGAAACGGCCTACTTGCAAAATTTCACAATCAGGTCCCTCGATGCGGCCAATCCGAATGAATAGGCCTGCTGCCAGTCGGCACAAGCTCCGTTTGTATCACCAAGTGCCTGTTTCACCCTCCCGCGGTTGTCATATGCATCCGCATATTTTGAATTGAGGCTGATGGCTTTGTTAAAATCAACCATCGCGGCATCCAGTTCTTTAAGCATCATTTTGGCCGCACCGCGGTTATTATAGGCCGTTGCATTTTCAGGATTAATTTTCAGGGCCTCATCATAATCCTGGATTGCTCCTTTAAAATCCTGGTTATAATGTCGCATCATACCGCGATTGGTATAGATATCAGGATATTTAGGATCGATTTTCACAACCTCATTATAGTTTTCAAGTGCTCCCTTATAATCCTGGTTCATAAATGAAATCGCTGCCATATAATTAAATGCAATTGAATTGGTGCGGTCCCTGTCAAGAAAAAGGTCCAGGTCCTGCTTCGAACCTTTGTAATCGCCGGTTTCAAAACGGCAGATCCCTCTCACAAAATAGGCGCTGAGGTTTGTCTCCTGCAAACGCAGCGCTTCGGTTTCATCATTGATAGCAGCGCCATAATTTCCAAGCATCAGGTAAGCATATCCGCGCTTTGAATACGCATTTGCATTTTTTGAAAGATCGATTGATTTGGTAAACTCCTGAACTGCCCCTTCATAATCGCCGGCCTTCCCCTTTTTTGAACCTTCATTGAAGAAATTCACAGCCTTCACCTCTTCCGGTTTCAGTGCCTTTGGAGGGGTATTCACATTAAACATCTTATCCTTTGAAAACTTATTCAGCGCCTTTTTATTCGGGTCACTGGTATCGATTTTAACCGGGTTCAACCGAACAACCTTTTGCTGACCGGCCGATTTTTTTTGCGGAGCATTCTGTGTGTAACCAGTGATAAACAGGAAAGAACAGGCCAGGAATAATGAAATAATTTTTATGTGTTTCATAACAGTTTGATTAAAAGGACAAGAACTTATTTTTTGGTTAAATATTGTATCATCTGGCGGGCAACCCTTTCTGATGCGCCACGTCCGCCCAGTAATTGCTTCAATTCAACGTACCCCCTGAGAACTGCTTCGCGGGCAGGGCCGGTGCGGAGTATGGAATCGAGTGTAACAGCAAGTTTTTCGCTGTTCAATTCCTCCTGGATCAATTCAGGAACGATTAGTTTATCACAAATCAGGTTCACCAGCGAAATATACTTCACCTGCACCAGCCTTCGTGCAATCAGGTATGACAGCCAGTTTCCACGATAGCAAACTACCTGGGGAATCCCGATCAGGGCCGTTTCGAGGGTGGCAGTTCCCGAAGTGACCAGGGCAGCAGCAGAGTGTTTCAACAGTTCATATGTATGGCCCGTTACAAACCCGACATCTGTGCCCTTAAGCATTTCGGCGTAAAATTGGCCCGGTATAGAGGGTGCCCCTGCGATCACAAATTTGTATCCGGGGAAAGAATGCCTGACAGAGATCATAATGGCCAGTATTTTTTCAATTTCCATTTTCCGGCTGCCGGGCAGTAAGGCTATAAGTGGAAGGTCGGGCAATGAATTCTTTGCAAGAAATTCACTTCTGTCGGTTACCTTCATGCCCTCATTGATCACATCAAGCAATGGATGTCCATGAAAATCAACAGTATAGTCATACCTGGCATAGAATTCCTTTTCAAAAGGAAGGATGACAAACATCCGGTCTACCCATTTTCTGATGGTTTTCACCCTTGATGAATGCCACGCCCAAAGCTGGGGAGAGATGTAATAAAATACCCGGATGCCGTGTTGCCCGGCAAACTTCGCCATTCTGAGGTTGAATCCGGGGTAATCGACCAGAATCAGCACATCGGGGTGATAAGAGATCAAGTCGCGTTCACACAGCCTGAAATTGCTTAAAATAGTCGGCAGATGCGATGCAACCTCCATAAAACCCATGAAGGCAAGATCGCGGTAATGTTTAACCAGTTTGCCACCCTGTTGTTCCATCAGGTCTCCTCCCCAGCAACGGAATACCGCTGAAGGATCATCTGTTTTCAATGATCGCATCAGGTTGGATGCATGCAGGTCGCCCGAAGCTTCTCCGGCAATAAGGTAATAGCGCATTAAAACCTGTTTCTTAACTGTTCCAGGGCGTTGTAGGCGGTAAGGTCAAACTGCACGGGCACCACGGCCACATAATTGTTTTCAACAGCCCACTGATCGGTATCTTCGCCATTCCCGATCTGGGCGTATACCCCTTTCATCCAGTAATATTTCCGTCCGTTCGGATCCTCCCGTTCGTCAAAATCCTCCTGCCAGGTTCCGGCAGCCTGCCTGCATACCCTGATTCCTTTAATCTTTTCCACCGATACATCCGGAATATTCACATTCAAACATACCCCCTCAGGAAGTCCGTTGGAAACAACATTTGAAGCAATCGAACGAACAAACTGTCCGGATGGTCCGAAATCCGCATTCAGACTGTAGTTATTCAAAGAAAAGCCTACTGAAGGCACCCCTGCCAGGGCTCCTTCGAGCACTGCTGCCATGGTTCCGGAATAAACGATATTGATAGAAGCATTGGATCCGTGATTGATTCCTGAAAACAGAAAATCAGGCCGGCGTCCCATTACAATTTTAAAAGCCAGTTTTACGCAATCTGCAGGGGTACCGTTACATGAATACTCCTCGTAATCCGTTTCCTTTAAAATAAGCTCGATCCGCAGCGGATGTGCAATGGTAACCGCATGGGCAGTTCCGGATTGAGGGCGGTCAGGTGCAACTACAACTACTCTGCCAAGTGGCCTGATGTAGTTGATAAGGGCCCTGATGCCGGGAGCTTTTACACCATCATCATTGGTGATCAGTATCAGCGGTTTTTCAGTCATTTATCGTGTATTTCGTACCTTCAAAAAGTTCAGCAAAATTAGGAATAATTACTGTAGCTTTGGGGGGTTAAAATTCAAAATCGTGCCATGGTTCGCCACATCGCCATAATCCTGTTCATCCTGCCTGTGATCCTGGTTGCACAAAACAGGATCCCAAATCCGGGTTTCGAGAAAAAAAACGGGTGTCCGGAAAGCCCTGGACAAATCAACCTTGCCAATTTCTGGGTCAGCCCCAATATTGCAACCCCCGATTATTTCAACGACTGCTCCTCAGGACTTGATTACGGTACTGAATTCAATAAAAAAGGGGGCCAGCTTGCTCATACGGGTAATGCCTATGCGGGATTGCAATTTTACAGCCTGAACCGCAACGACTTTTATGAATACATGGAGACCCGGCTGGATTCTGCGTTAATACAGGATCAACTTTACTGTATCAGGGCATTTGTCAGCCTGGGGAAATCAGACTATGCTTTCAGGGAATTGGGAGCGGTATTATCTGTTACAGAAGTCAAATCACCTGATGCCCGGAAGTTGAAACTCCCATATGTTTCGATTGGAAACGGGGACTATTTGCTGGAACAGGAAAAATGGATGTGTATCAGCGGATTATACAAAGCAAAAGGAAATGAAAGGTTAATTACGATCGGGGATTTTTCAAAAAAGGACCAATTCTGGAATATTCACACTCAATCTGAAACCGATTCACTGTTTAAATCAACTTTCTATTTTATTGATGATTTGTCACTGGTGCCTGTCAGTGATTCAAGCGATTGCCATTGCCGTTGATTCCCTAAATTAAAATTCAAGCAGCTGCTCGTAAAGTTCTTTAACCGGCAGCCCCATCACATTGAAAAATGACCCTTCAATCCTGTTAATCCCGATATACCCGATCCATTCCTGGATGCCATATCCTCCTGCCTTATCAAAAGGTTGAAAATTAACAACATAATAGTCAATTTCTTCGCGGCTTAGAATTTTAAAATATACTGAAGAAAGGGTATGAAACACAATTTGCTTGTTCTTTGATTTGAGGCAAACGGCTGTAATCACATCATGTTTCCGTCCGGATAGTTTTTGAAGCATGACAACCGCCTCCTTTGAATCAGAAGGCTTTCCCAATATTTCATCTCCCAGAGACACAATGGTATCTGCCGTGATCACAATTGTTTTCTCATCCAACAATTTCTTATCGAAAATTGCCGCCTTCAGTTCTGCCAGGTAAATGGCAATTTGCACCGGGCTAAGGCCGGCAGGGTAAACTTCGTCTACATTTGGATCCATTGTCTCAAATTCCATTCCCAGGTCCTTTAAAAGAAGCTGTCTGCGTGGTGATTGCGAGGCCAGGATGAGCCTTTTCCCGTTTAATGCTGTATGGATCATATAATATTAATGAGTGAAAAAAACTACGACCATCGACAGGATACCGGCCAGCATGATCATTTTACAAAGGTTGCTGAGCAAATGAAAATCCCGCTTATCTTTGGATTGTACAAGCCTCAGGATTACAAACAATGCTCCGGATTGTACAGTTCCGGCAAAATACCACAGAACTGCATAGAGTCCAAACCGGGAAAGGACTATCTGAACAAAACCCAGCAGGATTACCATGATTAAAAGAACGGCTCCTGCAACGTACCCGGATACCGTAATCCCAAACACAAGGGGCAGTGTTTTGCAGCCTGCTACCGCATCACCCTGGGTATCCTCCATATCTTTAATGATTTCACGTACCATTGAAACCAAAAAGGCGAAAAGGGCATATGCGAGGAAAACATAAGTAACCCAATGAATTCCTGCAAGTACGGATACAAATTGCATCGCATTCAACCTCATCCAGAAAAACTCAAAAAGCCACACAATGAGGATAACACATGCAGAAAGTACCGCCACGATGAAGTTTCCCCGGAACAACTCCCGCTTATACCTTGCTGAATAGATATAAAGCAGGGCGGAAATGAAAGGAAACACAAGTGCAATGGTCAGGGTATGGATTCTCCAGGCAAGGTAAAAACCCAGGAGAATTGCCATTCCATTAAGTATCAGATAAATTCGCATGGCGGTCCGCCCGCTTATCGTTCGGTTAACCACCTGTTTCTCCGGACGGTTTATGCTGTCGGTTTTCTGGTCGAAATAATCATTGATCACATAGCCTCCCATGGCGATGAAAACGGTCACTGCTACCAGGATAAGAAAATCGGGCAAAGGGGAAATTGCATCCGGTGCATCAGAATATAAAAAAGGCAGAACGATACAGTAGCGCAGCAATACCTGTGTCAGGATGATCATCAGCACATTCGGCAATCTGAACAATTGCATCAACGATTTAAAAGGAACAGACACTGACATCCCATTCAGCATTACAAACCGGCATTTTATTTATTTATTCCTGTTGAATTTCACCTACCAGTGATAGGCATCATCATTCATCCATTTCCCCTGGACTTTCAGCACCTGTTCGATCACATCCCTCACACATCCCTTTCCCCCGTTAAAATGAGAAATATATGTGGCGATTGACTTGATCTCTTCTGCTGCATCAGCCGGGCAGGCTGAAATACCAGCCTCCAGCATCACTTCATAATCGGGAATATCATCACCCATATAGAGTACCTGCTGTGGCATTAAATTATTCTCTTTCAAATAATTCCTGAAGACAACTTGTTTTTTCTCCACTCCAAGGAATACATCTGTAATTTGCAATGCTTTCATTCTGTGCATCATAGATTCTGACCTGGCGCCGGAAATCACAGCAACTTTATATCCTTTCTTCCATGCCAGCTGAAGTGCATATCCATCCTTGACATTAGAAATTCTATAAGCCTCACCATCATTTGTTGTGATCACACTTCCATCAGTCAGCACGCCATCATAATCAAAAATAAACGTATTAATGTGTTTCAGGTGTTCTTTATAATTTGCCATGAAGAGATTTATATTTTATGATATTATTTGTAATCAAATTGTAAATTTCAAGATAATCAGGATGTTGAGAAAGCATTTCTCTGTGTTTATCGAGAACTTTGGTGTCGCCTCTCATGGCTGGCCCGGTCTGACTTTGAAATACATCTCCATGCCTGATATTTTGGATGGTTTGGTGAATGAGCGGTTCCAGCAAATCAAACGGAATATCGCTGGAAATCAGCAACTCTTCAGTTACCGCATAGATAAAATTTGTGAAATTTGATGCAAACACCGCACCTAAATGCAGTATGCGTCTTTGCTCACTATCGAGGCAATGAACCTTTTGAGTGAGTTTTCGGGCAAGCATGATTAAATGTTGTTCGACCAATTTAGAATTCCCTTCAATGCACACAGGCACTTTATTGAAATTGATCCGCCTGTTGGGAGAAAAAGTCTGAACCGGGTAAAATACTCCGATCCTCCCTGAAATCGGTGAAAGAACATCCATGTCAACCGTTCCGGAAGTATGCACTACGAGATTGTTCTTCAACCGGAGTTTCAATGCCAGTTCCTCCAGCACAGAATCAGAAACCGCCAGCAGATAAACATCAGCATCCGGAACAACATCACTTAAATCACTTATGTATTCTGCCCTAACCCTGGAAGCGAGCTTCTCCCCTTGCCCGGGTGTGCGGTTGTATACCTGGCAAATGTTCAACCCAAGTTTATAAAAAGCAACACCAAGGTGGGTCCCCAGTCTTCCTGCTCCAATGATAACAATATTCTGAATCGGGTTTCCCGGCACCTTTGAAAATTTTGTTAAAAATACGAATATATGGTGTTACCTTCGCAATTTCATTCCCATTTTAACGATTTACCCAAAAGTTCCGCTATGAAAAATAATCGTCCGGTTGTTACATTTATCCTCATTTTACTGGTTCTTGCAGGTTTTGGCCAAAACCGTTCCATCACCTTCATGGAGAAACCCTGGGAAGACCTTCTCCGTGAGGCGAAAAGTCAAAACAAAATGATCTTTCTGGATGCGTATACCACCTGGTGTGGTCCATGTAAATGGATGGCTGCCAATATGTTTACCAATGATTCTATCGCAGATTATTACAACCAATCATTTATCTGCGCCCACTTTGACATGGAAAAAGGAGAAGGCATACAACTGGCACAAAAATACCAGGTAAAAGCATATCCTACCCTCTTGTTTATCAATCATACAGGCGAAATGGTACATAAGCGGGTTGGCGCACCACAGAAAGTGAAGGATTATCTTGACATGGGCATTATTGCGCTTACTCCGGGGGAAGGGTTTAATGCTTACATGAAAAAATTCCAGGACGGGGAGCGGGATCCCGCATTTATCATGAAATATCTTGACAGGCTTCAGGGAGCCTACATGCCCGTCAGCGAACCTCTTCAGCAGTATTTTACAACTCAAACTGAATCTGAATTAATGAACAGGGCAAATTGGAATATGATTTTTCAATTTGTAACTGATATGGATTCCAGGGAATTCAACTTTTTAATCAAACATCAGAAAGAGTATTCTGATCTTTATACCGCTGATTCTGTTTCCGCTAAAATATCAGACGTTTATATGCAGGCTTTATCAGCCCTCGCGAGAAGCAGGACATATACTGATGAAAACTACAACCAGCTAAAACAGAAAATCAGGAATTCCGGGTTTATAAATGCAGAACAGGTGATTTTTGCCGGCGACCTGAACCTGTACCAGATGAAATCAGACATGGACAAATTCATAGGGCTGGCCTATACAGGTATGGATACTTACTACGGAAACGATTACATGATGCTCAACAGGATGGCATGGAATTTCTTTCAGATCGCCAATGAGAAAAAACACCTTGAAAAGGCTGCCGACTGGGCTAAGAAATCAATAGCACTGAAAAGTACCCCGGAGAACAATGACACTTATGCCAACCTGATGTTCAAACTGGGAAACAAGGGTGATGCAGTGAAATATGAAAAAATCGCATTGGAACTTGCCAAAAAAGAAAAGGTTGCCCTCAAAGAATATGAAGACAACCTGAAAAAGTTCCAGGAATAATATCCTTAAGCCTGGGCCGTGGGCATCGGGAAATTGAAAGGAATCTCTCCTTCAGAATCCTTAATCTCACCATGCATCGCTTCGTACTTTGCCACATTTTCCTTCAACGCTTTGTAAAGGCGTTTGGCGTGCTGCGGGGTGAGAATAATGCGTGATTTCACCTTTGCTTTAGGAACACCGGGCATCATCTTCACGAAATCAACAATAAACTCAGCCGGTGAATGTGTAATAACGGCAAGGTTTGAGTAAATACCTTCACCAACCTCATCTGAGATTTCGATATTGATCTGATTAAGTGGATTCTTTTTATCTTGTATCATTTGTTTTTTTTATTATTCTTCCTTTGAAGCCAGTAAAATTTCATATTCGTCTTTACTGCCCACGATTAAATTCTCATATTCGCGCAATCCGGTTCCGGCAGGAATCAGGTGTCCGACAATTACATTTTCCTTCAACCCCATCAGATCATCCTGGCGTGCGTTGATGGCAGCCTGTGTAAGTACCTTGGTGGTTTCCTGGAAAGAAGCGGCAGATATCCAGCTTTTGGTTTGCAGGGAGGCACGTGTGATCCCCTGAAGAATCTGAAATGCGGTTGCCGGCTTGGCATCGCGTGCATCAACCAACTTTTTATCCTTACGCTTGAGCATGGAAATTTCATCCCGCAGCTTACGTGCACTGATAATCTGGCCCGCTTTCAATGTGGTCGAATCTCCCGGTTCCTCAACGACTTTTTTACCGTAAATCCAATCATTTTCTTCCTGAAAGTCTATCTTATTGATCAATTCACCTTCAAGAAAACGTGAATCACCCGGATCTTCAACTTCAACTTTCCGCATCATCTGACGCACAATCGTCTCGAAGTGCTTGTCATTGATCTTCACACCCTGCAACCGGTAAACTTCCTGGATTTCATTTACGATATACTCCTGTACTTTCATCGGTCCTTTGATGGCGAGGATGTCGCTGGGCGTCAACGCACCATCCGACAAGGCAGTACCGGCACGCACATAATCATTCTCCTGTGCCAGGATCTGCTTGGATGTAGGAACAAGATAACGTTTTTCCTCTCCGGTTTTAGAGGTGATAATAACTTCGCGGTTTCCCCTTTTGAGTTTCTTCGCAAAGGATACAACCCCATCAATTTCTGATACCACAGCAGGATCGGATGGGTTACGTGCTTCGAACAATTCTGTTACACGGGGTAAACCTCCCGTGATGTCACCAGCTTTGCCGATAGCGCGGGGTATCTTAACCAGGATCTCTCCGGCCTTGATCTTCGCACCATCTTCAGAATTGATGTGAGAACCTACCGGAATGTCATATATTTTAAGAATATCACCCGAAGCCGACACAATATTAATAGCCGGATTCTTGGCTTTCTGGCGTGACTCAATAACAACTTTTTCGTGATAACCCGTTTGTTCATCCGATTCAACACGGAAGGTTACATTTTCAATAATACTTTCAAAACTTACTTTACCGGGAACCTCTGAAAGAATTACAGCGTTGTATGGATCCCAGTCGCTGATGAGCTGACCTTTTTTAACAAAATCACCATCATGAAAATAGAGTTTGGCACCGTAAGGGATATGTGCCGAAGTAAGCGCGATCCGGGTGTTCTTGTCTACGATCCTCATTTCAGCAGAACGGCCTATGACAATTTCATACTTTTCGCCGGTTTCGCTGGTATAATCCACAGAACGCAGTTCGTCAATCTCGATCACTCCTTCATACTTGGCATCGATACGGGATGCGCTGGCGATGTTCACACCAGCCACACCACCCACGTGGAATGTACGCAAGGTAAGCTGTGTACCGGGTTCCCCGATACTCTGAGCTGCAATTACCCCTACCGCTTCGCCTCTTTGAACCATGCTGCCGGTGGCAAGGTTACGGCCATAACATTTGGCACAAACACCTTTTTTTGATTCACAGGTTAACACAGAACGGATTTCAACACCTTCAAGGGGAGAATTATCAATAATAAAACCAATTTCTTCGGTAATTTCACTGCCGGCGGCGACAATCAGTTCATTTGTTTGCGGATGATGTATATCATGCAGCGAAACACGTCCAAGAATCCGGTCATACAGGGATTCAACAACTTCTTCTGCTTTCTTGAGTGCAGTGATGGTTAATCCGCGTAAGGTGCCGCAATCCTCTTCGGAAATAATCACATCCTGGGATACGTCAACCAGACGGCGGGTAAGATAACCGGCATCGGCAGTTTTTAAAGCGGTATCCGCCAGACCCTTACGGGCTCCGTGGGTTGAAATAAAATACTCGAGTACGGATAATCCTTCCTTAAAATTGGAAAGAATCGGGTTTTCAATAATCTCGCCACCTCCTGCACCAGATTTCTGTGGTTTTGCCATCAGTCCGCGCATTCCGGAAAGCTGCCTGATCTGCTCTTTGGAACCACGGGCCCCGGAATCAAGCATCATATAAACCGAATTGAATCCCTGTTTGTCATTGATCAGCTGGTTCATCAAAGAAACTGTCAGCTGTGAGTTGGCATGGGTCCAAATGTCAATAATCTGATTGTATCGTTCATTATTGGTAATGAAACCCTGGTTATAGCTGCTCACAACCTCTTCAACTTCTGCCCGGGCGTCTGCCACAAGCGATTCTTTGATTGCAGGAACAATAACATCGTCAAGGTTAAAAGACAAACCGCCCTGGAATGCCATTTTAAATCCAAGGTCCTTGATATCATCCAGGAACTTGGCGGTTTTCGCGGTACCTGTCTTTTTAAGGATCTGGCCAATAATGTCACGAAGTGATTTCTTTGTCAGCAGGGCATTGATATAACCATATTCCTCCGGAACCACCTGGTTGAATAAAATACGGCCAACCGTAGTGTCAATAATTTTGGTTGTTTTTACACCCTCTTCATAGAATGTATGCCTTACTTTAATAATTGCATGAAGATCGACACTCTTCTCATTATAAGCGATTATAACTTCCTCAGGCGAGTAGAAGGTCATTCCTTCGCCTTTCATCTTCAGCACACTGTCACTTTTCCTGGCTTTGGTCATATAATATAACCCAAGAACCATGTCCTGTGAAGGTACTGTTACCGGAGCACCGTTTGCGGGGTTGAGAATATTGTGCGATGCAAGCATCAGAAGCTGGGCTTCAAGTATGGCAGCATTGCCAAGTGGAACGTGAACAGCCATCTGGTCACCGTCAAAGTCGGCATTAAAAGCTGTACATACCAGGGGATGCAACTGAATAGCCTTGCCCTCAATGAGCTTTGGCTGGAATGCCTGGATCCCGAGGCGGTGAAGCGTAGGAGCTCTGTTGAGCATCACAGGATGGCCTTTCAGAATATTTTCAAGAATATCCCAAACAACAGGATCCTTACGGTCGACAATTTTTTTGGCGGATTTCACGGTTTTCACAATCCCGCGTTCCAGCATTTTACGGATAATAAACGGCTTGTAAAGCTCAGATGCCATTTCTTTTGGCAAGCCGCATTCATTCAGTTTTAATTCAGGGCCTACAACAATAACGGAACGGCCTGAATAGTCGACACGTTTACCAAGTAAATTTTGACGGAAACGGCCTTGTTTACCTTTTAAACTGTCAGACAATGATTTAAGAGCACGATTAGATTCTGTTTTAACTGCACTGGCCTTGCGGGAGTTGTCAAACAACGAGTCGACAGCTTCCTGGAGCATCCTCTTTTCATTGCGGAGGATCACATCAGGGGCCTTGATCTCGATCAACCTCTTTAACCGGTTGTTACGGATAATCACACGACGGTAAAGGTCATTCAGGTCGGAAGTGGCAAAACGCCCGCCATCAAGTGGCACCAGGGGCCTCAGTTCAGGCGGAATTACCGGTACAACTTTTACGATCATCCATTCCGGGCGGTTTTCCAACCTTTTTTGTCCATCCCTGAAGGATTCAAAAACCTGCAGGCGCTTTAATGCTTCAGCTTTACGCTGCTGAGAGGTTTCAGTGTTGGCTTTTACACGAAGATCATATGATTCTTTGTCAAGATCGAGGCGGGCAAGCAATTCACAAAGGGCTTCCGCACCCATCCTGGCTACAAATTTATTCGGATCGGTGTCATCCAGGTATTGATTTTCCTGGGGTAGTTTATCCATGATGTCGAAGTACTCTTCTTCCGACAGAAAATCGAGATAATTGATCCCATCGGCAAGTTTTACACCCGGATTGATAACCACATATTTTTCGTAGTAGATAATTGCCTCCAGTTTCTTGGTAGGTAAACCAAGCAATGAACCAATTTTATTCGGCAAAGATCTGAAAAACCAGATATGGGCTACGGGAACAACAAGTTGAATATGCCCCATGCGCTCGCGCCGTACCTTTTTTTCTGTCACTTCCACACCGCAGCGGTCACACACAATCCCTTTATACCGGATACGTTTGTACTTGCCGCAATGGCATTCCCAGTCTTTCACAGGACCAAAGATGCGTTCGCAGAACAAACCATCACGCTCAGGTTTATAGGTTCTGTAGTTGATGGTCTCAGGCTTTAAAACCTCACCACTCGACATCTCGAGGATCTTTTCAGGAGAAGCAAGGCTAATGGTGATCCTTGAAAAGCTGCTGTTTACCTGACCCTCTTTTCTGTAAGCCATATTTTTTTATATTTCGATTGAAAACCAAAAACAGAAAAATCTCAAAAATTGACGGCGACTCAGCGCCCTGGTCATTAATCAAACGTAAGGCTCAATCCCAAACCCCGTAATTCATGAACCAGCACATTGAATGATTCAGGAATGCCCGGAGTCGGCATCGATTCTCCTTTGACAATGGTTTCGTAGGCTTTTGCACGACCGATGACATCATCAGATTTCACCGTTTGAATTTCGAGAAGTATATTGGCAGCGCCGAATGCCTCAAGTGCCCAGACTTCCATTTCCCCAAAACGCTGGCCTCCGAATTGCGCCTTACCACCAAGCGGTTGCTGGGTAATAAGCGAATAGGGGCCGATAGAACGGGCATGCATCTTATCATCAACCATGTGGTGCAATTTCAGCATGTAGATGAACCCAACGGTGGTTGGCTGATCAAAACGCTCGCCCGACAATCCGTCATGAAGATATACTTTCCCGTTTCTGGGTAAACCAGCCTTATCAAGGTATTCATTGATCTGGTCGATGGTGGCTCCGTCAAAAATCGGTGTATTAAAGCGAACGCCCAGTTTTTTTCCTGCCCAGCCAAGAATCGTTTCATAGATCTGGCCAAGGTTCATACGGGAAGGTACGCCAAGTGGATTCAGTACAACGTCTACCGGAGTGCCGTCAATGAGGAATGGCATGTCTTCTTCACGCTGGATACGTGCCACAATCCCTTTGTTTCCATGGCGTCCTGCCATTTTATCACCCACTTTCAATTTCCGCTTTTTGGCGATATAAACTTTCGCCATCTGCACGATACCTGCAGGCAGATCATCACCGACTACGGCAACAAATTTCTTGCGGTTATGAACTCCAAGGATCTCTTTATACTTAATGATAAAATTATTGATGAGGGCCTTTATCAGGTCATTCTTATCTTTATCGGTGGTCCATTTATTAGGATTCACATTAAGGTAATCAATATCCATCAGGCTTTTCGTCTGGAATTTGGCACCTTTGGCAATGATCTCCTGTTTGAAATTATTGTAGACCCCCTGAGAAACCTTACCGCTTACAAGCACATTGAGCTTTTCTACAAGTTTAACCCGCAGTTTATCAACCTCCTTGTGGTATTCATCGTCCAGTTTCTTGATATCGTCCTTTTCCCTTGCCTTGGCCTTGCGGTCCTTGACAATTCTTGAAAAAAGCTTTTTATCTATAACAACCCCTTTCATGGAAGGTGGGGCCTTGAGAGAAGCATCTTTAACATCACCTGCCTTGTCACCGAAAATGGCGCGCAGCAGTTTCTCTTCCGGTGTGGGATCGCTCTCCCCCTTGGGGGTGATCTTCCCGATAAGTATATCACCTTCGCTCACTTCGGCACCAATCCGGATCAAACCGTTTTCATCAAGGTCTTTGGTAGCTTCAGCACTCACATTCGGAATGTCGTTGGTAAGCTCTTCAACTCCCCGTTTGGTATCACGAACCTCCAGTGTAAACTCTTCAATGTGGATGGAAGTGAAAATGTCTTCCTTCAACACCTTTTCAGATATTACGATGGCATCCTCAAAGTTATAACCTTTCCAGGGCATAAATGCCACCATCAGGTTGCGGCCGAGTGCCAGTGATCCATCTTTTGTAGCATAACCTTCACAAAGTACCTGTCCCCTGGCAACTTTATCACCCTTTCTAACAATCGGGCGAAGATTCACACAGGTATTCTGGTTTGTTCTGGCGAATTTGGTAAGAGTGTATTTTTTTGAATCCTCATCAAAACTGACCAACCGTTCTTTTTCATCCCGGTTATATTTGATAATGATCTCATTAGCGTCAACGTATTCTACAATACCATCACCTTCAGCATTGATCAGAACCCTTGAATCATGGGCAACATCGTCTTCAATCCCGGTTCCTACCAGTGCTGCTTCAGGATTTAACAATGGAACAGCCTGGCGCATCATGTTTGAACCCATGAGTGCACGGTTGGCATCATCATGTTCAAGGAAAGGGATAAGTGACGCTGCAATGGAAGCGATCTGATTGGGCGCAATATCCACAAGGTCAACCTTGGTTTTTTCAATAATGGGGTAATCGGCAAGGTAACGTACTTTAACTTTTTCCTCGCTGAAATTTCCTTTTGCATCCATCGGTGTGGAAGCCTGCCCGATGATTTTGTGCTCTTCTTCTTCAGCAGTAAGGTAAGTAGGAATTTCTTCCAGGGTTACCCTTCCGTCAACCACTTTATGATACGGGGTTTCAATAAATCCAAGCTTGTCAATCTTGGCATATACGCAGAGTGATGAGATCAAACCGATATTCGGTCCTTCAGGAGTTTCAATTGTACACAGCCGGCCATAATGGGTATAATGGACGTCACGAACCTCAAACCCGGCACGTTCACGGGAAAGACCACCGGGCCCGAGTGCAGAGATACGACGCTTGTGCGTGAGCTCCGACAAGGGATTCGTTTGATCCATAAACTGTGACAACTGGTTGGTACCGAAAAAAGTGTTGATTACCGACGACAATGTTTTTGCATTGATCAGGTCCATGGGCGTAAACACCTCATTGTCGCGAACATTCATTCGTTCACGAATGGTACGAGCCATCCTGGAAAGACCAACCCCGAACTGGTTGAACAACTGTTCACCCACTGTACGCACACGGCGATTACTCAAGTGGTCGATATCATCAACTTCAGCCTTGGCATTGACCAGCTCAATCAGGTATTTTATGATTGAAATGATGTCTTCTTTGGTAAGCACTTTGGTTTCAACAGGGGTTGACAGATTGAGCTTCCTGTTGATCCTGTAGCGGCCTACATCCCCCAGGTCATAACGCTTATCAGAGAAAAATAGTTTTTCTATGATCCCGCGGGCCGTTTCTTCATCAGGTGGCTCTGCATTCCGAAGCTGCCTGTAAATAAACTCCACGGCCTCTTTTTCAGAATTTGCAGGGTCTTTCTGAAGGGTATTGAAAATAATGGAATAATCGGTAGTCAGCGCTTCTTCACGGTGAACCAGGATCGCTTTGATGCCTGCATCCAGGATCAGGTCAATGTGGTCATTTTCGAGGATGGTTTCTCTTTCGATAATTACCTCGGTACGCTCAATGGAAACAACCTCACCCGTATCTTCGTCAACAAAATCTTCAATCCAGGCACGTACAACCCGTGCGGCCAGTTTTGAACCAATCACTCTTTTAAGAGCCGTACGACTCACCTTGATTTCCTGGGCCAGACCAAATATCTCGAGAATATCCATATCCGTTTCAAAACCAATAGCCCGGAGCAGTGTCGTTACCGGTAATTTTTTCTTACGGTCGATGTAAGCATACATCACATTGTTAATGTCGGTTGTAAATTCAATCCAGGAGCCCTTGAAGGGGATGATCCGGGCAGAATACAACTGAGAACCGTTTGCATGAAAGCTGGTGCTGAAAAACACACCGGGAGACCGGTGCAACTGCGAAACAACCACTCTTTCAGCTCCATTGACAACAAAGGTGCCCCTTGGAGTCATATATGGAATCATGCCAAGATAGACATCCTGGATGATGGTTTCAAAATCTTCGTGCTCGGGATCGGTACAATAAAGCTTCAGCTTAGCTTTTAAGGGAACACTGTACGTCAATCCGCGTTCAATGCATTCTTCGATTGAATAACGCGGGGGGTCTATGAAATAATCCAGAAATTCGAGGACGAAGTTGTTTCGCGCATCGGAAATCGGGAAATTTTCAGTAAAAACCTTGTACAACCCTTCATTGACCCTGTTTTCGGGATTCGTCTCCAGTTGGAAAAAATCCTGAAATGATTTTACCTGAATGTCAAGAAAATCAGGATACTCAGCTTTGATCTTGGTGGATCCAAAGCAAATTCTTTCGGTTTTTTTTGAAGCCAAGGTCGGTATGTTTTAATCCCGCAATGCAGGAAGGTTTGAAATTAATGTTTATAAATAAACCATAGACCTCTTCACATTGGAAGAGATCTATGATTATATTAAGGTATAAGAAACGTCGTCTTATTTAATTTCAACCTCTGCACCAGCTTCTTTTAATTGAATCATTAAAGCGTTAGCTTCGTCTTTCGAAACGCCTTCTTTAATCGCTTTCGGTGCAGCATCTACTAATTCCTTAGCTTCTTTCAAGCCAAGGCTCGTCAGTTCCTTTACTAATTTAACAACGGCTAACTTAGCCTGTCCTGCTGATTTGAGAATCACATCAAAAGTGCTCTTTTCTTCAGCTTCGGGTGCGGCGGCGGCGGCAGGACCTGCTGCTACAGCTACAGCTGCTGCTGCTGGTTCAATACCATACTCATCCTTCAGAATCTTTGCTAATTCGTTAACCTCTTTTACTGTCAAATTAACTAACTGTTCTGCAA
>CAZVNF010000067.1:0-19935 GCA_964628215.1 uncultured Draconibacterium sp.
ACGATTTGCGGGATGGTGATCGACATGTTAAACAGGCCCATGTAAACACCCATCTTTTTGGGAGGTATTGAATTTGCAAGCATGGCATAAGGCATCGCGAGGATACTTCCCCAAGCGATCCCGATCCCGATCATGGGAATGATAAGTAAATATGGATCAGTGAAAACCAGGAAGGACAACAGGGAAACCCCGCCGATACCAAGTGCAAGAGCATGTGTGATCTTTTTTGAAAACCGTTTTGCCACGATTGGCAGCATCAATGCAATGACTGCTGAAACTCCATTATAAACCCCAAAAAGGATCCCTACCCAGTCGCCTGCATTCTGGAAAATGACAGAATTGGCATCAGAGGTTCCATAAAATTTAAGTGCCACGGCAGGTGTGGTATAGACCCACATCGAGAAAAGGGCAAACCATGAAAAAAACTGCACCAGGATAAGTTTTAACATGACCGGCGGTATGAAAAACTTTCCCTGTTTCTCTTCCGGTTCATTTTGAGTCAGCACTTCGGGTGGGTATTCCGAAGTGCTGAAAACGGTCCACAATATAGCGGACAACAGCACAAACGCACCGAAATAAAAAGAATAGGTGACATTATCTGGGATCAGTCCGGCGGCGTCGGCATCTTTCGAAATTCCCATCCAGTTTCCCAATATATATGGAAGCCATGAACCAACCACTGCGCCAATCCCGATGAGCAGTGTTTGCACCGAGAACCCCAGTGTGTGCTGTTTTTCAGGCAGTTTGTCAGCCACCAGGGCCCTGAATGGTTCCATACTGATATTGATGGAGGCATCCATGATCATAAGCAATCCGCCTCCGATGAACATCGGGGCGATAAATGAAGCAAGATGGGGTGCATTCGGCATCAGTACCAGTGCAATGCTGGTCATAATTGCACCGACCAGGAAATAGGGTCTGCGACGCCCGAGTCTGCACCAGGTTTTGTCACTTAAATATCCTACAATGGGCTGAATGATCATCCCGGTGATGGGCGCAACAAGCCAGAACCAGCTCAGTTGATGCACATCGGCTCCGAAAGTTAATAAAATCCGGGATGCGTTGCCGTTTTGAAGGGCAAACCCGAATTGAATTCCAAGGAAACCGAAACTCATGTTCCACACCTGCCAGAAATTCAAGACAGGCTTGTCTTTGAGAGGTGTTTTTATTTTTGTTTCTTCCATGGTTCAAAAGTAAGAAGTTTCTATTACTTTTATGGTCTAAATTTAACCCAAATTTAACACATGATCCGAAATCTGTTATTGATCAGCAATTCAACCAATGCTGGCGAGGAATACCTTGCCTGGCCACGTACCCATATCAAGGATTTTTTATCAGGATTCGGTGTGCGGAAAGTCTTGTTCATCCCCTATGCCGGAGTGAACCTTACATCGTCGGGGATTGAAAAATCGTTTGACCTCTATGAAGACCGGGTGAAAAGGATTTTCAGGGAAATGGGGTTTACGCTGAATTCCATACACCGGGAACCCAACCCGATAATTGCGGTAAATGAAGCAGAATCAATTGTTATTGGAGGCGGAAATACGTTTCACCTTGTATTGATGCTGCAGGAACTTGGGGTGATGGAGGCCATCAGGCGGAAAGTTTTCAGGGGAATTCCCTTTGTAGGCTGGAGTGCCGGGGCGAATGTAGCCTGTCCGACCATGAAAACCACCAACGACATGCCTATTTGTGAGCCACCCTCTTTTAACTGTCTTAAATTCGTCCCCTTCCAGATCAATCCGCATTACCTGGATGCCAATCCCGAGGGACATGCAGGTGAAACACGTGAGCAGCGCATACAGGAGTTTCTTACCGTAAACCGGGAGGTTACCGTTGTGGGGCTCAGGGAAGGGTGTTTGCTGAAAGTGGCAGGTGATACCATGAACCTGGTTGGAAAGCGCCCGTTGCGCTTGTTCCGTTTTGGTATGGATGCACAGGAATACCAGGAAAATGAAAACCTGGATTTTTTACTGGCTTAATTCCTGATCACACGGGCCACGCCCATTTGTCCTGCTTTTGTTGTTGCTTTCAAAAGATAAAACCCCCGGGGCAAATGCCCTGTGGACAGGGTAAAGAATGAGGAACCGATTCCTTCTTTAATCAGCACTGTCTGATTCATGTAGTTCAGTAATTCGATCCGTTCTATCTCTTTTCGTGACACAACCGTGATATGATCGCTGGCGGGATTGGGAAACACCCTGCTGATAATATCTGTCAAATCACCCATGCCTACATCCCAGGCTGAAATACTGTTGGAGGAAACAACCCTGACGGGCTTTCCTGTCGCGGAATCTCCTCCTGCGGCTCTTGGTGTGACTTCAAATACCATCCATTTCCCAATATCCAGCGTATCGACGATATAGGATATTCTTGTTGCAGAATCAATCGGTACCGCATCGGTGCCCAAAGCATTGGTGCTGCGCAGCCAGCGGTAGGTGGTGCTGTCTTCGGGTATTCCGTTCACGTTTTCATAAGAATAGCTCCCGCTTAGAAATTTCTTGTAGATCAACAGCCCCTGGATGTCCAGGTTATATGCCCGGGGAGGAGTAGGGACCGATGGGTCCAGGTTGTTGTAAAAACATTCGAAAAAGTTCGGACCCTGCTGAATGGTATCGTGAAAAACATAGCTTCTGTCAGGATTCCCTGTTAATTCTGCCGTATTCCAGTTGCCGTTGATGCGGAATTTAAAGGTAAGCGGACCCTGGTGGATCCAGGCCGTATCAAGAAAAGTTTGAAGGGTATAAACAGAATCGCCATCGGTGTCGAATAATACATCATTGGCTCCCTGGTTGTTGAAATTTCCCGCAACATCCAGGTAGTCTGAAGTGGCATCAAAATGGTGCGCCCCGATATAATAGCCCATGTTGCATTGAAACGTCATCGGCAGTTTTGCAGGGTTGTAGTTGTTGAAATCACTGGTTACCTGAAGCAATGTATCGGGGATCCGGACAATTCGTGCAGGTTTGAAAGCCAGTTCCATTCCGGCCGAGTCGGCATTTATCCGGTATTTGTACTGATGTACTGATCCGGGAACAAGCAGTGTGTCAACGTAAGAATAGCTCAATGTGGTGTCAATCCTCTGCATCTTCACCGCTTCCGGCAGCGGGTTCATTGTTCCTGCAATAAAAACTGAGTCTGTAACGGGATTAAACAAGCCTGACTGCGACGCATATTGCATATTGACTACAAATGTCGTGATATTGAGCGGTTCATTGTTCCACCATGCGGATACTGAGACCAGCCCGGGTTGTGCGGTGATGGTTCGGTTGACAGTTTCCGGCAGTGAATCGTTGATTCTGAACTGATAATGATAGATCACACCCGGCTCCAGCTCATTCAAAATGGTTCCGGTGTATGTATACCCGGGTTCCGGAAGCAACCTTAATGGCAGAATTCCATGATCCATGACCAGGTAAACATAATCAGAGTCAGGTGAAAACAGATGCTGGTTCACAGCCTTAGTCATGTTCAAACGGATTGAAAACGACCCGGTTGTATCGGTGGTTGCCGAGACTGCTTTCTGGCTGCCAAACCATGTAAAAACCAACAGTAACAATACCGGAAACCGGAGGGTTTTCCGGATAATGGAAGAGGGAGTTAAAAAATTCATAGGATCGTAAATTTAGCTCAGGATTATCGGGCAAAGATACGAAAAAAACAGAGGTCAGCTTACCCTTTCAAAGACCAGGGCTGTGCGGTTGGGGTTGTAAATCATCAGGCGGTGCGACTCATCTGATTCATGATACAGGGTTGTATATGTCAGTTCGTCATTCACCCTGTTGTGTCCGCCAAACATAGTACGGTCGGTATCCAGGATAATGCGGTAATCGCCTGGTTCAGGCACGGCAAATTCATAATCGGGAACGGATTTGCTGACATGAAAGTTGAAAACAAAAATGAGTCCCTGCCTCTTGAAGATGATGGTTTGGTTTTCTCCATCCATGTTCATCTGATCGCCAAAACCTGCATCAAAGAGTTTGTGTTTTTTTACCAGTGCGATCATTTCCTTGTCAAATGCAGCCAGAAAACGGTATTTCAGGTCAGGGTTCTGCAGCAGGGACCATTGACGGCGTGCATGCTGGAAACTCCAGTTATTGCCTTCACGCGGAAAATCAACCCAGTCGGGATGGCCGAACTCATTGCCGATGAAATTCAGGTAGGCTTGTCCGCCAAGCCCAATGGTGATCAGCCTGATCATTTTATGCAGGGCGATGCCACGGTCGATGACATGACTTTCATCCTTCCGGCTCATCTTGAAATAGATTTCACTCTGCATCAGCCTGAAAGCAATGGTCTGGTCGCCGACCAGGGCCTGGTCATGGGATTCACAATAGGCGATTGTCTTTACATCCGGCAAACGGTCGGTCATGACTGACCATAATTCATGGATGTCCCATTCTTCATCTTTCTTTTCTTTCAGCACTTTGATCCAGTAATCGGGAATGGCCATTGCGAGGCGAAAATCAAACCCGATCCCGCCTTCACGGATGGGCCGGCAAAGTCCGGGCATGCCGCTTACATCTTCAGCGATGGTGATGGCATGCGGTTTAACTTTGTGAACCAAGGTGTTGGCAAGTTGCATATAGATGAGAGCATCCCATTCAACCCCGTCTTTAAAATAGCCGTCACGGTCCCATATTTCCCGGTATCCATGGTCAAAATACATCATGGATGTAACCCCGTCGAACCTGAATCCGTCAAAATGAAACTCCTTCAGCCAGTATTTTAAGTTCGAGAGCAGAAATTGCAAAACCTCCCTTTTGCCATAGTTAAAACACTTTGAATCCCAGTGGGGGTGGTTCCCGCGGTCGCCCGGGTGAAAATACTGATCTTCGGAACCGTCAAACTGATTCAACCCTTCCCGGGTGTTTTTTGCCGCATGGGAATGAACAACGTCCATTAGCACAGCAATTCCCTGTTCATGGGCCTTTTTAATAAGGTACTTAAGCTCTTCCGGGGTTCCGAAGCGGGAAGAAACCGCATAAAAATTGGTGACATGGTACCCGAAAGAACCATAGTAAGGATGTTCGGCTATCGCCATCAGCTGAATGGCGTTGTATCCTGAATTTTTGATATACGGAATGAGATAGTCGGCAAATTCCGCAAAAGTGCCTACAGATGGCTGTTCCTGGGCCATCCCAACGTGACATTCGTAAATCAGCAGTTCATTCAGTTCCCTGATATCAAAATGATCGTCGGTCCAGTCGAACGGATGGGGAGGTGCCCAGTGCTGCCCGGAAAAACCAAGTGTTGCCGGATCCTGGATAACCCGGTGGATGTAGGCAGGAATCTTTTCATGCCAACCTGCATCGGAATGAACCATCACCATCACGCGGCTTTGATGGGTAAACCGGTCTTTATATTCTTCATCCGGCAGAAATATTTCCCACTGCCCGTATTTGTTGGGAGTCAGCCTGTGCGAATAACGCTGCCAGTTATTGAAGTCGCCGAAAAGATAAAGGTCCTGGGCTTTGGGTGCCCACTCGCGGTAAAACCATCCTTTTGCAGTCCGGTCGTAATGAAACCCGTAAAACTGGTAGGCATTGGCAAACTCACCCAGACTTTTCCAGTTTTGCTCGATCTCCTTTACTGTTTGCTGGTACCGCTCAAATCGCTGGGTAATATCTAAAGTAACGGGTTCAAGCCAGGGGTCATTTCTTACCAGCCCGATGGGTTTTATTTTCTTTTCGTTCATGATTTTCTTTTTTTTCTCGCAGATTTGCGCGGATTTTTTCTCGCAGATTTGCGCAGATTTTCTCGCAGATTTGCACAGATTAAGTCAAAGTAAGTTCTGCGAAAATTTGCGGATAAATTTGCGAAAATCTGCGTGAACTTTTTTATACCAGTAAAGCCACCGCAACGATTAGTGCTATGACCAGCGGGGCAATCACCATAACCGATTTCCGGTCGCGGGAAATGTTGGCATTCATGACATCGATCTGATTGAGGCAGGTGGCATCTCCAGGTTTATACTCCAATGCTGCCTTGAATTCCTCCCGTGCGGAACGAAAAAGGTCAATCTTAATAAAATGCCCTGCCCGCTCAGTATGTTCCCTGAACTTCAGTTCAGCGTGGGTCAAATGTTCGTGGTGTTCTGTGTGATGTGCCATATTCAATTTCTTTTGTCACAAAAATACAGATTTTATCAATAAAAAACACCCGTTGGGCTGCAGCGGGTGTTTTTAATATTATTCAGGAATGACGGCTATTTGAATTTATACGTCAGCCCAACTCCAATAAGTTCTTTAAACTGGGTACGTGGTCCACCTTCAGGTTGATTTTCTTTATCAGTCACGATCATGATGTCGTTATCATAGATCAGCTGGGTTTGAACTGAGGCAGCCAGCCATTTGTTCACTTTCAAACTGAGCAATACGCTCCAGTTTACATCGATATTTCCAAAATCCTTCAGGTAATCGGTGAAAAGTTCAAGAGTGGAAGTGAGGTTGATGCTTTTTGAAAGATCGGCATTCAGGCCGGCGCGCATATAGGGGCCAAATTCACCCCGAATAGTCTTGCCGTGAGTATATGTGGTTGAATCGGAGTTCCAGTAACCCTTTTCAACTCCAAAATCTCCCGCATCTGCTAATTTCTGATCATTCACAAACGTGAACCGTCCCGATCCCGGTGAAAAATAGATGTTGAACCAGCTAACCGGCGCATAGGTAATGCCAAGGCCCGCTATAAGGTACCCGGGCGCCATAAAGGTGGAGACAACCGTTGAATCATCCGGAGCATTGTAGCCATTTGAAAACTGTGTGCGGAAATTAGCCAGGCCAGTCAGGTACCATTTCTTGTTTTTATGCAGTTCATAGCCATATGCCGTAGTAAGTTCAATTTTATCATTGGTTTTATTGTATACCGCATCACTGCCATTCCCCTGGAGGTTGAAGCCATAGCCCAGGTCAATGTTGTTGCCCCATACATGTTTACCTTTTTTGTAGTTGGCTTTAAAGTTAACCCATGCTACCAGGCCCAGCGAGTTTTCTCCCCCTGCTGACCAGTTGGTAAATGATGCCTGAGTGAACTGTAGTGACCCACTTCCCTGGATTAACCAACGTTTATTGGCAGAGTCGGCCGGAACATCAGATAAAACATCCGATTTGGCTTTGGCGATTTTGTGAATTTCCTGGGCGGAAACACTAAAGGCGACTAACAATAATATCAAAAAAAGAAGATTTCTTTTCATTCCTGAATTTTTAAGTTTTATAATTTTCAAATGACAATTTGCTTATTTTTTTAATAAATCCCTGATCTCCGTGAGCAGTTCCTGGTCTTTGGTAGGAGCGGGTGGCTCGGCCGGGGCCTCTTCTGTTTTCTTCCGGCTCAGGTTCATAACCGCTTTAACCATCATGAAAATAGCAAAGGCCACAATGGTGAAATCAACCAGCGTTTGAATAAAATTGCCGTATTTTAAAGTAACAGCTTCTTTGGCAACTTTTCCTGTGGCAGGATCCATGACTGCCTCCCGGATGGTGACTGCCAGGCTTTTAAAGTCCATTCCGCCTACCAGCACCCCGATCGGGGGCATGATGATATCGTTTACGAGGGATCCGACTACTTTTCCGAAGGCTGCTCCGATAATTACCCCGACTGCGAGATCAATAACATTGCCACGCATGGCAAATGCCTTAAATTCCTGAAGTATTTTCATGTCGTTTTTTAATTAAGCCGGCAAAAATAATCATGATTTGGACAAAATCCAAATAGTTTACTCCATTTTTCCACTCCAGCTCGAACCATCCTGCGGTTCCCCCGACTTTACAATATCAACGAAAAAACCTGTGAGCAGTGCCATTCCGCTAACCGGGTCAATGTTGCCGGGACCATCTGCAGCTAGGATATTGACGTTAACACCCCGGGTTTGGCGGGCAATGGAAAGTCCGGAATGCTGGTGACCCCAGCCATGCGGCAGTGCGACAGTCATCGGGGCAAGATCTTCTGAAATTCTTACCGGTAGTCGCACCGAACCGGTACTGGTGGAAACGTCGGCCAGGTCGCCTGCAATAAGGTTCAGGGCATAAGCGTCAGCAGGGGAGAGGTAAAGGTAATTGGTGTCTTCCGGAGATTTTACAAATCCTTCATAGTTGTGGGTCCAACTGTTGTTGGTAGTAACTGCCCGTTTCGTGATAAGACGGTACCGTGCTTTATTCAAATCTTCACTCCTGAAGCAGGACTCAATGTTGCCGGCCGCTTCCATCAAAATAGCCGGTGCGAGATGCACCTTCCTGTCATCGGTTACAATTCTGTGTGAAAGAAAATCAATTCGGTGTCCGGGCCTCAGCTTTCCGTGAGGATACTTAAGTAAGCTGCCAAATCCTGCCTGTCCGCAGATGCGCAGCAGGAGATTCAGAATCCCTGCCTGGGGTACTTCCCAAATGACCTCACCGACCACTTTTTTCTTTTTTGAAAAAAAATCAAGCAGTTTTTGTGCAATTGCGGAACCGAAAATGGGAAAGCCGCTGTAACGGCACAGATCAGTATATACAGACGCCTCATCGCGCTGCAGTTCAGATGCATTTATAACCGCCCGGGTGGCCTGAAGATAGGGTTTATACTGAAGTCCGAGCATCAGGGGAAAAATGAAAGGAAGGTCGGGTCGTTCGAGCGGGGATGTGCATGGAAGGGCATAATGTGCGAGGGAGGCTGTTTCATTTGGTAAAATATCGAGGGCAACCAGCAGGTCCAGCTTGTTAAACGCCATGCGGAGACGTTCGGACCCCGGCATGGTGATAAGCGGGTTGCCGCCCGTGACAAAGAGTGCCCGTACCTGTTCTTTCCCAGGTGTAAGGATTTCATCGGCAAGAATGGCCCCCGGGAATGCATCGTTTACACTACGGCAGCCGCCAACCCTGGATCGGAGCGTGCGTGTAAGGATGCCATGTTTTTTCCCGAATTTCGGGAAATCGATGATTCCTTTGCTTACAAGCGTGCCCCCTTTGCGGTCGAGGTTCCCTGTAACTGCATTGATACACTCCTGTACCCAGAAAGCCAGGGTGCCCTGCGACCCCATATTCACCCCTGTTGAGCAGTATAACGCGGCACCATCTGCGGAAAGGTAGTCGGCGACCATACTTTTTAATTGTTCCGGTGCAACGGTGGTTACAGGTGCAGTGCGCTCTGCAGTCCACGATTCAGCCATCGCGGCAATTGCTGAAAAACCAGTCATATGACGTTCGACGTGATCTGATTTAACTCCATGCTGCAAGATCACTTCGTTCAGAAAAGAGAGGTAAAAATACAAGTCGGTTCCCGGCCGGATAAACACATGTTCACCGGTGACCCTGGCAGTTTCAGTTCGCCTCGGATCAACAACATATACCTTTCCGCCCCTTGCGGAGATCGCCTTCAGCTTTTTCCCGGGATCAGGAACCTGCAGGAAACTCCATTTCGAAATCATGGGATTGGCTCCGACAATAATGAGGCAGTTAATATTGGACAGGTCGGGAAAGGGCTGGGTAAAGGGGAAGCCATACATTTCACCGGCCACGGCAAATTTATTACTGCAATCCTGGGTGGAGGAGGAGTACATGTTCGCCGATCCAATGGCGGTCATGAACCCTTGCGCGAATACCGGGTGCAGCGCACTGAAACCGGCAGCGGTACCCACATACATGGCTATTGCATTGGGATGATGATCATTACGGATGGTGCGAACTTTGCTTCCGATTTCCTCCATGGCCTGTTGCCAGGAGATTCTTTCCCAGGTATTCCCGTTTCGTTTCATCGGGTATTTCAAACGGTCGGGGGAGTTGTATATATGGTGTTGCTTCAATCCTTTCGGACAGGCAAATCCTTCTGTGGCAATATTTTTCCTGTCGGGTTTTATCGATACTATTACGTTATTCTCTGTGTTGATTTCAAGTCCGCACAGGGCTTCACAAATGCGGCAAAAGGTATACTGCTGTGGCATTGGGCAAAGAATGTAAAGGATGAATAAGGAATTGACCGGAAAGATTGAAAATTGAACCTTTCCGGGCCCAAATATAAAGGTTTTGGCGCTAAAATTTTTCCTAACTTTGCAGAACAAACTGATAATCCAGAAACTATGATGCGAAAATTATTATTTACTGCCGTCTTGTTCTTCTATGTCCTTTCCACTCAGGCACAGAATATTGCGGTACATCCTACGGAAGTTATTACAGGTACCTATTGGGGCCTGAGTAAACCATTGCGTGATATACCTGCCATGACTGCCGCAGAGTTTCATCAGCTGGAATTGAAAGGTCTTACGCGCACCCTTAATAAAGATCTGAAGAACAGGGTTTTCCCTTTTGCGGCCACCGCATTGCCCAAAGGACCGGATCCAGCCTGGCAGGATTTCATGGGTTCCACGGTTGGAAACAGCGGGCCGATTGTAAATTTCGATGGACAGACATCCCCTTATTATCCTCCCGATTGTAATGGTACGTCCGGCCCAAACCATTTCATGCAAACGATCAATAGTGTTTATGCTATTTATAACAAGTCCGGGGCATTGGTAGCCGGACCAACCAACATGAATCTTTTGTTTGGCAATGTTCCCGGTGCCAACCGGAATGACGGAGACCCTATCATCCTCTACGATGAACAGGCCGACCGCTGGATGGCCACGGAGTTTTCCATCCCTTTTTCAGGCCCCAATTATATGCTGATGGCGGTATCAACCACCAACGATCCCACCGGAACGTGGCACCAGTATTCATTTCAAGTCGCATCAATGCCCGACTATCCAAAATTCAGCGTATGGCGCGATGGCTATTACATGGGCGACAACAACAGTTCAGGCAACGATATATATGTGTTTCAGCGGGATCAAATGCTGATCGGCGGAACCGCAACGGCCCAGGGTTTTAACAATGCATGGCGCCCCACATCGGTCGATGGTTTCATGTGTGTGCCCCCGATTGATAATGACGGTACATTTGCTCCTTCGGGAACACCGGGAATGTTTATTGCATTCAATGATGATGCTTTGGGCGGCGGGGCAGATGAATTATGGCTTTATGAGTTGACGGTTGACTGGACAACACCCGCCAATTCTGCTTTCGTTCGTACCCAGCAACTCCCTGTTCAGGCTTTTAGCAGCGACTTTGGAAATAACTGGGACAACATCGAGCAGAAAGGCACCGGCCAGCGCGTGGACGGAATTCCGCAGTGTATCATGAATGTACCCCAATACCGCAATTTCGGATCATACCAGACAATCCTGTGCTGCCATACCGTAAAAGTTGACGGGGTACGTCATGCAGGGATCCGCTGGTATGAGCTGCGCAAATCCACAGCAAACTGGGAAGTCAGGCAGCAGGGAACTTACGCCCCCGATGCGCACAGCCGATGGATGGGAAGCATCATGCTCAATGGAAGCAATGAAATCGGACTGGGTTACTCGGTATCAAGTACCACCATCAACCCGAGTATTTTTTACTGCGGACAATCTGCCGGGGAATATGCAAATGCCACCGGTATCCTTGATATTGCCGAAGACACAATTATCTTTGGAACCAATTCACAATCAGGGGCCAACCGGTGGGGTGATTATTCACAGGTGTCTGTAGATCCGTCGGATGATAAAACATTCTGGTTCACAACACAATATATTGGAAGTGGCGGAAGCCGTAAAACAAGGATTGCTTCATTTAAATACAACTTTGCACCGGCAGTTGTAACCAACATTGCTGCCGCTGTTACCGCCAGTTCAGCCACCCTGCACGGTACCGTGAACCCAAACGGGCTTCCCACCGATTACCATTTTGAATATGGCAACACCCCCATGTCACTGACTTTTTCAACCCCGGTTGTATCTGCCGGTTCAGGATCTGCCCCGGTTGATGTAAGCGCTGATATTGCAGGCCTGTTGAGCGACACCAACTATTTCTTCAAAGTTGTGGCAATCAGTTCAGGGGGAAGCGTATCCGGCCTCAAGCTGAAATTCACTACACAGATGGCACCGTTTATTTCGGTTACTCCTTCAAATCAGAATGTTCCTGCGATTACAGGTAGCACAAGTTTTATGGTTGCCTCCAACACCACATGGACCGTTCAAAACGATGCATCCTGGTGCACCGTTACCGGTGCAGGCACAAACAATGATACCATTGATGTGGTAATCAGTGAGAATTTATCTGTAGGACTGCGTGTGGCAAACATTACCGTTAACGGTGCCGGAGCAGGTACACAAACAGTCACAGTAACCCAGGAAGGAGCAGCTCCATTACTTTCTGTTACTCCTGCAAATCAGAATGTTCCGGCCCAGGCTGGCAATACCTCCTTTGAGGTGATCTCAAACACGACCTGGACTGTGATCAGTGATGCAGCCTGGTGTACAGTTACCTCCGCCGGTTCAAACAATGGGACGATCGTAGCCGCTTTCCAGGAAAATATTTCCACAACGGCACGTGTTTGCAGTGTTGCCGTAACAGCTCCGGGGCTGGCATCCGTTACAGTCACGGTAACCCAGGCAGGTGCTGCGCCTACCCTTAATGTCACGCCTCCCAACCAGGATGTTCTGGCGGCAGCAGGCAGCACGGCCTTTACTGTTACCTCCAATTCAAACTGGATTGTGACCGCAGGCGAGACATGGTGTACGGTCACGCAGGCAGGATCGGGCAACGGAACCATCGTGGCAGATTTCACAGTCAATACGACCGATCAACCCAGGGTGGCATCCATTGAAGTAAAGGTACCCGGACTTACAGCCCAGACCGTTACGGTGACCCAGGCTAAATCAGGGATCGGGGTGGAGGAAACCGCTGGAAATTCGATATTGATTTTCCCAAATCCGACGGGAGGGGTTTTTAAAATTGTTCCTTCACCTGCTGATCGCCGCGCAATGGATGTTACCGTTCAGGATGTGACCGGAAAGGTTGTTTTCACAAAAAAATGCAAAGGGGAAAAAGAATATCAGTTTGACATATCTTCAAGTCCTCAGGGAACCTATAATGTTATCGTAAAGTCGGAAGGCAGCGTTGTGGTGAGCAAAGTTGTTGTGATTAAATAAATTAAATACACGAATGACGAATATGCGAATGACGAATATTCGTCATTCGCATATTCGTCATTTCCATATTCGTCATCCCCTAATCAATAACCATTCTAAATTTCCATAATCCTTCTGCCTTTCAGACAACTTTATTCAATTAGACGTATCTTTGTATGTACATATATACATATATAATAACAAAGGCATGAAGAAAATTACATTTTTAATCATATTGGGTATCATTATTACCTTACCCTTTACAGGATTTTCCCAAAAATCAATAGAAAAATCCGCCCAGGTAACAGGGCAGTATATTGTAATTGCATGGAATGACCTGGGCATGCATTGTGCTAATCTTGACTTTTCGAACATGTGCATCCTGCCACCCTATAACAATCAGAAAGCACAGGTCATTAAAGTTGGAAGTCCGTCATCATTGCCACTTGTCATGTCTGCATCTAGCGGTATTTTTGTAACCTATGAAATTCCCGGGAACACCGAGTCTGCTACAAAGACGAATTTCTGGAACTATGCCCAGCAACTTTTCGGAGTGGCCCTGCCGCCCAATGTGGGCCTCACCGGATTCGGTATGTCAGGTACCATGCTTTCCGATGCCAATAATTACTATGGTGTTGAAGGGATTCCGATTACAGCTTTCCCTGATGCAACCCCCACGGTTCCAGACCCATACCAGCTTACACTTATTACGGCCTATTCCGGTACCAATGAATTACTGGCAACCACGCAGAGTGTGATTCCTGTTGCCCATGAAATAAATTGTGTAAGTTCCGGCTGTCACAGCAGCGAATTGGCCATGCTGAACAAGCATGACAATGTACCTGGTTTTAATGTGAACAATCGTCCGATTTTTTGTGCAACCTGTCATTCCGACAACGCACTTGGGATGCCCGGACAACCCGGAGTTCCCTCTTTTTCCCAGGCAATCCATGAAAAACATGGTGGTTTCATAAATACCGGAACCAATACTGATTGTTATAAATGTCACCCGGGGCCGAATACCCAATGCTGGAGAGATGCCATGCACGGATCGCCCGGAGGCATCACAAAATGCCAGGATTGCCATGGCAGTGTTTCGAATGTCGGGCATAGTATTGACGAGGGCAGAGAGCCATGGCTGGAGGAACCATCCTGTGGTTCAGCAAATTGTCATGGGCCGAATTATGCTGAAGAACCCGGAAAATTGTTCCGTAACTCAAAAGGTCATGGCGGATTATTCTGCAGTGCCTGTCATGGTTCCCCGCATGCTATTTTCCCATCGGAGAACCCCCGGGATAATGTTCAGAATATTGCCTTGCAGGGCTATGCAGGAACATTGTCGGATTGCGCGGTTTGTCATGGCTACTATCCAACGGGTGCCGGTCCTCATGGCATTCTTAACAATGCCCTGCAAAATGTGACTGTTCCTGCAGCACAAACAAGCTGTTACAGCGCCACCGGTGTACTCCAGGTAGCAGGAAACGGAACAGCATTCAGCGTACAAAGCGGAGGAAGCGCAACTTTCATCGCCGGCCTGAAAATCAATTTTCTTCCGGGTACCGTCGCGAATTCAGGGGGATACCTTCACGGGTATATTTCCACCAATGGCCAGTATTGCGGCACTCCGACTGCTCCCCTTGAATCTGCCATGGGAACTGCAAATTCCATTCTCAGCCAGCCAAAAGCATATTTTAAGGTATACCCGAATCCAACTTCCGGTAATTTCATGGCAGAGATTGCCAATCCGTCCTTATTTGGGAAAATCCACGCGGAAATATACAACAGCAGGGGAGAGAAATTAGTGATAAGGGAATCTCCGGACAGCCGTGTTCAGGAATTCATCCTGGAAAACCAGCCTGCCGGAGTTTATTTCGTCAGGTTAGTTTGCGGGGATCAGACGGAGACAGTGAAACTCATCAGGCAATAAGCAGTAATTTTCAGTTTTACGTTACCTGTCAGACATCTACCGGGACCTGTTTCAACCCGGACTGTCTTAATTTAAATTTCCTGAAACTCACCATTTCCTGTGCATTTTCATCCCATAACCGATAGGACAGTGACTTGAAACTAGTCCACAAGGTGAGAGGTTTAACCTCTTGAAAAAGTGCGTTTTCACGATGGCAGCGGGACAATTTATAATTCGGGATCATCGGGCTTAAATGGTGGATGTGGTGAAATCCGATATTCCCTGAGAAATACTGGAGTATTCTGGGGAGTTTATAATACGAACTCCCTTCCAGGGCCATTCTTTTATAATCCCATTTATCGGAACGCGCCCAGTAAATCGGGTCAAACTGGTGTTGTACATAAAACAGCCAGAATCCCATGATACCGGCAATTGAAATAATTGGCAACTGTATTAAAATGAATGCCTTGATGCCGATTATCAGGCTCATTCCCGCAGCAAAAAGGAGCAGCCCCAGATTGGTGGCGTAAACGCCCATTCTGCCTGAGTTGTCCATTTTTTTCTTTGTAAACCTGTTTATGATCACAAAAACAGCGAATGCCCCGATACCGAACATGGTCACGGGATGCCGGTACAACTGGTATTGGATCTTTGTCCATTTTGAGCTTGCCTGGTATTCGGCCACGGTCAGGGTCCACACATCGCCCACATCCCGTTTGTCGAGATTACCGGCTGTTTCGTGGTGGATATAATGCTCACGCGACCAGCTGTAATACGGGGTAAAGGTAAGAATGCCGATAAACAGCCCAACCGCATCATTCATCCTGCCTGTTTTGAAATAGGAGCCATGTCCGCAGTCGTGGTAAATAATGAATAGCCGCACGAGCATGCCCGCAGCAGGAAAGGAAAGTGCAAGGGTTATCCAGTAGGATATGGAAAGACTTTCATACATCAAAAACCAGGCTAATGAATAAAGGAACAGGTTACCGGAGAGTTGCCACCAGCTTTTCAGGCTATCGGGGCGATTGTATTTCGATATGATTTTTATCCAGGAGGTGTTTGATGTTTCACGTTGATTATGAGGTGAAATCATCTGAAATGTTTTGTTAAATTAGTTTGTGCAAAGGTACAAAAAAAATCTTGTTTGGATCGATTAAAAATAAACACCTTGATTTTTTTTTGATTATATTTTTAAAATATTTTCGCTAAAATCTCATTTAATATGGAATTAAAGTATACTTTTACCATAATAAAATTAAAACCCTATTCTATGAAAAATCTATATATATTTTGTCCTGCAGGTGTTTTTGTTAGCTGTCCCGTCTTTTTACCTCTTTGCGCTTGTGGGCATCAGTACCGACAACAGCGCACCGGATAATTCGGCCATGCTGGATGTGAAAACAACCACAAAAGGTTTTCTGCCATGCATAAAAAATCCACTAACTTAAAATTTAAACAATATGAAAAATTTAATTTATACTTTTTGCCTTATTATTTGTTTATTAAATACCAGTTATGCTCAATGGAGCCTTGACTATATGTCAAGCGGCAGGGCGCAGTTGCAATCAGCAAGAATGGTTGATACTCTTTATTTTATAGGTGGTTCGGGAGCCTCCATAAGCAGCTCAGTTGATGCTTATAACACAGTATCAGGGTCATGGATGCCAGTCAGTAATATATCCTCGCCCAGGTGCTTCACCGCATCCGTGGGCGGTGATAGTGCATTATATGTGGCAGGCGGTCTTACATCATTTGGAAATCCTTTAGTTGGCACCAATGTAGTTGATATATACAAAAATGGAATATGGAGTACCCATACTCTTACTGATCCCATTTGGGCTGCAACAGCTGTGCACGTTGGAAGCAAGATTTTAATTGCCGGAGCATATGCCAGTTTCAACTTTTCAACAAATACGCCAATAGTTAGTAATTTAGTTTATGTGTTTGATGAACTTACAAATAGTTGGACTGTTGATACCTTATCGGAAGCAAGAGGATATCCTGCTGTTGCCTCCGATGGCGTGATTGCAATTTTTGCCGGTGGGCACAGCGGTCAAAACCTGCCAAGCGATGCAGTTGACATCTATAACTCAGTGACCGATACCTGGACTGCAGCCACACTTTCGGAAGCAAGGGCGCATGTTGGTGGTGTTTACGCAGGCGGAAAATTTTATTTTGCAGGTGGAATAAGGTCAGGAGTGGGCAACTCAAGCAACGTGATAGATATTTATGATGGAACAAACTGGACCGTTGATTATCTGAGTTATCCAAGGGGCGGCATTTATCCGGCAACTGCCGGTGATAAGATTTTCTTTCCCGGGGGAGGTGACATGGATTTGCTGCAATTCTATTATATAAGTTCAGAATCGCTGGTAGATGTTTATGATATTGCATCGGCATCGTGGTCAACCAATAATATGAACTTTGATAAAATCAATCATACTTCCTTAGGATATGGAAACAAGATTTATGTTGCTGGTGGAGCGCAGGAATCAGGAACTATACTGGATGCAGTTGAAGTTTGGGATGTACCCACCGGAGTTCATTTTCTTAACCCATTTAATAAAATAACTGCATATCCTAATCCTGCCAGTGATCTTGTAACAATTAAAGGAATTGAAGACCTGTCAGGTTTTATAGACGGAGAAATCACAACCTGCCATGGTTCAGTAGTGTCAAAAGTTACTGGAATTGATGGGGGTATTGATGTTTCTCATCTTTCCGTGGGTCTTTATTTTCTCAACATGAGGTACGGCAAGGGAACAGTAACATTGAAATTGATTAAAGAGTAGCTTTAAAGTTTCACAACCAATTCTTTAATTTAAAAAGTAGAACATGCGACATCACTCACAATTGTGACACTACTTTTGTCATGTTTGATATTTATTACCTTTATTTTGAAGCAAAAGGTCGCATGTGATGTTCTTCGCTATTCGATTCGTTCCATAGAAATGATTCACCAGCGGTTTTAAAGTTGGGGTCAGGTTGAAAAAGAGCGTTTTACCAAGGTCTTGCTTTCCTGAATTCCATTAAAATTTTAACGGTTAAATTCCCCGGTCGTTACAATTTATTTTTGATTTCTACCATTTTGAAATAGTGCTTCACAATTACGGTCGTATAATTGCAAAATATCCATGTGCAGGTTATTTTACGTTTAATTTAGATAAGTTTGCAAACGGCATTTAAGTTGTCAAGGTATACCACCATAGCATTATTTACAATGCAAAGAAAGTAGTTATCAAATAATCTTACTTCCGATGAAAAATTTGATTTTCTTCTTTTTAGTTCTGATCTCCTTACAACTTGGAAGTTTTCAGTCTTTGTTTTCGCAAAACTGTCATTGGGCCATTAATTGTGCGAAAGGAGATGGTGATGATTTTGGTACGATTAGTATGGATGCATCGTCTAACATTTATTTGACAGGGTTGTTTTCTGGACCAAAAGGAATTTTTGGAAATGATACAATATTACCAGTTGGGTGGTTAGGTTCTTATTTGCCAATGATGTTTTGCAAATTAAACACATCAGGAAGTTTCCAATGGGTAAAAGGAATTACAATTCAGGGGAATCCTTGTAATACAATAATATCCTCAAAAGTTGCTACTAATAAAAGTCAAAATGGAGCTTGGTTCTATGGTCATGTCTGTGGCAATCTGTTTTTGGATAGTATTAATTTGAAATCCTCTACCGGTCAGGTTTTTATAGCCAGGTATGATGTTGCTGGACATTGTGTTTGGGCTAAGGAGGCGGGCGGACAAGGGAATGATTACGCTAGCCAGGCTTGTATTGATAAATATGGAAATACGTATATCGCCGGTGTAGTTACTGATAGTGCTCACTTTGATGAGTTCACAATTGTACCAGGAGAATTTCTTGCTAAATATGATGCAGATGGAAATTGTGTTTGGGCTAAGAATATTTGTGATGGTTCTTTTAATATTTGTGGGATTGCTGTTAATAAGGACCAACTCGTCATTGCCGGCCAATCTGTAGCTACTACACCCTATTCCCTGGCAGGGATTTTAATCGATCCATCCTTATCTAACATAATACTATCTTCTTTTGACACGAGTGGTATCGTTCAATGGGCCAGACCTGACGGAATTGGGCGTGGATATTATTTGACAACGATCGGATTTGACTCTACTCAAAACTTCTATCTTAGTGGTCAGTGTAATAATTTCATCTTTGGGAATGATACGATTGCAAATACATCATCTTGCTCACAGTTATTTATTGTAAAGCATGACAACCTTGGAAATCCGATCTGGGCTAGAATTTCAAGTGGCGAAAATAAAGTCGTACCATCTCAATTAAATGTCGGGGATGACGGTAATTGTTATATAATCGGCCGTTTAGAATTCTATATGATTCCTAATGCTGCAACAACTTTTGGAAGTTGCTATGCTACTATTGCAGAAGACCCGTTAAATGTTGAAATGTTCGTTGTTAGGTATGATGCCAGTGGTAATTGTCTGGGAGTAAAACATGTACCAACTGATATTTCAGGACCAAATCCTTCAGGTGGTATTTCTGTTGCACAAGATTCAAATGGTGATTGTTTAGTAGCCGGGCAATTTATCCAAACAACCTCTTTTGATACTTATATATTAACTTCTAGTGGAGGACGGGACATTTTTATCGCCAAATTTGACGCTTTTACAGGAACTGGAATAGAAAAAAGAAAAATTGAAAATCAACTGGTTATCTATGCCAATCCAAATGATGGTAAATGTTCGATCATCCTCCCTGATGAATTTCGGCATGAACGACATCTTAAACTGTCCATATATAACAGTCAAGGGAAGACCATTGAGCAGGTGCCGGTGGAAATTATTAGTGAGAAGATCTCTTTGAACATCTCCGCAGAAGCTAAAGGGATCTATAATGTTCTACTTACAAATGGGACCAAGAGTTATTCAGGGAAGATTTTGCGCAATTGATGTCGTTGGTTCCCAGGTATGAGTTTGATAAATGCGTTGACAATTGAGGTTGTGTCATAATTGACACAATGTGAGAGCCTCCGTGATATCGAATCCTGAGGATGTTTTGTAGTCCCGGCGCGATT
>CAZVNF010000068.1:0-19776 GCA_964628215.1 uncultured Draconibacterium sp.
TCGAAAACAAAGAAGGCTTGATCTTATTCTATCTTCATGTCCATCGTCATACTGCTGGGGTTTCAGATGATCCGAGATTCAAGAAACTTCTGGAGCGGCTGGGTTTACCGTAAAACCCTTTTCCTTTTCCACAAACTGCTTTCTGTTTCAGTCTGACCCGGCTGTTCCCGCTGACCACCCGCTGTTGGTTCTTATCATGTATTCATGAAATTTAAATAATCAGAAATTTCTCTAAAATCATCAACCCAGATGGGGGTTACCTTCATTTGTTTTAGAACCATGTTGTTAATCACCAAATCATTCTGCATTATTCCGTTCAGTATCTGCTCTACCTCAACTGGCATTCCAGACTTCGGCTTTATCCCGCCCCCGAGAAACCATTTATCTAACAATTCTCTTGCTTCCAAATCTATTTGGGCTATTTCCTCCTTGCTAAAGGTAATATTACCTGGCCTTTTTAAAAAAATATAGGTTAAACTGTTAAAGCCTTGTTGGCTGGTAATGTCAAGAATCCTTCTTAAATTCCTGTCGGTCAGGGATAAACCGATCATTATATTGACGGATGATAAAAGAGTCGTTAATTGAATAAGATTAGCCCAGTTATGGGTGTCATTCATTAAATTGTTATAGTCATCCTCTCCGAGAATGATGTTCCCATAATTATTTTTATCAGGGTTATTGTTAAACGGAACATAACCATGGACATGAAAAACCGGAAGGTTCCCTGGTTTGATAACTGTATTTTTTTCGTAAACAGTTGTATAATCATTAAAATTGAATCTCTGAAGAGTCTCTTCCAGAATATCGTCAAAGTTATATGTGATCACAGATTTTACTTTTGATCGTGAAGGACTCTTAATAACATGGGCAATGTCTTGCGGTATGTTACTGATTGTATATTCATCAATTACCTCGTTTGTTTGCCTTGAATTGTAAAGAGAGTTCCATAACGCCTGATCGTATTCATGCTGATAATCTTTCCAGCCAAGTTTAATTTTTCTTATTATAATTTCGGGAGATTCTTCCAGGCGTTTGATATACCGCCGGGACGCTGCATAGAGATAATTCGGATAAGGGCTTAATTTCCCCCAACTTTCAGCATCCATATAACGAAAATACATAGCGGTAACCAGCTCATTCCATGTTGGAATCCCATTACTCTTTGAGATACCGGCTCCAAGGAAAAATGAAATATTTCCTTGCTGGTAAACATCTTTCAGTTCCTGTTTTATTTTTTGATCGCACATGACTTCAAGGATTAGTGTTTTGGTTAAAAAATTATTCTGGTTTTCTAAACATGTTTTAGATATTGTATCGTCATGTAAATTTTTTTAGCTGAGTTGTTCGTTAAAAAAGTGAACACCTCTGTGTTTTCTACTATTGAGGTGGTGATATTGCCAATTTTCAAAATCCATGGTGACTGATTGGACGCTTCAATCAAAACACTTTTTGGGGCAATTTTCAACTGTTTCTTTGTCGTTGTCCACTCTTTGCACCAGAAGGTTGCAACCAATTGGCTTGAAAAACCAATGGTTTTTACCCAGTAAGGAAACTGATCTTCATTTAATTCAAGTTCAAGTTTTTTCGAAGCAGGACTTGCGGATTTAAAATTGTTCCAGGCTGCTCCGAAATCATGGTTGAGACAGAATAGTTGCAATACTGAATCAGATAGTTTTGAATTAGACGTGTAAATACTATCGATATAAGTTTTTGCCGCAGATCTTAATAGCTGACCCCCCTCACGCGCAGTATACTTAACATGGATGATCAGATCGGAGATGGTTTCGTGATCAAATTGCGGGAAATCGTTTGGCAATTCAATCTTCCAGGTGCTGATGGCTCCGGCACCTTCAAAGGGAAGGTAACGTTCATCTTTAAGATTCAGTTCAAACAGCCCGTTGTCATTTTGTGCCGTGCTTGTAACGATGGACTGGATAGCGCCTGTAAAATCCCTGAAACGGGCGTCTTCATTCATTGCTGACCGGCCATAATCATTCCCGGGTATGGAAGATGTGCGCACAGAACTGCGTAATAATGACATCTTGCAATGGATCCCTGTGTAGGGTCCGACAATGCAAGGGATAGACAATGCCACAGTCTTGATCCGTCGCATGAACTGACCGGGGCTGTCCAGATCGTACAACCATTCAGGAATGGTGATCTCGCAGGAACCAGTGATCTTTAATTTGAGCAAAGCGATCGGATCGAGGCGGGCCAGTGAAACATGCTTGGTGATCTCAAATTCACGCAGGTTCTGATCATGATAGGCCATTTCAAGACGTTTCAGATCAAGGGCCAGGGTCTCCCCTGCCAGCAATCCTTCCCTGGAGCTATCCCAATATCCAAACCTGATGAAGTTCATTTCATCAAATTCCTTGCGCATCAGTTCATGTTTCATGGTTTGCTCCGCACGTTTCGCAATGTCAAATGCAAGCTTGTAACTGTCAAAATAGATTTTCGACAGTTCCCCCTGCATCCAGGTGTACAACTCTTCCGTTGTAAATTTTTCATTCATATAGGTTTCTATGGCCTCTGCTTGCTCCATCTGTTTTATATGGTTCTCATATTCCTTTTTCGTTATTTGCTCCCTGATCAGTGAGGAAATGATCTGCCTGCCGTATTGCTGAAGTTCACTGCTAGCAAGGTTTGCCTGGAAAACATAATCCTCCGCCCGCCGGTAATAGGATGCCAGTTTGGAAGCCCTCTCTGCACTTGAAATAAATGCTCCGGCGATTTCTTTTGAAATTTCCGCGCCATCTTTTGCCAGTTGCTTTAATTGTTTTCCTCCAAAAGTAGTTCCTGCACCTATGCCTAATGGCTCACAAGACACCTCAAACTGTGGGATCAATCCAAGAATTGGAGCTGCTACACGAAGAGCCATCGATAATGTATTGAAGGTGTCAGCGGTCGGCAGGTAAATATTCAACTCGGCATTTTCATTCCTATTCAGGGGAAGTGTCTTCCCTAATTGCCCATTGAAAGCATTTACAACCGTATTTCCTGCAAATTCCATAAGTCCGCCCATCGTGTTTTCCTGGCGGTAGGCTTCCCTTTGTAACTCCTGTCCATACTTATCAACCCATTCGCTGTACACCGCAGTAAAAGTCTCTTCGGTAAGTTGCTTACGTACCAGTTCAACCGATTTGAGTTTATTGGTTTCCGAATCGGGTATCCCGAGGATCATTTTATAATGCTTGTATTTTTCAAAAACTGTATTCCTGCTTGCGATCAATGCAGTGGTGGCAGCTTCCGATTCTTTCCACTGTATGTATTTCACATCCTTTGTAAGATTAAGAATGTTTTTTTCATGCTGCTGACGCAAGAGTGAAAGATGTTCTGTCTCTTTCTTCTCAATCGCAGAAAGCAATGCACTTCCCAATGCCTTCACTTCCGAACAAATTTCAATGGCTTTCTGAAGTAGCAACGGACCGCGTACATTAGATAAAGGTTGGTTGATGTTATTGACAATACCGGCAATATCAAGTCCTGCAGCAACGGCCCTGACCAGCATCCCGGGGTCAATCGGGGGCTCAAACAGTGCAAGTTGCCTTATCACCCCTTCAATGTTCATGCAATGCCTGATTTTGAAGAGCCTGTCGGCCACCTTGTCCCAGTATTCCAGCAATTTATCATTCTGGGGAATGCAGAAATAGAGATGGTTCCCTATTCCAAACATACCGGCACTATCCTTTTCCCCTGAGAACCTTATGCCTTTTGGAATGGTATAAAACGGAAAATCATTCTCCATCTTTATCAGGGCATTTCCAAATTTATCAATGCCATTTGCTTTCAGTTGGGCGTAAGTTTTAGGAGTTCGCTTCCCCCGCGGAGGAATTTCCTGTGGTTTCCGGCCAAGGATGTTTGCAGCGAGGACATATATCTGGGTTGCTTCGTTTATGGTTTCAATAGTATCCTGCCGGAAGAGGTTATCTCCCCAGGTAAGCAGGTTGTCGAGGTATTTCATCACCACATTGATCTGGTATGCGAGGAATCGTTCCCTGGCAATGACATGCGGACGGAACGGGTTTTCACGCCACCTGTCAATTGCATTCTGCATGGCCGTTTTCAGTTCGGAATCTTCCGGTTTACTCAGTGCGATCATCATCTCCTGGATGAACTTCGGGTCAGTTTCATCCCTGAATTGCAGGAACTTCCAGAAACGCATGGGGGGATCAACACTTTTATCAGTGCTGGTCGGATCGAAAATGAAATGATACCACCGCTGTGCTTCGGCAAACCGCTGATTGCGGCTCAGGTGATTTGCAATGGCAACCGGTGCATGGAAAAAGAGCTCCCAGTTGTAAACGGAATAGGCCCCTTTAACACTCACATCGATGTTCTCTGCCGGGAATGAATTTCCCCATAAGAATCCCGGAACATATTTGTCCGGATTTAAATTCTTTTCTAATCCGGATAAAAACAGAGGATCCATAAACGAGAGCAGCCCTTCACGGTTCAACTTTTCAATCAGGTCATCTACATATGGATGGTAATGCACGAAAAATTCGTAATTGATTTTACGTTCAGGCTTTCTGACTAATTTTTTCCGCCTGTTTATTTCAGCAACCCCGGTTTGGTATTGATGAAAGGTGTTAATCATTTGGACATTATCTTGTGCCATTGTACAGCCTCCTTGATGATTTGGTTATTGAATTGGTGTTTCAAAATTTATCGCATTGCCGCTCATTAATCCCCCGGTCAAAAAAGTGCCGATTTCGGAAACGAACGCATCGCCTGTGCGGATAATTCTCATCCTCTCCGGAAAAACGGACTCCTCCCAGGGATTGATAACCGGGCCCGGACCCCAGTCTGGGATCGGATCATATTCCTCAAGAGGAGGAACTTCCAATTCACCTGGATTAATTTCACCCCAGGGATAATATTCTTCATATTCATAAAGCGGCGGGGTGAGTTTTTCATGTGCCCGTATGAAAAAGGTACTGTGCTCATCGCTATAGAAAAAAGGCGCTTCAAAAGCGTTCTTAACCTCATGATTGATCGGTAAAAGATTAAAATCCCCGAGGTAGTCCAAACGCTTCAGAATAGTTTCGACATCCGGTTTATTGGTAATAGGCGGAGGTTGAACAATGGATAACTTCAAACTATCAGAGTACACTGAAAGTTGACCTGACTTTAGATTGGGTAATAGGTAGCTTTCATATGGTTGATGGTATAATAAGTAGTTTGCTAAATCAGTTCCAAAATAAAAAGACATCTTTTCTATGATGGGCGGCGCATTCTTACTGGTAAAGGTTATTCTGAAAATTCGTTTGTCATCCGAATTTGTTGCCTTATATACAAGGGTAAAAGCAAGCCTTTCCGAAGCTTTCGCATTTATCTTTGTTTTGTTTGCATAAAGCAGGATATTTCCCGATTGAAAAGGAGATGAAAGATTTTTCAGATTTACCGGGGTTTTCAGGTCGGAGGATTTGGGCGAAGTCCATTTACCTTTAAAATATTCCGCCCAGCACATGTTGATCTCAACATTATATTTAACCAGGTTTTTCCACGGCGCATCCGCCATCATTCTTGTTGATAAATCTACGTCATAACCATCAGGTTCCTTTGTTTTTGTAGGCATATCGGCTGATTTTTCTATGCAATTCAGCCAGAAAACAAATAACCTTGTCTTCCAGATCACCGGGAAGAGGTAATCTCCTTCAATGGTTACCGATATCTTTTCCCATGGTGACCATGAGCCGTTGTACCTGCGGTAATAGTATTGGCGGGTATTCCCGTTAGTCCGGCCAAAGACGTGAATGATATCATGGTCCTGGTTGATTGAATCTTCATCCTCCTCCAGGTACATGCCTACGATTTCAAGTCTTGCCACTTCATCCAGCTTTTTTAAATAATTAAGTAAAGCCACTTCTGCCATCTCGTCGGTGATGTCCGCCTTGAGCAGTTCCCCCTCAAGTTCGGTGAAGAACTGGGATTTGTTATCGCGCAACTCGGGTTCAAGCCAGTTTTCAGGATAGAGGAAAACCTTCCGGTTTGCTTCCCAGACCCGGTACCGCTTCATCCATTCCCATTGTTTTGAGCGGGAGGCTGGTAATGAAACTTCCGGTTCAAGGTTCATTAAACACCTTTGAATGAACAACTGCACGGTTGAGAGCGCCAGGCGGATGCGTGAGGTCTTCATGCAGGCATCCATGCTTACATCCACCAGGAAATATTCGTAAAGTTTATCGGCGGTGTCGATCACATCAGATGGCGGTCGGTGGTATAGGATATAGGTGACCAAAGCATCGCGACTCTTATTCCGGAGCGGATCACTCAAGCTTTTCATGGTATCCAGCCAGGCAGCATCGTCGCACTTGATTCTGATACTTTTCTTTACAGACTGAATAAGATCCCGATCTCTGGTTGCCGTTGTCCAGCGAATAACATCCGAAGCAGGATAACCAATCCTGTTTATGAAATCCATGGCATATTTCACCCGTTTAAGTTTGCTGAGGCCGGATAATTGATTCAATGTCAACATAAACCTGGCGTTTGCCATGACCGCACTCAAATCTTCCCCTTTCCAACCGCAAACTCCAAGCAAAAGACTTTTCTCCTGAGGGGTTTTTATTTCCGGATCCTTTAGGATTTTGATCCATGTGTTTTCTTCAGGCTCATTTTCGTTTTTCAGTTGAGTAAAGAATACCAGGAGGTACAATTTATTCCACAGTTCATGAAGATCAGCCGTATTTATGGTACTTGTGGTTTTTAAAAGGTTGAGAATACCTTTGGTTTCTGCATTAACGGAAGAAAAATAAACTATTTCAGCAGCGGTCAGCTTAAGTAATTTTCGAAGTTGTGTTACTTTTTGCAGACGGATCAATGCGTTCCTGGTGATATCCACCTTTTCTTTCAAATAAATTCTTGCATCGGGGATCGGTTGTTTCGCCATACCTTTGGTTTGCCAGAAAATTTCCACTTTTGACTTCTCCGGCAAATCTGAAACAGTTAACAGAACAAGCGAACCGGCTGTCAGCATCATTGGTTTACTGTTTTTAATTTCGCCCGTTGCACCAATCTTTGCTGCGGTTTTATCATCAGCTACGGTACTAAATACATTCTGGTCAGCAACAATAAGCAATACTTTAGAATTCTCCGGAGCTTTGATGCAGATGTTATAATTATCGGTAGCCGGGGGATCAAGATAAAAATCGAAGGTTGGTCTTGGCTCAGCAACCGTAGAATCGAATTTCAGTTCCTCAAGCCTTAAGAAATCAAGGATGATCCCGCTGGCGGGATCACCTTCGGCCTTTATGACCCCGGCGCTGCTTAACAAGGCTTCCGTAATTTCCGGGGTGCACTTCAAACTGTCGGTCAACACCTTGGTTAAACCGTTCTTTTTCAGATTTTTCAGCAATTCCGGAAAGATCTCATCAAGAAGCGCCTTAATTTTATCTTCGGTGTCACTTTTTGCTGATACTGTGGCAAATATACCTTTCAGTCCCGGATAGGATTCATCCAGTGAATTGATGGCATCATTGCCGGCATCATAAAGTTTATCCAATGCGTCGGCAAAGTTCAACTTAAAATCAGCAAGAAGCTCTCCTGCTTCCATATTCTCTGCCGCCAAGCCTTCGTACTCTAACTTTAAGCCAGCTTTCGCTGTATCTGTTATCCTTCCTTTATAGGTCAGCAGCTTTTTAAATGGCTCATAACCGAGATTAGGATATGCATCTGTGAGTTTGTCAGGAAGCTTTGTGGCTTTAATTTCCACATCCGTTTCGAATATTTTTTCATCTGACAGCAATTCGAAGAAGGTGTTCACCACCGTTTTATCGTAAACGAGTGCCATCCTGGTTTTGGCATAGGCCAGATCTGCATTATCAGGAACCAGGCTCAGTTCGGATGACACAGCGGTCAGTGCATCACGCAGATTTTTTATGGTTTTGAATTCTGCAGTCTGTTCCGGGGTGAGCTTACCTTCCGGATCCTTGTGCATCAGGATATAACTGAGATCCGCCAGTTTAAGTGATATGGATTTTAAGTCATCTCTGATCCGGAGGAATTTCAACAAAGAAGGATCCGGATCCTGGAAATCGTCGGCCAGCGGATCAATGCCTGTAATTGCAGTAAAATCAAGAATATCATCTGTACTGCACCGGATCAGCCCGGCAAGTGCTTCCTGCCTTGTCTCTTTATTTTTCGATAAATCCCACAATACCAGCCATTTTGGCAGCAAAGTCTCGTTAATGGATTGCTGCTTCATCAGCTTTCTCAAATTGGCAATGCAGGATAATAATCGTATAAAGGCTGCATCGATGTTGTCTTCCGTAATTGCTTGCAAGGATGACTGCAAAAAAGCCGCAATGATTTTGTCGGTGATCTCAATGGTCCAACCCTCTTTTTTCCACAAACGGATAAAGCGATGAAATTTATGGTAGGAAATGAACTTCAGATTGTTATGGACCATGTCCGGAAATGTATAGCGCAACTCTACATTTGCCAGGCTGCATTCTCCCTTGCCAGGAGTAAGATCAGCAAGGGTAATCATCCCCATGATCAGTGATCTGTTCCTGTTCAGCCATCCTGCAACGATCTCGCCCCTGTCCCTGGAATTCCATTCTTCCAGACCAGGATAATCTTTTAGTTTAATCGACTTAGAGACCAAGGTGGAGAGATCCTTTTTTGACAGGATGCCATCATAGAAAGATTGGATCTGCTCAAGACTCAGATTAAGCCGCTCCAGCACCGGGATAAGAGTGACTCCCGGGTTGATAAATTGTGTCTTGAGCAGGGCGATGAGTTCCTTATTTGTAATGTCGACTGCTTTTGTAAATTTCTTAGCATTTGCGATTGCACCATTCAAATCATCAATCATACTGCCTTTCGGTTGTCCAAAATATTCAGGCAGATCGCGGTACGATTTGTCGGTCAGGATCAGGTATTCTTCAGTATTGAGCCCCAGCATCTCCCTGATGGCTGAGATGTTGTCACCAAAAATCCCCAGGGCCTCATCAAGGGAGGTGTCCCAAACCTGGAACAGCAGGCGCAATGCTTCCAGGGATCTGTCAAACGGAAGATTGTAAGGAAATACTTCTTCCTTTAATTTTTCATACGCTTTATCCTCGACATACTGAGGATCTGCCAACAGGTCATTCGGGTTTACACCTTCCCTGATATCATGATCTAACAGCAAGTTCAGGTTCCCATGCAATACATAATGTTCAAGGATTTCATTAACCAGGTCAAGGTAAGGCAAAACCGTGTTCGTGTTTTCACAGGTCAGCTGGATATGCTGAATATCAGGCCGGCGTTCTTTAAGGACATCGATTGGGTTTCTTTTTTCATGCGTGATATCCTTCAGGTCGATGAACTCCAATAACTCCACGAGGTAAGCAGCCGGACTCAGAACCGATTTGCAATGATCACAGGAACAATAATCCATGTCACCCAAAAGCTCGTCAAGTGTAGGGTAATCAATAATTTTATCCGGATTGTATCCAATTCTTCTTTCTGTTTTTATACCCTTATGAATTTTATCTGAAACCCCGGAAAGTGCATAAACATTGGGCATCATTCTATTTACCATGTAGGTGGTGGCAATATTCAAAGTCGTACTGTAGATTTCATGAGCCTTGGTATAGATCAGATCAACATCAGCACCGGTCAGGGCGTCACCTAATTTCTGCTTGAATTCTTCCCGGGTATATTTCATGACCTCGTAGGCTGAAGTTAACGATGACTTTGAAAGAGCAGTCATTGCTTCATTGGAAGGAGTTAGTTGGTATAACCGTTCAACTGCATTAGCAGCCTTCTGAACTTCAGGCTTCAATTCTTTATAACGGTTCCAGGAACTTACCGAATGGATTCCAATGGTATACTCGCGATGGTTGCTGCTTAAGAAATCATATAATTCGTCTCTTATGAATTTGTACTCTTCTCGTATATTACTGTTTTCCAGGTTTATTTCATTATTTTTCACCATTTCAGCTGTAACAAGAGTAGGATAGCTGAGGAGAAGCTGGTTAGCCATGCTGCTTGCATATTCTTCTGCTTTCACACCTGCAGGAACATCTTTTCCTATAAGGTTTTCCCAGGCTGACGCCTTATATAATCCTGCCCGCACAAGGTCGGCCGGATCAGAGATTTTTTGATTATTGACACCCTTAACCTGATCATACATACGCTGGATAAGTGGGACATTATGCAGGGTCAGGTATCCTAATTTGCCATCCAGCTTAAGTTTATCAATAGTAGTTGTTGCAAATCCCTTTGATTGCAGCGATTTCCAGAACTCAGCCGGATTATCACGGAACTCCTGGTAACATTCGACGAAGGTTGCCTTCTGTGAAGGATTCAATCCAAGCGTCAGCATGGAATTTAAGCTGGAAATGGCATGCGGTGCAGTTTTCGACAGTAAATATTCGGTATTTCCGGCTTTGAAATTTCTCAGGGTTTCCGGAAGAGTACCGGTTTCGGGGATGATATTCTCAGCAACGGCTTTTTTTATAGCCTGTTCTACATATTGAGGTGAAAGTCTGTTTATTGCTTCCTGCGTGCCAGCCACCCCCGAACGGAACAAGGCATAATAATGAGCGGGGGCAATTTTTGTCCGGGAACTCAGCTTTTCCGCCTGTGCAACCATGGCAATGATACGAGCATCCCACCTGCTTTTGTTTGCTACAAAACTAATGTCCTTCTTTTCACCATCCTCACTCAGGTCTGCAAAGTTCTTCTTTTCCAGAAAAGGCTTTGTTTCAACCATTATCCGGTCAAATTCCGATTTACGTGATACCTTCTTTGTATCAACAATAAGGTCAACTTTTTCAATCCTGCCGGCATTGTACTTCACTCCTGACCTGGCAATTTCTTTTTGGTTATTTCCGGTATCCACCAATCTTATCTCTATGTCAGGATTGGCTTTCCCCTGAAGTAGTGCCTCGTTGTAGAAAATGGTATAATTCCCTTCCTTATCTGTAATGGCATTGCCGATAACTATATCTCCACTCATCCTCTTATCGTAAGCAATGACCTTTAGTCCGGCAATTGCCGCTCTGGTGGCAGCAGATATCTTTCCGGTTATTTTTAATTCACTCGTCGTGGATGTATCCGTGAGTTTCTCGTCAGGAACCTGGATCCCAACCTGGTCAAGGTTCTCTTCAGCATTCCACACAATATGGTCGCACGTATCTACCAATAAACGATCTTCTCTGAAAACCTTAAAGTAGATGTCGGGGTTCTGATCCCCAAAAAGTTCCTTGTAATAATGCTCTTCAAATTTTATGGTAAATAACCCGTTTTCATCACTGATAGCTGAACCCAGAAGATCATCGCTGATAAGGTCTTTATCCCATGCTTCAATACGAAGACCGGGTATCCCTTTTCCCGTCTTTTGATTTATTACCTTGCCGGAAATTTGATACTTTTTGCTCATCGGGTTTCCTCCTGTTTTATTGATTTATTGATTAAATCGAGATTTTTATTCCTTTGTTGGTTTTATCAATTCTAATCTGGAAATTATCATTGTTTATTATGGAAAATCAAAATGTGTTTTTATCGTAATGCCGAATCTGATATTGCTGAAAATATTAGAACTCAGATCGGGCATCAAGCCCGCTGCTATATAACTAAGGTTGCCTTGAGAGTAATTATATAAACCGGCTCCGATAATCAAACCTCCCGGAGTCCAGGGTGTTTTTGGCTTTTCAGCGGCAGCTAAAGTACCCGGTGTCAGGGAAGCAGGATCATTAATGGAGGCCGATGGTGCATAGGTCGCTCCTAAAACCAGGGCATTGGCTGAAATTCCGTACCTTGTGCTGAGCCGGAAATCACCTGTAATAAAAGATGTACAGAGTGGCCCGGGTCCGGAGAAGGTACCACTGAACAAGGCTCCTCTTGATGTCACAAATCCGGATCCTTGAATGTGCAGCGACGGGATCCCCATAATGTTCAGATCCGCTGATCCTTTGATGGCAAGGCTCCCTTCAGGAGTTGTAGTTCCGGTAGCCCGTGCATTGAGGGTCAGAAGTCCTGGTAAACCAACACGTGCCCGTACTGAAAGTCTTTCAAATTCCGGGGTACCATCAGAACCCATTCTTCCTGATCCTTCAACATGCAACCTGCCAATATTTGCTACGGTTGAGGCATCAAAACTGCCCGTAAACCGCCCTGAGTCAACAGAAACACTTCCGCTTCCGGTTGCAAGCGAAAAACTGCTGTAGCTCAGTGCTGCATGCATCCTCGCATCGGTGCTCACATCGGGAGAAGAATCACCGCGAAACGAGAAACGGGAAGAACCACTCCCGCCCATTGTTAAATGAAGCCCTGATGAAGTTCCAACCAGAGCACCTCCCCTGAATGTCGACTGTCCTGTACCTGTCTCATAATCCAGCCGTGTAGCGGCTGTTGCTTCCATCAGACCCGTCGTATTCAAACCAATCACCGGAGCATTCAGCATAAAACTTGACCGTACCTGGCTGGTTAGCGACAACTGACCTGACGACGCTCCTCCACCAGGACCTGAACCCGATGCATCAACTGATCCGAGCGTCAGCAAGGGTGTAACTGTTAAAAGCCGCCTGTCACGGCCTGTTGCCTGCATTCCATTTGGATCCGTAAGTATTACCGGATTGTTCCGTGTATAAACATAAAGGTTCGCACCATCCACCCTGCCGGCCGGATCACAGGCGGTCCATCGTCCCAGCCAGCAAGCGTAAAACCTTGCTCCATAATAATAGAGCCCGCTTTCCTCGTCCTTTTCTTTGCCGGTGAACCGATACCTTTTTGCAACCGCAGTAATGGCATTATTTTTAGCCTTGTATGCCGTTGTTCCAAATGGATGATACTCTTCATAGGAAATGATCGATGCTGTTCCGTCCAGTTCCATGGCCGATGAGCCGAGGTGATTACTGTACTGATATGCAAAGCGAGTTCCCGGGTTCAGTTGATTATTATCTGTTTTTATGACCTGATCGACAAGCAATACCCTTTGGTTTCCATCCATCAGGTGCAGTGTTTCAATTTCCTCAACAAGAGCACCACCACTGTATCGCCTGTAAATTTCCAAACCTCCGAGATAGGAACGTTCCCACAGTTTGTGGCCATCAATGGTTTCCCTGACCTTCCGGGTTCGTTCCCTGTTGGAATCGTAAGTGTAAAAAGCCCGGCCGCCGCCCCCAAGGTCGAGATGGGATATCATTTTGCGATAGTCCCAATGGATAAAATAATCCGAACCAACATCTGAGAGGTTCAGCATATTACCATGCAAATCATACTGGTAGGTGGTTTTGTTCGTTGCCTGCCCGTCATCCCAGTTAGCACTTCCTTCCCAGGTTCGCTGAAGCCGGTTGTTAAAATCTTCGGAGGCATATCTCCGCGTCCAGCCGCCTCCATTTGCAACATGCCGCATTTCAACGATATTGCCAGCCTTGTCATAAGTGTAAAATTCCCGGTAGTCGCGAAGAACAGTTGTATTTACAGGGAACTGTCCTTGTGGTGGAGCGACCATGTTATTTTCCCTTCCCGTGGCGAAAATGAGGCGGTACAATGCATCATAAATATACTGGCATTCAGGCTTTACTGCCTCGTTATTGAAAAAGGCCGGTTTAAACGCACCATCATAAATTTCAATGATATTTCCGACGGGGTCATAGAGATAATGAAGATTCTGCAAAACGTTACTGTCAGTAAGAAGACCATTCATGCCGGGAAACAAAGGATCATAACCAGGCCCTGTGGTTCGCATCTGCACCAGGCGGAATGTCTGCGGATCATAATTGTATCGTGTCCTGGTCCCATTCCCATACAGGATCTTTTGCCGCTGACCTTTGGCATCGTAGCCGATTGAGCTGACAGGTGTGCTCCTCTGGTTGACCGTTGCCATGTATCCATTCCCATTTACCGTTTTTGTCGCACCTAAAACCAATTGCTCGCTTTCAAGTAACCCGCGTTGGTTGTAAAAAGGCTCATAAACGGCAACCCGGCTCCCTGTTCCCTGATGCCAGTTAAACAGCCTGGTTATTCGGTTAAGTGCATCATATTCTGTGATATGGGTGAATGTTTCAGGTTCAAGCAGTGATGTCGGTGAATTTTCCTGCCAATTGATAATGGGCGCCTTGTAGCTATGGATCAATTTTTTTTGAACCTCTCTCGGGTTCCCTTTAAAATCATAAAATGTATTGGTGATCAAACCTCCCTGATCGTAATGATGATGCAACCTGCCGCGTAAATTGAAGCTCCCGGCATTGGCTGTTTGTTCACCATAGACCCGTTTTTCAATCAAATACTTCGCTTCCCCAATGGTAAGCCATTGTTCTATGGGACGTTGCAATACATCATAGGTTGTCTGGAAGATAAAATCAGTGATATCAGTTCCTCCCGGCGTTTTATTGAGTTCACATGCATACATCGGATTTCCTGCACCATCATTTACAACCCACCGTTCACCCGCATCCATGCTATACAGGTAAAGCAGATTTCCGGTATAATCATAACAGGAAGTACCACCCGGAAGACCTTCATTTAAATGATTTCCGGGCAGGTGCATATAGTTAGCCGGAAGTAAAGGTTGCACATGTTGTACAACAAGGTTCTTCCTGGCATCACAAATCCAAAGCAGGTTGCCTTTGATATCCAATTTTGAGAAAGTCAGGTATTTCTCTTCATGCAAAATATCATCAATGTCTTTGTATTTATTATGTGCAATCGTAATGATCTCCCTGCCCAGCGAATCAAGGATGGTTTCAGCCGGCGTACCTGCATGAAGTTCTGTTTTCTCGACGGTTAGCTTTTCCCCTGTCGTTGCACTGAGGGAGGTCCGTTTTGCATACCACTTGTTTCCTGTCTCCAGCAGGGTATCATTGGGATCAAAGTTCACCACATGCCAGGGAGAAAAGAGTGTACGACTGTATGAACCGTCGGGAAACTCCTTACGGACCAACCGTCCCATCGAATCATAATACATTATGGGAGTAACCCCGATTTCTGCTGCTTCCTCAAAACGATGTTCCTGGTCACTGAAATAAGGCTCATATTGTTTTACTGGTTTGCCTTTATTGTTAAGAATGGTTTTCTCCGAAGCAATCCAGCGCAATGGGCCTCCGGTCACCTCCGGTTCAGCTTCAATTTTCTTAAGAAGCACGGTTCCGGAACCATCAGAACATTCAAAGGTGACCTGTAACGGAGATGACTGGCCCGGCGAACTGCCTGCAAAATGAACTTCTCTTAAAATACTGCAGGCACAGGAAGGATGTGCCGCCCAAATCGTTTTACCTCCAGCCTCTGTTTCACCAAAGTAGTAGATATATCTTGACGTTGCATTGTCAAGCCACTGAATTGATGTATTTTCATTGTAATTTCCTGTAAAAAAGTCAATGATCCGATCTGTTGAGGGATTGATAAGCGCGTCATCAAATCCGGCCAGGTTGTCTCCCTCCGTTCCCTTGCCCAAAAGCGCCATCGCAGCAGGCATTCCCAGGATGTCGAAGACAACTTCAGATAAATTGTCGTTAATGTCCTTCATCCGGCTGGGTTGCAGCACCCTGTAGTCAAATTGAGCGACACTAAAAGTATTACCTGCAGGATCCTTGCTCGACTGGATAAAAAGATCGTACTTTTCATCATATTGCAGTGTTGTTGTATTTCCAAATGCATCTGTATAGCGTTCCGGAAGATAGAAATGCTCCTTTGCATCCGATGAAAAACCAGCGATACCTGAACGGGTCCAATACTGCCCTGAAGTGTCGGATCCAAGTTTGTTACTCAGTTCATTACCAGATATATAACCGCTGAACTTGTGATCAAGAAAATCACCTTTTATATAGGTCGACCTGGTGTCAAAAACACTGGTAAGCAGGTCGTTTGTCAAGGCAAGTTTGTAAGTTTCGTAAAGAATACCTAAGGAATTTATTTCTCCAAAAGGCTCGGGAGATGATAAATCTTCATGAAAATAGAGCAGCCGTTCTCTTTCAACAAGCTTCTTTGGAGGTAAACTGATTATGTAATTCCGCAATTCTGCAATTGTGAAACAGGTGGTATTTGCCGGAGAGATATCCTGTAATTCATAGGTACTGTTTTCGCAGGGTAGTCTTAAGCGATAATCATTAGCCGAATCAATAATATCATTCTTAGAAAAGATCCTTTCAGTAAATACAAGATGTTTCTCAGTCTGGGTGTTATTAATAAGACTCAATTCATCAACTGACAACAGGGGTTCAGCATGCGTTCCTTTACGTGCATACACAGCCGATACCGATTGAAGAATGTTCCCGTATTCATCCGTTTTCAGGTTAAGCGTATGGGCAATCCGCGGGTCAGGCTGCATAGTTTCCTGGAGTAAATCCAGTTCATAATGATAAGTGATGTTCTCACTTTCGGATACATGAAATACAGAATATTTATTTGTTAGTTTTCCTTGCAAACACCGGATATGACAAGAATGATCAGCCGTGGTAAAAAGTTTTACAGGGATTTCCTTTCCCTCTAACAGCGCATCATTTTCGAGTTCATAAACCTCCTGCCGGAGCATCATTCCCTTGCAGGCGCGTATTGCCTCAAGCCTTTCATCCGTGGTGAGAAGAAGGCTTTTGAGTTCGTATCCGGCCAGCTTATTTTCCCTTGAAATCCCGGTTTTTCCCGGCTGCAGGGTTTCCATCCTGTCCGGAAAATATTCATTTCCAAACAGGCTCAATTTTGTGTTCGGATCGATAAAAGCACCCGTGTGATACCATGTTATGGTTTTTACAGGTGGCTGGTAAAATGCCTGATCATTTGTAATATAGGGACTGGTATGGTTGTTTGACGTAAAGGTGCCAAAACTTTCGGTATCGACCTGTTCCACCCTGCCAAAACCACGAAATTCCCTTTCTGTATGATCATAATGACCATGATGATAACTGTATTTAGTTGCAAACTCACTGCCCCTCCAATTGTCCCTTATCACAACCTTATCGATGCAATGAACCGGAAAATGCAATTTGGTAACCCACGGATTTCCTGCAAGTTTATCCATAAGGTAGAACCTTGTAGACGGCTGGTAATGAAGTGAAACTTCTTTACCCATATTATTTTTATAGGAAACCATAAGATGCGGTTTCTTACTGTTCATCAGGTCAATATATTTTATCGGGGTTTCGCTGTCTTTTGATAAATTGCTCGACCAGACGATGCAGGCCAATCCATTACCTAATAAATCGGTCACAGATACGCTAGCCCGGTTATGTATTTCAGGGAAACAGTCAAGTTCAAAAGACGTGTTGCTGAAAGCGTTTCCGCTCAGGTTTATCCAACAGGTAATCCGGTTCTTCCCGAGATATATGATATCTGTAGTACCGGAACCATCAATATCTGCCAAACGTAAATAAGTCGGATCAAATAAGTCGGGATGATCAAATACAGGGGAATGCTCCATCGTCACTTTTCTGCCGAATTTCCCAAATCCAAGATTGGGCCAATAACATACTTCACTGTTTCGAATTCTTACCAGATCGGATAAACCGTCACCCGACATATCTGCAAGGAAAATTGTTTGTTTAGGTTCCGCAAAAACTATATGAGGAGTGTTTTCTTCATTAAATGTGTTGAATGTTCTGGTTGCCTCTTTAAAGCCTTTTCTGCCTAAGGATTCGTACCAGGTAAACACATTATCTTCTGTGATCAGAACTTCCGGTTTGCCGTCTCCGTTAAGATCTACCATCCGGGCATTCGGATCAGCCATATTGATGTTAGGCAGGGCCTCAAAACTCCGGAATGAAAGCCATTCTTCCTTGTCGTTTAATTCATAGTAACCCCTGGGTTCTATATGGTAACTGACAAGCTGCTTCACTGCATCTCCATCAAGGTCCATCAGTTGCAGCTGAGATCCGAGTCCGGAAAAGGATGGTTTGTGCGAAATCAGTCGGGCATTCTCAAATTTGCCATCACCTAAATTCTTTTTATAATACCAACCACCTCCCTGCTCGGTCAGAATGCCGGGAAGCCCTTCATTAAAAAGATCTGTGTATTGAAATTGAGATTCATCCATACCTGAAGGCATATCTGCGAGGTCCTTGGAAGATATGGATTTCAGTTCCTTATTCCAGGCGTGCCTCTGGTATTCAAAAGTATGAGGAGGGAGTTCTTTCAAGGTATAAGTCAGGTCCGGCTTTTTCATATATCCAACGGAGGTAATGGATTTGAGAAAAGTGAAACCCTCTTCCCCTGATGTATCATACCCGAAATTTAATGATTTAACCAGGGCCTTCCCCTCCGGTAGTTCGCTGAAAAAATGAAACAGTAGAATCCTGTTACATAACCGGGTCGTTCTGATTTCAAAACCGGCTTTATATTCGGAGAATGCATCCTGCCTGAAATTCCATGGATTCAAATTGTTAAAAGGAGCATTTGTATTGTACTCTCCATAATCAAAAACAGTCTGAAAACAGTAATCAGACTGAGGAGGAAAAATAAATGGTTTGCATGGAGTTCTATTGCCATACAGGATCTTCCCGATATACAAATTTGTGTAAGTAATAAGACCGTTTTCAATGCGGTTGCGATTATGCTGAAAGGAATCGGGGAAACCGGTACTATCCTCCCGAATATAGATATATTGACTGCAATTTCCCTTATCATCAAAGACAAATTCGGGATACCATGCAAAAATCCTGCCTGGATCGCTGGGATCATTTAGTCTTGAATTTAGCGTCCACCCAAAAAGAGTCGATACATTATCTTTGGTGATCACTCTCCATTTAATAATCTTGCTGGATTTCCCGGTCCATCTTTCAATTCTGCTAAAGAGACCTTCAATTCTCGGTTTGTAAAATCGTATTGTAAACTGACCATCCGGTGAATCATTTTCTTTAAATAAATAAGTTCCATCGGGGTTTTTACTAATGCCGCCATCGTTTTCTTTTTTAAATTCAGGGACAAGATCCTCTACTTCAGAAAACACGTAAGTATCAGAGTCAATAGTATCCAGATATTGCGGTAGTTCGTTATCGGTTTTACGTTTGATCGAGGAAATGTTCAATTTCCATCCTAAACCGAAAATGCCATTTCCGTAACCTGAATTGTAAACGAGACTAATTGACGGTGAAGCACCGCGGGCATTTGAAAAAGGAACAGGAATGGAAAACGCCGATGTTCCATTCACCGCATTCACAGAGAATTTTTCATCAATCCCTTTGATTGCCCCCCCTCCTTTTGGCAGGGAAATGGATGGAACTTCAATTTGGGTGGATTTTGTTTTTCCAACTTCAGGTTGCCGGGATCCTGAAAACAGTTTCTTGCTCTCTATCTCCTTGCTCATATTATCCGGGTTATTTTAAATACCTGGTGAATTAGAGCTTTCTATTGCAAAAAGTAAATTGTTTGACCCGAATGCCCTTCTCTGAGCTCAGTTGGTTGGTTGAGTTGAGTCAGCAAATGCTGTGGTTATTCAATTCAGACATTTCGGATAAAAACCAAGGGTTCTATCTCTTAAGTGTATTATATGAGGGAAAAACAGTCATCGAAAGAGTTTGTCTATTGAATAACATGTCAAATATATAACAAATTACGATGAATGTCAAGGAAAAAGCAAATTTTTTCCTGACTTGCGGATATTGCAAGAATATATTGGTACGTATAAAACTGATTGGAGAAGCCGGACCATCTGACCTCCTGTCGCCGGTTTTTATTGACCACACCAATCTATTGATCCCTGCTCCGAAACAGCAAGGTTAATCGTCGTTACACCAATTCTTTCTCCTTCTTTGATCACAGTTTCATACCCCTTTACAGTATTGATCAATAAATCGTCATCGATGCGGATTTTGTTTTTTTCAAACAACAGCACTACCGTGGAACCCCCGA
>CAZVNF010000069.1:0-19380 GCA_964628215.1 uncultured Draconibacterium sp.
GGGCGACCCAACCGATCCTGCAATCCTGTAAACTACTGAATTTTAATCCGTAAAAGGAAAGGTTTGGCTATACGTGAATTTCGTAGAATGAAATCAAAAACCCTTATGAATGTGAATTAAGGATTTGTCATTGAATAAGGGGATATTTAATAATTTTATAGAGAAGCGCAATCATACCAGCGATGGATTTAGTAATCAGTCAGCCACGAAGTGGCGTCATATCATTAACCGTGGGTGAAGCCCACGGATGTTGAAAATCATGACCAACATTAGCCCTGAAAGGGCGGAATATTACTGCTCTGTACCATATATCGCCCCTTCAGGGCTCAGGATTGGATTGTAGCATACTTACCCGTGGGCTTCACCCACGGTTATTCATATTACGCGCTTTCAGCGCTGGTTCTATTATACCTGGTCGTTTAATGATTTTTCACTTAAAACGTTTTTCTTCTCAGATCTCCACAATCTTGTTCCTGATCGCATATTTGATCAACTCTACGGTCGATTTCAGCTCAAGCTTTTTCATGATGTGGTTCTTATGGGTTTCCACGGTGCGAATGCTGATGTCGAGCTGGTCGCTGATCTCTTTGTTGATAAACCCTTCCGCAAAGAGTTTCAGTATCTCAATTTCACGGGTGGTAAGCGGAATAGGTCCCCGCTGTGGTACAAGATCATCTTCTTTGGCCTTCCTGACGTAACTTTTGAGCATGATCCGGGAGATGGAGTCGGCAAAGAATTCCTCGCCTTCATGGATGGCATTGATGGCACTGAGGAGTTCCTCCCGCGATGTGTTTTTCGGAAGATATCCGCGTGCTCCGGCTTTTACCGAGTTGAAGATGAAATCTTCATTGGTGTACATCGAAAGGATCAGGACCCGTGTTTCAGGGTATTCGGCGGTAATGCGTTTCGTGATCTCGATGCCGTTGGTATCAGGCAATGAAATGTCCAGGATCAGGATATCGGGCGGTTCTGCCGCAATCTTTTCAAAACACTCCCTGCCGGAAGAGGCCTCCCCTAGAATGGTAAGGTTTTCGGCACTGATCAGCAAAGCTTTGATCCCATCCCTTACGAGCTGGTGATCATCCACGAGGAAAATCCTGATTTTTGACATAGGTTATGGTGATTGGTACGATTAAGGTAATTGTGGTGCCCTTTAACGGGGCAGATTGGATCATGATCCGGCCCTGCAGCAGGCTGGCGCGTTCACGCATGTTGTGGATGCCGTTCCCGCCTTCTTTCCCGACTGTCTCGGGCGAAAACCCTTTCCCGTCATCCGCGATCACCAGCGTTAGTTCGTCCTGGCTGCGGTTGAGGGAAACCCTCACCTCCCGGGCTTCGGCATGTTTGACAACGTTGTTCAAAGCTTCCTGCGTCAGGCGGTAAATATAGGTCTTGATCTTCTTATTCAGATCATCAAAGTTACCCTTCGCCTCAAAGTGGATCCGCAAATTACTATGCTCCTCTGTTTCTGAAAAAAGATTGCGGAATGCAATCGGAATAGAGAAAACTTCAAGTACCGAGGGCATGAGGTTGTTTGAAATACGCCTGACTTCGTCGATGATCTGGTCAAAATAGTTCTTCAGTTCCTGTATCGAATTACGGATATCTTTCCCCTCCTGGTACAACAGGTTTTCGAGACGCAGTTTTATGGCGATCAGCGATTGCCCGATGCCATCGTGCAATTCGCGCGACAGGCGCTGCCGCTCCATCTCCTCCCCGTCAAAAACGGAACGGATGCGCCCGAACCTTTCAAGTTGAAGTTCTGTGGTTTTTTCCTTGATCTGCCGGGCCATGGTGTTGAACGATTCGGTGAGCGAGCCTATCTCGTCGCTGGTTTCAACCGGAAGCTCAATGTCGTAGTTCCCTTTTCCCAGGTTGATGGTGGCATTCCTGAGCCGGATAAGGGGTTTGGTAATGCTTTTGGATATGAAAAAGACAAACCCGAAAAAGATGACCATCATAATGGCGCTGAGCAGCAGGATCCGTGTGCGGGTTTCGTAAATCGGGATCATGGCTTCCTGTACATCGATCTCTGCAATGATTGCCCAGCGTAAATCGTTGATATTGGTCAACCCATACGACGAAAGAACCGGTACATCACGGTAATCGTTGATCGTACAGATTCCTGACTTACTGGCAAAGGCATCGGAAACCGAACGGCTGTTTACTTTGGTTTTAAGGATCGAATTGGATTGGAACCTGGAAGTCGATCGCATGAGAAAATCAGGACCCACGAGATAGGTCTCCCCACTGAGTCCGAGCCCGCTTAAGGGATCATTATTCAGCATGATCGCATTGATCGCAGCAATGGAAACGGCCAGTACAAGAATCTCTCTTTCGCTTTTTTCTCCCTGGTTACCGCCAGCCAATGTAGCAGCAATTAACTGGAAAGGCTCACCCGTAATTGAATCCATAGCTAAATCACACACCACCACAGGCTGACGTTCCAGGGTATTCCTGATTTTCAATAATAATTTTTCAGGAATTACGGGAACTCCTTTCCCTGCCGTGTCTAATCCGCCACGGGCAATTATCCCGTCGTGTCCAAGTATGTAAAATGCGGTAAAATACTGCTCCAGGTAGCCGGATTCCATTCCGGTCGCCATCCCCCGCGGGGAGGAACAGCTTCTGGTAATATCTCTTACCCGGTCGGCATAAAACTGGTCAATCTGCGTTGTTTTGACGAGCCGGAGCGAAATAAGCTGATTGAATGTACGATTCATCAAAGCATCCCGGGTGCTGTAAAATGTCACTGTGCTGATAATCAGGATGGCACCAGTTCCCAGCAGGACAAAGTAAAGTATGAGTTTTTCGCCGAGCGAGTCGATCTTCATGGTTTTTTACTACTTTTGAATCATACTCCGGGAAAAGAGTCGGATGCATGGGCAAACATACTAAAAATAACTATCTATGATGTCACGAGTTGTAAGAGAAACACGTAATTTATTTTTCGCTGCCCTGGTTCCTTTTGTTGTTTTCAGTTTCCTGGTCCAACCGGCTTACCTGGCTGCCCAGGATAAAACAGTTACCTATTATTCCGATCCGGCCGCTATTCCCCCCGATTTACCGGTTACCCTCAAACATCTCACCGCCCGTATCAGTTTCCAGCCTGAGAAAAACCTGGTTATTGGTACCGCCGAATTCACCTTTCTCCCCAACCGGAACCAAATCGATTCCATCCTGTTCCATACACCGGATTTCAAGGTCTCTTCAGTAAAAATCAACGACCGTGAAACAGAGTATCACCAATCAGGTAATTCCCTGGTAATTAATCCGGGGAAACTCACCGGAAATCCGGATACACGCAACACGAAATACGTCACCCCGGTCACCTCATCTCTTTCCAGCCTCGTTATTACCTATACCGCCACCCCTCGTGCCGGCCACATCTATTTCATCGGGTGGCAGCCCGAAGAAGCCGGCAAACGCAAGCAAATATGGGCCCACCGCCCGCATGGATGGATTCCTTACATGGATGGCCGCATCACGGTTGACATGTTTGTTACGTTTGATCAAAAATTCAGGATCTTTTCCAATGGAGAACGCGAGGAGGTCAGGGAAAATGCCGACGGAACCAAAACATGGCATTATGCCATGAAAAAGGACCATCCGTTCTTTTCAACAGCCCTGGTGATCGGGGATTACAATTATGCTTCCGGCAAAACTGCACGAGGAGTGCCACTGGAGTTCTGGTATTATTCCGACATGCCCGACCGTATTTCCACCACGTACAAGTATACCGAGCGTATGTTCGATTTTCTGGAAAATGAACTGGGATACAACTATCCCTACCCGGTGTACCGTGAGGCTCCTGTGATCGATTACATGTATGGAGCGATGGAAACCACTACCAGCACTGTGTTTGGTGACTATATGCAGATTACGCCCAGGGCCTGGTGGCAGCGGAATTATGTCAATGTAAATGTTCATGAACTGGCTCATCAGTGGTTTGGTAATTGCGTTGCCCATTTTGTGAACCGTGATGTGTGGCTTACCGAGAGTTTTGCAACCTATTATGCCAAGATGTTTGAAAAGAGTATTTACGGAGAGGATTATTTTCAGAATATCCGCAATGATGAAATGCGCCTTGCTTTTGAAGCAGCGAAAAAAAATGATTTCCCGGTAGGAGGGAGCCAGGGCGGTGTTCAGCGGATTTATCAGAAAGGCTCACTGGTACTGGAAATGCTCAGAGATGTGATGGGCGACAGCGGATTCCGGAAGGCCATTACGATCTACCTGAATAAATATGCCTTCGGATATGCTGAAACAAATGATTTTATCCGTTGTGTTTATGAAGCCGAAGGGAAGCCATATAACTGGTTTTTTGAACAATGGGTGCTGAGGGGAGGGGAGCCGGAATACCTGGTAAAGGATACAATTTACAGCGACTCCCTGGGAAACCGTTTCACCCTTTTCAAAGTATGGCAGGTTCAGAAAGTGAATGAATTGAACGGCTTGTTTAAAATGCCGGTCCGGTTTGAGGTACAATATGCCGATGGCACGTTTGACCGGATGAGTGCTACTGTCGAAAAGCAGTACACGGAGGTACTGGTCCCCAATCCGGAGAAGAAGCAGATCGGTTTTCTGCTGTTTGACCCCAACCGGAAAATTCTAAAGAAATCAACTTTTAATCAACCGTTTGAAAGGTTGCTGTCGCAGGCGCAACGGTCGGAAAACATGATCGACAGGTACGATGGCTGGGTAGCGCTGCGAAGTGAACCTGTTGAGAAGAAAATGTCCGCATTGCTTGCAGCTTTTTCCAGGGAAACTTTCTGGCTGATCCGGTCGGAGATATTGCAGCAACTTGCTGCCGATCATTCTCCTGAAACTGTGGAACTGTTCCGTCAGGCGCTTGCAGATAAGGATGCCAATGTGCGCAAAGCAGCATTACTCCTGTTAAACCCGCTACCCGACTTGCTTCAAAGTACCGTGGAAGGCATGTTGTATGATTCCAGCTACCTGAATGTGGAATATGCCCTGGAAGCCCTGTGCGTCTCCTTTCCCAAAAATGCGGACTATTACCTTGAACTTACGCAGGATATGGAAGGCTGGCGCGGGAAAAATATCCGCATGATGTGGCTGGGTGTGGCGCTGAAAAACGGAAAAACGGCATACTTGTCTGAACTTATCCGTTATGCCGGCCCGGGCTTCGAATTCGAGACCCGCATGAATGCGTTCAACCTCCTGAAGCAACTCAAATATGCTGACCCTGAAACAAAACAGTACGCCGAAGCAGCCGGCAAACACTGGAATAATAAACTGAGCGGAGTTGCAAGGGAGTATTTGAAGTTTTGTGAGCAGGAGGGCAGGTAAACGGGTAAATAGTAAACGGGTAAACGGGTAAACGGGTAAAGGGGTCGTATATGGGTACAGGGGGTAAAAAAATTCTTACACGTACTATTCTGCTGGTTTCTTTTGTGAGTTTGTTCACTGACGTGGCCAGTGAGATGCTCTATCCGATCATGCCGGTTTACTTAAAATCAATCGGCTTCTCGGTATTGCTGATCGGGATTCTTGAAGGTGTGGCGGAGGCCACTGCCGGGCTGAGCAAGGGCTATTTCGGGCATCTCTCGGATATCCGTCAAAAACGGGTTCCTTTTGTGCGTATAGGGTATATGCTGAGTGCCATCTCCAAGCCCATGATGGCCATACTGGTATTTCCGGCCTGGATCTTTTTTGCCCGTACGCTCGACCGTTTTGGCAAGGGTATCCGCACCAGTGCCCGCGATGCCATGCTGAGTGATGAAACCACCCCGGAGCACAAGGGTAAAGTTTTTGGATTTCACCGCTCCCTCGATACCGTTGGGGCTGCCATTGGCCCGATTCTCGCGTTGATCTTCCTCTGGTTTTATCCGGGGCAGTACAAATGGCTCTTTTTCATCGCATTCTTCCCGGGCCTCATCGCCATTGCCCTCACTTTCCTGTTGAAGGATAAACCCACCCGCCCACCCGCTCACCCGCTCACCCGTTTACCCATTAATCCCGGCTTCTTCTCCTATCTCAGATACTGGACCAGGGCCTCTGCCGGATTTCGTTTCCTGGTGGTCGGATTGCTGGTTTTTACCCTTTTCAACAGTTCTGATGTTTTCCTGTTGCTTGCACTGAAAGAAAATGGACTTTCCGATACCATGATGATCGGGGTCTACATTTTTTACAACCTGGTTTATGCGCTCTTTTCCTATCCTGTGGGAGTGCTTGCCGACCGTATCGGGCTAAAAACCATGATGATCCTTGGTCTTATGCTGTTCGCCGTCGTGTATCTGGCCATGGGATTTGTCACTTCCGTGGTTATGTTTGCAGTACTTTTCTTTTTTTACGGGATCTATGCCGCCTGCACCGAAGGGATCTCCAAAGCCCTTATTTCGAATATGGCTGATAAAGCAGATACGGCAACTGCCATCGGGTTTTACAACAGCCTGGCCAGCATGGCAACTCTCCTTGCCAGTTCACTGGCAGGCGTGTTGTGGTATGCCATCGGACCAAAAGCCATGTTTATGATTTCCGGTGTCGGGGTGTTTGGGGTGGTGTGTTACCTGGGGCTGGTGTTTTATTCAACAACGCTTTCAATTAAAAAATGAGGCCTTTTCCTTACCTGGTCAAGTGTTCGCCACAGGTACTCTCCAATAATTCCAAGCATCAGCATTTGTATTCCCGACAGTACGAGGATAAGCACCATAATCGGGGCCCATCCTTCTACCGGAACTTTTCCGAAAATTTTTGCAATAATGATGAAAAGCGCATAGACGAAACCTATCAAAGCGATTATTGCTCCAAGCACGCTCATCAGCCTGATAGGCAGATAGGAATAGCTTAAAACTCCGTCAATGAGCATTTTTAACTTTTTGCCAAAGGTCCATGCCGACCTGCCGATCTCGCGTTGCAACCGATGATATGGAATGTACTTGATTTTTAATCCAGTCCACAGAATTTGCCCCTGCCAGAAAGGATTAACCTCCTGGGACTCAAGGAGGATGTTTTTAGCTTTATCGCTCAATAAAACATAATCAAATCCACCTTCCGGCATGTTTTTGAAACTTAGGCTTTTAATCAGGCGATAAAAAACTTTGGAGGTGTATCTCCGGATGAAATTTTCATCCCGGCCTATCCGGGTGCAAATAACAATTTCATATTTATCCCTTTCAAAATACCGCACCATGTCGGCAATTAACTCCGGCGGATCCTGAAGGTCGGCCGAAATATTAATCACACACTTCCCCATAGCTTTAGTGTACCCTGCCAAAATTGCCGCCAATTGGCCAAAGTTACGGGTAAGCCTCACTATTTTCATGTCGGGCATGAAGGTATTCCTGATATCAAGCAACTCTTCGTACGATTTGTCCGCAGAACCATCATCAACCATGATTAATTCAAAGCTGTTTTCCGGAAATTGGCTGAAGACTTTCTCCTGAAGGATTTTTACCAGTTTAGTCAGGCTGCCATGGTTGTTATAAACAGGCACAACAATCGAATAGCGCTCACTCATGACTGTTCCCGTAATATTTTCGTGACACTGTGAACCGGGGCACCTTTTCTGATTACTGCTGCAGGGACCCCCGCCATAACACAATCCGATTCTACAGGTTTAATTACGCAGGAACTCGCCCCGATGGTAACATAATCGCCCACCACCACGTCCCTCACAAAGGCATTTGCCCCGATGGAACAAGATTTTCCTATTTTGGCTCCTCCGTTTAAGGTTACATTCGGACTGATAATCGAATAATCTCCCAGTTCAACTTTATGACCTAACACAACATGAATATTCAGCATGGTGTGATTTCCAAGGACACATTCCACGGTCAGGTCTGAATATCGGCCAATCACCACACCCTCGCCAAGTTTGTTTGAGGGGTGGAGCCTTACAGTGGGAGAGATCAGGGTAGCCCATTTAACATTGAATTTTGAAACAAGGGTTACAACCTGCTCACGCATTCTTGGATCTCCGAATGCAACGATAAAAAATGAATCAGGATACTTGTTCGCATCCTCAAATGGCCCCAGCACAGGGTACCCGATCAGGGTCATATCCTTTACGGAAGGATGAGAGTCAAGGTACCCAAGAATGTTCCACTCTTTTTGGTAATCGTTAATTTCTTCAATCAGCCAAACGATTTCCTGGCCTAAACCACCAGCTCCTAAAATAATTATATCTTTCATTGGTTATTTTTTAATTCATAGAAGTTAAATCGCCGTCTTTTACACCGGTTTTTCCTTGATAAGACGACAAATATTTTCAACAATTTGCAAAGTCAGGTCGCTAAAAATCGGAAGACAGAGCACCGTCTCTGTTATCGCTTCGGCAACCGGCATTTTGCCTGGCTGAGCTGACTCAAGCCCCCTGTAGGTCGGAAACTGGCTGATCAAAGGGTAAAAGTACCTTCGTCCGAAGATTTGATGTGTTTTCAAAAATTCATACACCTCATCCCGTGATTTACCGTATTTTTCTTTGTTTATCAATATTGGGAAATAGGAATAACAATGCTTTACGTTTTCCATATCTTCGGGAAAGGATATTCCTTCCACATCTCTAAGTCCTTCACGGTAACATTCTGTAATTGCCTTACGGTTGTCAATGGCCTTGTCAATATACTTCAACTGCAACAGCCCCATGGCTGCCTGAACTTCATTCATTTTTGCATTGATGCCGGGCGCCACTACGGTGATTTCTCCGGCAAAACCAAAGTTCTTCAAATTGTCAATGCGCTTCTTGGTAGCTTCATCATGACAAACAATAGCGCCTCCCTCAAATGTGTGGAACACTTTTGTTGCATGAAAACTCATTACCGACAGGTCGCCAAAATTCAGCACAGGAATTCCCTTTACAGTCACGCCAAAGGTATGGCATGCATCATAAATGACTTTTAACCCATACGTGTCTGCAATGGCTTTGATCTGCTCCACATCGCAAGGGTTTCCATACACATGCACGGGCATGATTGCCGTGGTTTTCGGATTAATGGCTGCTTCAATTTTTTTAGGATCGAGGTTAAACGTATGGGGTTCGATGTCGACAAACACAGGTTTGATGTTGTTCCACCAGATCGCATGGGTCGTTGCAACAAAGCTGAACGGTGTGGTGATAACCTCACCCGTAATTCGCAGGGCTTGAAGTGCTGTGACGAGTGCCAGGGTTCCGTTTGAGAAAAGTGAAATATATTTAACACCCAGGTATTCGCATAGTTTTTGTTCAAGTTCCTGGTGAAAGGGGCCATTGTTGGTAAGCCATTTCGATCCCCATATCTCCTTAAGATATTCATTGAATTCCTCCATCGGAGGCAAAAAAGGTTGGGTGACGTTTATTGTTTTATTCAAAATATCAGTTTTATATGCCTTCATTAAGGTGTTTGGTCAATTAAATCCTCAGTAACAGACTGCTTCGACTTTCTTTTTCGTTTCAAATAAAATGAAAGTCCAACCAATGAGGCAAAGATAAGCAGACTGACAAGTGAAACCAAGAGACTCATATTAAAATAAGGTGGTTTATAAAACAAGGTTATCTTATGCGTTCCGGGTTTTAACAATAAACCCATAAATCCCATATTGATTAAAAGGGGTTTGACCTCCTGTTCGTCAACAATCGCATTCCAGCCACGATCGTTTGGAATACTGAAAAACAATAGCTTGGCCCGGTCAACCTTGATGGTTCCTTCGATCCTGTTTTCACTGAACGAGGTCATACTCAATGTGTCCTGTTTTAATGCGGTAACATCGCGTGAATACTCAACTGAAGTATAGTTCGGAATGGTATCCTTGAGGCTGAATTCAGTCAGGCCGGCTTTAATTAAGGGGTCCAGGGGTTCCTCTGCTACCACTGCCTGATAGAGCACGATCATTTTTTGCATCTTCGACAGGGTCGCAAATGCCGTTGCAGGGATATATTTTTCGTAGGTAAAACCCAGCGGTAGAAATAACTTGCTTTGACAAACCTTTACATTGCCAAACCTGGCAATCGAATCCTCGGGAAGTCCCATCTGTGAACCCTGGTGAATCCTGAGATTATACTTGGTGCTTGCCCAGTTTAACAGCAGGGGAGATTGAACCAGCCCGATTGCCCAGCGCGACTGTGTTTCGTTTCCCTTCTCAATGAGGTTCATACCTTCCAGGAACCGGATGTAATATTTCTGATTAAACGAACTGTACGACATGGTTCCAAAAAAGCCCTGGATCTGGGCATCGCAAAAACTCATGTGAATGGCCGGATTTGATGTGAAATCTTTATTAATCCTGTAAAATTGCTTGTCTTTGTTGTTGAGAAATGATATCGCCTCAACACTGTAATCATTATATCCGGTTTTTTGTTTCGATTCGGTTTTGGTAAGCACCACACGGCTGTTAACATTGACATAGTTAAAATAACCGATCTCAATAAAAATTAATGCGACAAGCAGTATCTGAAGTAATTTGGGAGTGGGGTAAAACCGGGAAAGTCCAAGCACCAAAGCATAGAGGAACAGAAAAAATCTCACGGCTGAGCGCTGGTCCGAATCGATAAGCAGAACATTCTTCCATGGGAAATAAAGAAGGAACAGTAAAACAAACAGCGTGGCTCCCAACAGGATCAGGTTGATGTTTTGTTTTTCCTTTATTGCATTCAGCGCCTCCAGTGAATAGAACAGGATCACAATTGCGATGAAAATTGAAAAAGCCCTGAAATAATCACCTGCAAAGAACCAAAAGGCATAACGAAAAAACGGGAATATCGCTGCAAGCAGAAATACCAGGAACAACGCTGCGTAAACAAGTTTCTTTCTGTTGCTGAGTGTCAGAAAGACTTGTGGGGCTAATAAAAGGGGAAGTATCCCAATATAAATCAAAGGTGCTTCAAGGTAGTTGTACCAACCTTTAAATGCACTGCCATTTCCCATCAGATCGTTTGAAAAAAGACGGGCAACCATGGTTTGGAAAAAGATGTTGTCCTCAACAAAGAAAAGAGGTTTAGACATGAGTTTGCTAAAGTAACCGGCAGTGCCGCCAACCCTGGGGCTGTCGAGCATAATCTGTACACCCGGAACAAAAAAGAACATGCTTATCAGTATTCCAAGGATGGAAAGGGCCAGCATCTGTCCAGAAACTATAAAAAGCCTCTTCAACGTAGGGTTTTCTGAGGAAAAATGGCGGAATAGAAAATAGAGGATTAAAAACAGTCCCAGAATGTACAGGTCAAATGGCCGCAGAATGGCAATGAGAGCAATGGAAACCGGGAAAAGATACCACGAATTTTGTCTGTACAATTTCTCAAATGCCAGGAGCAGCAAGGCAAAATAAAAGGCTTCCGTTGAGAAAATTGTCCAGCCTCCGCCTACAATCATGAATCCACTGAAGCTATAAAACAGGGTTCCGGCCAGGCAGATCATCGGCTGAAGGTTCCAAATCCGGAGCAGATGATAGAATACAATAGATGTGAGCACTATTTTGGCAATTTCAATCCAGATTACCCCGTAGGCAATTTGATCAGGGGGAAGTAAAGAAAGACAAAACGAAAACGGGTCGTTTACACTTCCCGACATTAATTCCTGCCCCATCCCTTGTGCAAATGACCATAGTGGAAAACCCTCTGAACGCAAATATTTCGACAATAAAACAAAATGCGGATAAGCCTGGTTGATCGAGTCACTTCCTATGTCTTTGAATAAATAATAGGCGTTTCCTGCAATAAATTTGTGGAAAATAATCAGTATCAGCAGCGATACAATCCCCAGGGTGATCAGCAATCCGTATTTTTCCATATACGGATCAAGGAAAAATGGTTTGGTCGAAACCTTCTTAGCTTCTTTAATTACCGGAGAAGGCTTTGTGGTTGATTTACCTGGTGCCTTTTGTATTGGTTTTTGCTTCATATTACTTGTTTTCACACTCTTTTTTAAAGATCGGATACGCTGCGGTGTACCCTAGTTTTACAGCCTTTTCAAGATCCTGGCAGGCCAGGTCTTTTTTCCCTGCGTTAAGATACACAAGCCCGCGATTAAAATAGGCCACGGCATAATCGGGATCTCCTTTAATGGCGGCACTGAGGTCTTTGATCGCCGGTTCGGTTTTTCCAAGGCTCGCATAGGCAATTCCCCTGCTTGACAAGGCCTTAACATAATCAGGTTTATATCGGATGGCATTGTTCAGGCAATTCATGGCTTCGTTAAACTTATTTGTTTTACCATAAACATTACCCAGGTTAAACCAGCCTTCTGCATAGTCGGGCTTCATTTCAACAGCCTTTTTATAGAGTGCCAGTGCTTCCTGCAATTTCCCGGAGGCTTCTAACCGCAACGCCTGCTCATTTAACTGGGTCGGCTGAAAACCTGGCATTTCACCGGCAGAAATGCCTATGGATTTCATGTATCCGTCTGCAGCGTAATTCGGATCAAGCTCAACCGCATTCTTATAATCGGCTTTTGCCCCGGAAAGGTCATTCATGGCTTTTTTGATCAAGGCCCGGCTATAAAAGAGCTCTCCCGATTTTGAATTCAGACGGATAGCCTCCGAAAGATCAGCCAGGGCTTCTTTATATTTTTTAGTTGAAAGAAAGAGTGCTCCCCGGTTTTTATATCCCAGGAAATCTTTTGGATTTATCCTGATACTGGCCGAATAATCATCGATGGCGCCCTGGAAATCATTCAACTGAAACTTGAGATTGCCCCTGTTGTTGTAAAACTCACTGTTGGCAGGATCCAGTTCAAGGGCAGTATTGTAATCTGCCAATGCCCCTGACAGATCATTCTTTGCCTTTTTAACGATGGCGCGGTTAGTATAGGCCACCGTGTATTTGGGGTTTAATTTTAAAGCCTGGTCAAAATCGCTGATGGCCCCGTCGTAGTCTTTCATGTCAAGCTTCAGGTTGGCCCGGTTGGTGTAAAGTTCGATTTGCTCCGGTTTCAACGAGATGGCTTTGTTATAATCCTTTAACGCATTATCATAATCCTGCAGCATCCTGCGCGCCATCGCCCTGTTAATATAGGGATTTGCCATGGTTGAATCGTACCTGACCATATAATCAAAGTCTTCAATCGCCCCGAGGTAATCATTTACCCTGTTCCGGGCATTGCCTCTGTTGATATATGCCTTCCAGAAATTCGGTTCAATACGGATGCATTCCGTGTAATCTGCAATAGCCCCTTTGTTGTCGGCAGAATCCAGTTTTGTATTGCCCCGGTTATACCATGCAACCGGAACCCGCGGGTCTTTCTCTATGACATCACTCCAAAGTGTGTTGGAGTTCAACCAGACTTTACTCTGCTGAAAGGAGAGGAACATGAGAAGTAAGGTGTATACAGCAACTATTGCCCATGTAACATGTTCATTCTTGATATATTTTTTATTAGTAAGAAAATAACCTGCCAGGAAAAAATACCCGATTGACGGGATATAAGCGTAGCGGTCGGCCATGATGGCTCTTCCAACCGGCAATAACTGCAGAAGCAGAATGATGTTGAATAAAAAGAAAGCAATTCCGAAAAAGAGAGGCTTTGACCGTTTCCATGACAAAAAAAGAAGTACAATAAAACCAATGGCCGGCAAAATGCATAGCCAGTAAAACAGGGGCACTTCGCCAACGTTGCCAATGATCGGATATGGATAATATGCGGATAATGCAAAGGGATATATCAGTTTAAGAATATACATCACCAGTCCGTAAGAGGCAAATGCCACCCTTTGCTGAACAGGAAAATTGGCCATGATGGTGGCATCTGCGCCTTCCTGTGCTTTAAATGCAACGATACCGAATATAAGTGCCATCAGGAGAAATGGAACTTTTTCCATCAGGATTTTAAACTCTGTCCATTTCCGGCCCATGAAAATATCAACCAGAAAAAGTGTGATTGCCAGTGTTACTGCCTGTCCCTTCGATAAACAGGATAACAGGAAAAATAACAGGCTCAGCCCAAACCACTTCTTTTCCTTTTTAGGTACATAACGGATGTAACTATAGAGGGATAAAAGATAAAAAAAAGTGTACAGCACATCTTTACGCTCCGAAATCCAAACCACCGATTCAACATGAAGGGCATGAACACCAAACAACAGCCCGGCAATTGCGGCAATTTGTAAATTCCCGGTAAGTCGCTTCAGAACCCATAAAACTAAAATGGAATTAAGAATGTGGATGAGAATATTGGTCAGGTGAAATACAAACGGATCAAATTTATTTATTTGATAATCAATCATCAGTGACAACATTGCCAGCGGATGATAATTCCCCATGAAATTCTCGGAAAAAATGGCGGTAAGGTTCTTTACCGAGAGTGACTGTATATAGGGATTGCCCCCGACATATATCATGTCATCCCAGTTGGTAAAGGTGCCTTGCAAGGCTGGAATGTAAGCAATAAAGGTTGCAACAGCAATGAGTGCCATCCAGAATGAAGGAATGGTAAACAGGTTGAAAGGTTGGTTTGTCGTTTTCATATTTTTTTACAATAAGCGAAATTACAAATTTTGTGGTGAATGATAAATATTTCTACCTTTATCTGCCATTTTAACCCGGGTACATTGAAGAAAAATCAAATTACCAGAGACAACAGTTTATATCGGTATTCCGCACTTTTTGTCATTTTAATTCCATTTATTTTATACATTTCCGCGCTTCGTCTTGGTTTTGTCTATTTTGATGACGACATTCTCATCATGGACAACTACGAGAAAATAAGCCACTTGTCAAATTTGGGACGCGCCTTCCGTACCGATGCATTCTTTGCCAGTCTGAGCCCGTACTATCGTCCGCTTATGAATGTATCCTTTATGATTGATGCAGGACTGGGAGGCAAATCTCCGGGTATGTATCATCTAAGCAATGTCATTTACCATACCCTGGCCTGTTTTAGCCTGTTCTGGTTGCTGGGCCTGATGGGATTCAGCAAACCAAAAACATTGGTTGGTACTCTTTTTTTTGCAGTTCACCCCATGATGGGCCATGCAGTGCTTTGGATACCTGCACGCGGCGACCTGCTGGTCACTCTCTTCGGGTTGCTGGCCTTTTCTTTGTTTATCAGATATCTCCAAAGTAACCAGGTGAAATATCTTTTAATTCATGGAGTATGCCTTGCCGGGGCAATCTTTTCCAAGGAATCGGCTGTCTTTCTCCCTGTCCTGTTTTTCTGCTGGCTCCTGATAAAAAAGGAGGTATTCAAACAGAGAAATTTGTGGTTGATTGGTTTGTGGCTGATCATCTTATCGGGATGGTATTACCTCCGGGTGATTTCTATTGATCACAACGATGATGGTCAGATTGGTGTAGCTGCCATACTCAGAAATCTCGCATTCTTCCCCGAAGCCGTTTCCCGTTTCTTTCTTCCATTCATGTTGCCGGTAACTCCCGTATTTTCATTATTCTTTACTTTAGCCGGAATATTGGCTTTCATTCTGTTGTCTGTTTTTGTTTTCAGGCAAAGAAAACAGCTGTCTTTTCCTGTTATGCTTTTTGGAGCTGCCTGGTTCCTGGGTTTCTGTTTTCCAAATATGTTTGTAAGGCTGGGCTCTGCCAATGACAGTTTCGAGTATCTCAATCATCGCACCTATCTGCCTTATGCAGGATTACTTATCCTGTTGCTGTCACTCATTCCGGAAAAATGGTTTGAACTCCGCACGAAGCCGTATAACTTCATCCTGGGCGGTTTACTGGTGTTGTTGTCTGTGGTTTCCGTGGCTCAGCAAAATAAATACGAAAATGCGCAGAGTTATTGGGGGTCGGCCATTCAGTATGCCCCCGGAAAGGCATGGTTTCATTATTTTATGGGAAGATATTATTTTAAGCAAAAGGACTACGCTCAGTTTGGCAAGTACCTCCGCGTTGCCGACAGCCTTAAATCCTATCCCGAGTTTCAATACAATCTCGGAATGGTGGCCTTAATTGACCAAAAAGATTATGAACTGGCATACAGGTTTTTTACTGATGCATTTAAAGGTGGATACGGGGGTGAAGAGGCTCGCGCTAATTTTACAGGTTTGTGCACTGAATACAGTTCCGAGCTGTACAAAAAGGGATCATTCACTGAAGCCATAAAAATATGTGAAGAGGGTTTAAACAACGACCCAATGAACGGAGTCGCCGCATACAACCTGGGTCTTTATCTCATAAATAACGGCGAAAAACAACGGGCTGCTTCGATGTGGAGACGTGCTATACGGCTAAAACCCGATCTTACCGAAGCATACAGGGGGCTCTGTCTTTACTACCAGTTCGACATGAAGAAGGCTGATTCAGCTGCCTGGTTTGCCCGTGAATTTAATAATCACGGTGGAACCGGGAACCTGATCAGCCCTCAGGGAAATTAAGTTACCTTATTATTTTTTATCGATCAGAGCACCGTTTCCATCAAATGTGAATTGATTGGTTATTTTTGCAACGGTTTTATAGATTACCTTTTCTTTATTGTCAGTAATTTGCATCACACTGATTACCTGGTAATTCGGATCGAGTGATTTTAGTTGGTCCTTTGCTTTTTTTGGCAAATATGTTTCATGAATCCTGCGCTCAATACGCACTGTTTGACCAAGAGTGTCAATCACCATGAATGCGGGTGTATCCATAATTGTGATACTTGCTTTATAGTTCCCGTTTTCTTTTGTCCATGCAACCGGAATATCAATAGTTTGTGGAAATTTTGATTGCAATCGGTTCTTGATAATGACGGGAATCTTATCAGGTGGTATCTGTTGTGAAAAAGCCAGAGTACCTATAACGGCAAAGGCTATGATAAAAAACAATCTTCTCATATTTGTGTTTAATTAAATGGTGATTACTACTAATTTCCTGGCTCAGTGATGTTATCTTGCTTTGCTTTTTTGGCAAGATACAACTTCTTTCCTCCATACCCCAATCCCAAAGCCAGCAAAATTCCGAGTCCTCCGTCAATAGGTGCTCCAACGGGTGTTTGCCCCCCTCCCTGTGTACCACCCGGGGTTCCGCTGCCCGGAGGGCCCGGAGGATCCGGTAAAGAAATCGTGGGTAATGCTAAAATGGCTAACAGAATAAGAACCAATTTGATCTTTTTCATATATGTAATTTTTTAATTTTCTAAGTTTTAACTGATCCGACTTTCCGATACATTACTTGATAAAAACCTTGCCTGTTGAAGTATAGGTGTCTCCTTCCACTTTAACAAGATAAAAACCTGTTGGTACATTTAAATTGATTCTATTCAGAGTAAGTGATTGAATCTCGGTCCTTGAAACTTCTCTGCCCGTCATGTCGTAAACAACAATAGCGCCTTTCAGCTCAGATGAAATGTTTACATAAACAGTTTTCTCCGACGAATAAATCTTCATGCCGGTGCTGGCAGTGCCATCGTGTATTCCAACAGGAGAAAAATGCAGGTTAAACCGATGCTCCTGCTGGCCCTGGGAGGCTGTAAATGAGTATACCGGGTTTGTCTTCAGATTCTGGACTTTATTTGCAATAAGGTCTTCAAGATAGAATTCAGTATTCGACGTAAATGATTCCATATCCGAAGCAGTGATCGTAAAAGTGTTGGTCGATCCGGCTAAAAAACCAAGTTGAATGGCAGGCGAACCGTTGAGGCTTGGCACCGAATTTATCGATAATTGTTCCTCAGGAAGCATTGAATAAATTTGCGGTGCGTCATACCCTCCAATCATTTTATGGGCATCAAATGCCGATTCATAGCCGGCAGTGGCCATTGAGTTCACGTGGATCTGGGTTTGATCCCAGTAATTATTTCCTTCAACTTTGAGGGTAAGTAAATCAGTTGTGGCCGACTTGTAAAAAGTTGCACCATGAAAGCGTTCCGAATTGGGAATTGTAATCGACCCGCTGCCGGTTGCCTGTACAAAAAATCCTTGTTCAGGGGCGATCACGCCGCCGATTGTTTGAGTAGAGGCAATATAAGCACCGGCACCGTTCCACACCCATGCCGTAGGGTTAACATTGGTAAGCAATACATTCGTATTCCAGTTTATTGAACTCGGAAACGGATTTCCAACCAGGTTATACCCTGAATAGGCAGCTGATCCTGTATTTGTAAGACCGGTGATCGTTTTGTCGCCGGTATTCAGGTTTCCGCTAAAAGTGGCAGTAATGCCGGGGCTGGCAGGAGATACGGCATATCCGGTGCCCAATCCCATGGTAATAAACGGGAGTGCAAGAGAATCCCAGTTTTGGGTAACCTCATTCCATTTATTCATCAATGAACCGGTGAAAATTGCATTCGACTGGTTAGCAACAGGTGATGAAACAAGATGCGACTGATAGGAAGTGTTTCCAAATACCCAGTTCCCAGCCATAGCCAGTTCTACATTGGTGCTGCCAAGAACAGTAGTGGTGCCAAAGTCTACAAACGAGCCGGTTCCGGTTGCATCGCTTTTAATGAGCATGTTGCCGTTGACGGTGAAAGAATGAATCGAATTCATAGTCAATTGACCTTCTGGGTTAATTGTTAAATTATTGCAGGTTGAAGGACCTTCAATGTATATTCCATTTATTTGAACTTCTTCTCCTTGTATTACTACATTGAAACATTTTGCTGGTGTTAACGACGTGCCTGGACTCCCAGATGGAGAAGTAGCCCAACTATCTGGCGAATCCCATTCCAATGGACCTCCTACTGGCAATGAATATAGTACTGTAGTAGAAATCCCTGTTGACCCACTTATAGTAAAGTCGTTTGAGTATGTATTAATAGGTATCACATTAGCTAAATAGTTCCAAAAACCACAATAGGGAATTGTTGGCGGTTTTCTTAAGTGGATATTTGTTGTTCCGGTAGTGCCGCCAGTGTATATGAAACAAAAATATCCAATTAACCGATCATTCATATTTGGAAAGGGAACATTGGCATTTGTGGAATTAAATACAAAATTATAAATAGTTGGAGAGTAATATGGGTTTGCTTGCCAACTGATTCCAACACTCGGAAAGTATACTTGAGAAAATACATTAGCCTGTGGGGTCAGAACATTCTGATCATAGTCAAAATCAATTTCTACAGTATGGATAGAATTTCCAGTAATACGAAGTGGCACCATCAATGTGTCTCCGGGAGTCAATCCTGTACGTGTTCCCCCTAATTTTATACCTTGAGATTGTGCATTAACACCGAATAGAATCATGACTATAAGAAGTAAGCCATTTCGTAATATTAATAGTTTTTTCATATATTAATTTTTTTTGGATTGTCTAATTATATTTACCTTAATTCGGATATGATCCGTTAACATCACCTGAACAGATACCTAGAATATCTATACCGGTCAAATTTACCGAATTCACTACTACGCTTGGGTTCCAGAAAAACCAATTTGGTGCCAGGTAATTTGGGTTGGGTAATAAATTTGCAATACGACGTCGTAAAGGTATAACGTCGCCATTTTCAACTGTACCATCCTGATTAATATCAGAAGCTCTAACCCTGAGTGCGTTCCCAACAATGGTAT